>CAKQLT010000006.1:0-38095 GCA_934254715.1 uncultured Clostridia bacterium | reverse complement strand
GTGAATAACTGTGTCAGAGCCACGCATCGCCAACTCATTTACGCATAGTAAATTAGGGTTGTCGATTGCGTGGCTCTTTCTCGTTATTCATCTAAATATCGCCGTTTTATCACCATTAATGGATTGACCGTTTAACACTATTAAATAGTTAACATCCTATCCCCATTAAAAAGCGAGCGGTAATAAAATAAACAATATCTTCTTGCAATTTTCAAATCTACAAACTATTTTGCAAAATCGGTTGACATCGTATCGTCAAAAATTGTATTATATATGCGTTCCAAAGACAGCAAGTGGCGTATGCCGTAAGTTCTATCGCTTGCCGAGGATGTGCTGAATACTTTCCTTTGTATGATTGCGTCATTCTCTTTTGGAATGACGCTTTAATTTTTCGCGACGATAAGTCGCCAACTTTTATAGGAGGTAAAGATGAACAAAGAAGTTCTTGAAGCCAAAAAGCAACAAGTCGAAGACATCAAGGCCAAAATTTCTTCTGCAAAGTCCATCGTCATCGTTGACTATATGGGTCTTACGGTCGCTCAAGATACGGCTTTCCGTAAGGAACTCAGAGAAAACGGCGTCGATTACGCAGTTTTGAAAAACCGCCTCGTCAAGATCGCTTTCAATGAACTCGGTTACACCCAGTTCGACGAAGCGCTCAATGGCCCGACTGCTGTTGCGTTCTCATCCACGGACGCTGTCGCTCCCGCTAAGTACGTTGTCAAAAACATCAAGGCTTTCAACAAGATGAAGACAAAGTGCGGTATGGTCGAAGGCGAATTCCTCGATGAAGCAGGCTTGAAACAAATCGCAGAAATTCCCTCAAAGGAAATTTTGCTCTCAAAGATGCTTGGCTCTTTGCAAGCACCCATCTCGAAACTTGCTATTTGCTTGAACAAAATCGCAGAGGCAAAGGCAGAGTAATCGCAGCAGTAGCGTGACTGCAAAACAAAAATAAATTAAACGGAGAAAACTAAAATGGCAGATTTGAATAAACTTATGGAAGAAATCAAGGCTATGACAGTCCTTGAACTCAACGATTTCGTTAAAGCACTCGAAGAGGAATTCGGCGTAAGCGCAGCAGCACCCGTCGCAGCAGTCGGCGCAGTCGCAGCAGCACCCGCAGAAGAAGAAAAGACCGAATTTGACGTCGTTCTTAAAGAAGTTGGTCCGAACAAGGTCCAAGTTATCAAGACCGTCAAAGACGCAACCGGACTCGGCCTCGTCGAAGCAAAAGCAGTTGTCGATGGCGCACCCAAGACCGTCAAAGAAGCAATGCCGAAAGATGCAGCAGAAGCACTTGTTGCAAAATTCAAAGAAGTCGGCGCAACCGCAGAACTCAAGTAATCTTTACACCTACAAAGAAAAACGACTTGCAAATGCAAGTCGTTTTTTTTATGCTTTTAGAATAATAAAATTATAAAAAATAAATTTAGAAACTTAATTCTTATTATTGCGATTTTGCCACTGTTGGAATTCTTCGTAAGAGCGAATGTAGTCGTCTTCGGAATACTTTTCGGATGCAAGGACAAGCAAAACGCCGTCTTGCGAAAAATCAAATATTTCACGCCAAACGTTATGCCCGATATACAATCCTTTCGTCGGGTCGTCAAGGGTTACGACTTGTTTTTCTTCGCCGTTTGTCAGCATAACTTTGCAACTGCCGTGAATTGCTATATAGATTTGTTGTAAATTTTTGTGCGAATGGAATCCGCGACTGGTATGCTCGCCGACGCCGTAGATGTAATAAACGCGTTTTACGGTGAAGGGAATTTCTTTTTCGTATTCTGCGACTACGAGCATTCCTCTCGAATCGCCGTGTTTTTGGAAGTCTATTTGTTTGATGTCCATAGTTTTGTCCTTATGAAACGTTTTATTGAAATAACGGGGTGTTTGATTGCCATAAAGCAAATATATTTAAGACGTTTGCAAGCGGTGCTTTTTTCGTTATGCGCGGATTCAAACGCTTTTTTTTCGCGCAGCCATATCGCTTCGTTTTTCCACGCCTTGTAATCTGCTTTTGCCGCCGATGGATTCTGGCAGTAGGGAAGTACCTCGTTTTTGAAAATACTATCCGATATTTGCAGATACTTTTTGCTTAATCCGCCTTGACTGCTGATGCCGCCGCTTCTGTATTTTACAACTGCTCTGTCCCAAAATTCGATACGAATACCAAGTCGCAAAAGTTTCAAATTTGAAGGATAGTCCTCGATAAGCGGATACTTTTCGTCGTAACCGCCCATAAGTTCAAAACTCGTTTTCGTTCTTGCGGTGCAACAACCGAAAATGAGGTTGTAACCTCGCATTTTCTCGAACAATTCTTGCGGCGTTGAGTTTTCTATCGCGATGATTTCCGCCGACGTCGGCGCGTCGTATAAGTGCGTAATGAGATTCTCGTCGTAAACGGCTCGTTTTGCGGTTATAACGTCGACATTCGTACTTTCAAATCGTTCGACCCATTGCGTCAGTACGGATTCGTCGAAAAACTCGTCGTCAGCAGCGACGTTGAACAGATACTTGCCGTTCGCTTTCGATAAAGCGCGGTTTAGGTTCTTTGTTATGCCGAGATTGCTATCGTTTCGTGTAACTATCAAATCGACTATATTTCCCGTGTTTTTTGCGCGGATATACTCGATTATTGCCTCGCCGTCGAAGTCGCTCGACGCGTCGTCGCAAACAATATATTGAATATTCGGATACGATTGCATAAGTACGGAATCGATTGCGCCGAATATCGTTTTTGAATTGTTGTATGAAGGCGTGACGACGGTTACAAGGGGATTCATTATCTGCCCTCGTACATTTTGGCGTAATAATTTTGATATTCGCCGCTGATTATTCTTTCCCACCATTCCTTATGCGTGAGATACCAGTCGATTGTGCGACGGATTCCGTCTTCAAACGTAGTTTGGGGCAACCAACCGAGTTCACGGTGAATTTTTGCGGGATCGATGGCGTATCTGCGATCGTGTCCCGCTCTGTCTTTTACAAATTTTATTTCGCCTTTCCCGAGAGTGCGAATAATCGTTTCGACAACTTCGAGATTGGTTTTTTCGTTATGGCCGCCGATATTGTATACTTCGCCGACTCTGCCGTTGTGAATAATAAGATCGATGGCAGAGCAGTGATCCTCGACGTAGAGCCAGTCGCGAACGTTTTTGCCGTCGCCGTATACGGGAAGCGGTTTGTCGTTGAGAACGTTTGCAATCATCAAAGGAATAAGTTTTTCGGGGAAGTGATACGGTCCGTAGTTGTTCGAACAACGAGATATAGTTATGGGCAAGCCGTATGTGCGATGATATGCCAAAACGAGCAAGTCAGCCGACGCTTTCGATGCAGAGTAGGGACTCGACGTATGAATAGGGGTTTCTTCCGTGAAGAACAAATCGGGTCTGTCAAGCGGCAAATCGCCGTACACTTCGTCCGTAGAAACCTGATGGTATCTCGTGATTCCGTATTTTCTGCACGCGTCCATAAGAACTTGCGTGCCAAGAATGTTCGTTTTCAAGAAAATTTCGGGATTTACTATCGATCTGTCGACGTGACTTTCCGCCGCAAAGTTTACGACGATATCGGGTTTTTCGGTTTCAAAGAGTTTGTATACGTTTTCTCTGTCCGTTATGTCGATTTTGACGAATTTGAATTTCGGATTTTTCAACGCGTCTTCAAGCGTTTCCATATTGCCCGCATAGGTCAGACAGTCGAGGCAAACTATTTCGTAATCGGGGTGTTTGCCCAACATATAGTAAACGAAGTTGCTTCCGATAAATCCGGCGCCGCCGGTGACAAAAATTTTCATAGTCTGTTTTCGTTGTTTGCCAACCTTAAAAGATATTGGCCGTATTCTGTTTGCGCAAGTTTTTCGCCTTGCTTTTTGAGTTGTTGCGTGTCGATATATCCGTTTCGCCAAGCGATTTCTTCCAAACAAGCGATGTAAAGGCCTTGTCTGTTTTGCACCACCTCTACATACGTAGCCGCTTGCATCATTCCGCTCGGACTGCCCGTGTCGAGCCATACCGTTCCGCGTCCGATTAAAATAACTTTCAACTTTTTGCGGTTCAAATACTCGTTGTTTATAGAAGTAATCTCGATTTCGCCTCTTGCCGAAGGCTTGACGTTTTTGGCTATTTCGACGACGCTGTTATCGTAAATATACAAGCCGGGCACGGCATACGACGATTTCGGATTTTCGGGTTTTTCTTCGAGCGACAACACGTTGAAGTCATTATCGAACTCTACGACGCCGAATTCTCTCGGATTTTTGACGGGATAACCGAACACCGTTGCGCCTTCGTTTTTCGCTATGGCTTGTTTCAAAGTATGCGCAAAGTTTTGCCCGTAGAAAACGTTGTCGCCCAAAATCAAGCAAACGTCGTCGTCGCCGATAAATTCTTCGCCGATAATGAAAGCGTCTGCGAGTCCGCGCGGCTTGTCTTGCACCGCATACGAAAACTTGACGCCCAAAGACGATCCGTCTTCCAACAAAGATTTGTATTGTTCGATTGCGTCGGGGGACGAGATAATCAAAATCTCTTTAATGCCGGCAAGCATTAAAATCGACAACGGATAATATATAAGCGGTTTGTCGTAAATAGGCAAAAGTTGTTTCGATACCGCAATGGTCAAGGGGTACAAACGAGTGCCTTTTCCGCCTGCTAAAATTATGCCTTTCATACGTATTTCCCCATTTATCTTTATAGAGTGTATTTATTTATATAAATATACCACCAAACGCGCGAAGATGTCAATATTATACTTTTGCGTTTGTCAATCAACCGCAAAAGGGCAGATATGTATTTTTTTGTTGAATTTTGTGATATATATGCTATAATAAACTAAGAATATATAGAGGGAAAATATGTTTAAGAGAGCTTATTCTCGATTATTACATATTTCACACAAAACGTTTATGAAAGAAAAAACAATGAAAATACCATATTTGAATTTGAGTGTAATGCACGACGAGTTGAACGATCGACTCACTGCGGCGTTCAACAGAGTTTTGAGAGCAAACAGTTTTATCCTCGACAAAGAAGTCGAGAATTTTGAAACGCATTTCGCGCAATACTGCGGCGCAAAATACGCAGTCGGATGCGGAAACGGTCTCGACGCGCTCTATTTGACTCTTAAGGCGATGGGCGTGACTTACGGCGACGAAGTTATCGTTCCGTCAAACACTTATATCGCGACGGCACTCGCGGTTTCTTACGTCGGTGCTACGCCGGTATTTGTCGAGCCGACGCTCGATACGTTCAATATAGACCCCGAAAGAATAGAAGACGCGATCACGGATAAAACGAAAGCCATAATCGCAGTCAATCTCTATGGCAGAATGGCAGATTTGGACAAGATCAAAGCAATCGCGGACAAATACTCGTTAAAACTTATAGAGGATTCGGCGCAAGCGCACGGCGCGGAATACAATGGACATAAATCGGCATATTACAGCGATGCGGCGGGATTTAGTTTCTATCCCGGCAAAAACTTGGGCGCGCTCGGCGACGCAGGCATAATCGTGACGAACGACGCCGAACTCGCAGAGAAACTTCGCTGTTTGAGAAACTACGGCTCGAAAATCAAATACGAGCATATCGAAAAAGGTACTAACTCGCGCTTGGACGAGATGCAAGCGGCGTTTTTGGACGCAAAACTTACCGACCTCGACAAATGGAACGCAAGAAGAAACGAGATTGCAAAGAGGCTGATAAACGAAGTGCATAATCCGCTCATCGTTATGCCCAAACCTTGCGACGAGGACCACTTCAACGTATGGCACATTTTTGCAGTGCTTTGCAAAGAACGCGCCGCTCTTGAGAAATATCTTAACGAAAACGGAATAGGAACGAACAAGCACTATCCGAAGCCGATGCACTTGCAAGGCGCGTATCGAGATCTCGGATTCAAGAAGGGCGATTATCCTATTGCCGAAACGATTTCCGAATGTGAATTGTCCATACCCGTATATTACGGTATGACCGACGAGCAGGTCGATTATTTGATCGAAAAATTGAATGCGTTTTAATGAGGTATCTATGGAAAATACTTTTATATCGGAAAACGCGAGAATAAATGATGGCGTTATCATAGGTAATAATGTTATTATCGAAGATGGCGTTTACGTCGATTATGGTACAATAATTAGGGACAACGTCATAATTAAAAAAAACACATATATTGGTGCTCGTTGTATTTTAGGCGAGTATTTAGTCGATTTTTTTAACAAATACGAAAACGGCAATCATCCTTTAGTAATAGGCGAAAATTCAATAATCCGTAGTGAAACGATTATTTACGGAGATACTGAGATTGGTAAAAACTTTCAAACAGGGCACAGAGTTACAATCAGAGAGCATTCGATTATCGGTGATCACGTTAGAATAGGAACATTGTCTGATATACAAGGATACTGTACAATTGGAAATTATGTAAATTTACACAGCAATGTCCATATAGGACAGAAAAGTTTGATTAAGGACTATGTGTGGATTTTCCCATATGTTGTTTTGACTAATGACCCAACGCCGCCTTCTATTGTAATGAAAGGTGTTACAGTCAATGAATTCGCTGTTATTGCTACATCTTCGACAGTTTTACCGGGTATAATAATTGCGAAAGATACGTTGATAGGTGCCGGTGCGGTAGTAACAAAAAATACAATAGAGGGAAAAGTGTATGTAGGAAATCCCGCAAGAGAAATTTGTGATGCGAATAAGGTGATTGATAAGAATACAAATACGAGCGCATATCCGTGGCGTTATAATTTCGATAGAGGAATGCCTTGGGAAGGCATCGGATATGATAAATGGTTAGAAGGAGTAACGAATGATAAGAAATGACGATTTAAAAATAAAAACCGTCACGATTGTAGGAGCTAACGGCACTATGGGAACAAACATTGCGGGCATTTTTGCATCGTTCGGCAATGCTGATGTTTTTATGGTGTGCCGAGATTTTGAGAAATCAAAAACCGCTATTGAAAAAGCATATCGCTCTGTTAGAGCAGATAGCATTAGAAACAAGTTGCATCCGGCAGATTATTCAATGCTTGCTGATTGTGTCAAAGTTTCGGATCTCGTTTTTGAAAGCGTTGCGGAAAAGATTGAAATAAAAGAAGACATAACAAAGCAAATAGCAAGTAATGTAAAAGCCGATGCTATTGTTTGTTCTGGAACATCCGGTTTGTCGATTAATGCTATTGCATCGTGTTTGCCTCAAAAAATGAGGTCGCGTTATTATGGCGTCCATATGTTTAATCCGCCGTATAGTTTATGTTTGTGCGAACTGATACCGTCAGCTGACGCTGATTCAAAAATGACGGAACTGCTTGCAAAATATTTGCGCGATCAACTAAAAAGAACGGTGGTTTTTGCTGCTGATGAGCCTGCATTTTTAGCGAATAGAATAGGATTTCATTTCCTTAATAAGGCACTTCAATACGCAGAAAAATATAAATTGCGAGGCGGCATCGATTATATAGATTCAATCTTAGATGTGTTTTCAGGTCGTCTTATGCCTCCTCTTGCAACTATTGATTTCGTAGGGCTTGATATTCATTTGTCTATTGTCGATAATGTATTCCAAAATGCAAATGATTACGAAAAAGAGACGTTTTTATGTCCGCAATTTGTTCGGGAATTAATTGAACAAGGGAAAAAGGGACGAAAGACAGGCGAGGGTTTGTATAAAACAGTTATAGTTGAAGGAAAGAAAGAAAAATATGTATACGATATAGTTTCAAAACAATATAGAAAAAGAAAGCAATATGATTTTTCTTTTTCATCAGAAATGAACGAAAAGATAAGGGAAGGAAATTATAAAGAAGCAATAAAAATCCTTGCATTCGACAAGAGTGATGAGGCAAATATTTGCTTGAACTTTCTTATAGATTATATTGTTTATTCGCTAAATATGGCTAATTCTATATCAAATAGTTTGTCGGCTGCCGATGATGCAATGGCAACAGGGTTCAACTGGTGTCCCCCGCTTGCTTTATATGGATTGCTGTCAACGGTTATCGACGTGGAAGAAAGAGCCAGAGAATTTGAAATTAATGGTTTGAAAACGGATGTTTTTAGTAGAATAGAAAGATCTAAATATGATTACAGACCTTTTTTTAGAGTTTCAAAATGATGGTTGGAGAAATGCATATGAGTGATGTTTTTGTTATTGGCGGCGCGCAAACCGATTTTGAAAGGAATTGGACAAAAGAAGGTAAAAATGTAATAGCTTTACTTCGAGAGGTCGTTCACGATGGGCTAATTGATTGTGAATTGACAGAAGATGTTATTATTTCATTGAATAAAAGGAATAGAGTTTGTTGTTTCGTAGGCAATTTTATTGCTGAACAATATTTGAATCAAGGACACCTTGGATCGTTATTGACGGAGGTATCACCAAGTTTTTATGGCGTTCCGTCTGCAAGATATGAGGCGGCGTGTGCATCGAGTTCGGTCGCTCTTGATGCTGCCATATCAAAGATTAAAGCTAATGAATATGATCTTGCGATAGTAATAGGGTTTGAATTGATGAAAACGGTCGATTCAAAAGTTTGCGGTGATATACTTGGACGCGCAGCTTATTACGAAAAAGAAGGGAAAAACATAGATTATCCTTTTCCAAAACTTTTTGGAAGATTGGCCGATGTTATTATTGACAAGTATTCTTTATCCGAATCGCGTTTTATGGACAACCTAGCAGTAATTTCGCTGCAAAATTACGAAAATGCAAAACGTAATCCACTTGCGCAAACTCGAAAATGGTTTATGAATCTAGAACAAGCAAAAAACCGTGGAACGGAAACGAATCCTCTTATAGGCGGACGACTTGCAATTTCCGATTGCTCACAAGTCACAGACGGTGCTGCGATTGTTGTGCTTGCATCAGAAGGGTTCATAAAAGAACACAACATAAAGCATTCTCCGATTGTGAAAGGTTATGGGCATAGAGTCGCACCGCTATTGTTTGACAAAAAAATCGAAGAAGCAAGAAGTAACAAATATGCTTTGCCTTGGACAAGACAAGCAGTTCTAGATGCCTATAATAGAAGTGGGCTTTCAGTAAACGACATCGATGTTTTTGAAACGCACGATTGTTTTACTTCCAGTGAGTATGCTGCGATTTCTGCTTTTGGATTGACAAAACCAGGGGAAGAATATAGCGCAATTGAATCAGGACTAATCGCATTTGACGGGCAAAAGCCTATTAACCCAAGTGGCGGTTTGATAGGTTGTGGACACCCCGTTGGCGCATCGGGTGCGAGAATGTTCCTTGACTTATATAAACAGGTTACAGGTAAAGCCGGAAAGTATCAAGTTAAAGGTGCCAATAATGCGCTAATGTTAAATATCGGCGGTAGCGCAACAACGAATTATGTTTTTATATTAGGCAATAAATAAAATATTGCAGGGAGTGAAAAATGGCAAGAGTTTTTGTAGCATTATATAATTTTGGTAGGAAAAAGGATGATTTCGATGCAATGCCTCCTTTTTATGAATCGTTCATTAACGGCCTAAAAGATGCCGGTAACGATGTATTGTGTTTCCATCAAAAAACATATACTCGAGATTTTGAAGGCGAAATACCTGCATTGCAAAAACGCATATTGATGAAATTCAATCCTGAATTGTGCATACTTTTTAATAATAAATTTTGGGATATATCGAACATTGTGGATTGTCCTATAATTATCTATGATGTAGATTCTCCTTTGGTATATTCAGGAACTGATAGACTTAAAGCAAATGTTGAGAGATATAAATTTGTTACTAGCCAGTCGGCTGGTATAAAACTGATAAAGGATACTTTTTCTGCTTTAGAAAGTAGCATTGCGCTTATACCGTTTTTTACTGAGATACATCATAATAGCGAAACACCTTTTGTTTCTAATATTAGTTTTTTAGGGTCAAATTGGCTTTGGAAAGGGTACACATTTGTCAATAAGTTTATTGCAAATAATCCAACTGTTGAAGAAAGAGAATTTGCTAAAAAAATTATCGATTCATTTACAAAGTATCCGTTTAATACCGCAGAACAAATTAAGGACGAATTGGGAATAAAACAGTATGAATCCAACTTTGATTTTTTAGATGAAAATCGAGCGGCAATTGAAATAAGCGGATTGCGCAGATTGCATTATTTGTCCGCTGTCTCAGACTTAGGACTTGAAATCAGAGGCGCTTATTGGAAGATACCTTGTATGAATTATTTTCCAGAAGTTGCATTATGTTATAATTCTCAGCAAACTTTCACCAAACAAGAAAATGAGGATTTCTATAATTCATCGAAAATTTCTATTAATACGAAACATATACAGGCGCAAAACGGGTTCTCTTTTAGAGTGTGCGACGTTATGGCATCCAATGCTTGTTTAGTATCTGAATATTCGCAAGATTTGAAAAACTTGTTTCCCGAAGTTAATATACCGATGTTTTCTACACCGGAAGAGGAAAGGAAGATTTGCAAGAAAATATTGAACAACGAAGATTTGCGACTTGAGATTGTAGAAAAGGCGCATGAGGCAATAGACAAAAATCATAGATTTGCCAATGTTTTAGACGGTTTGGAATATATCGGCAATATGACTTTGCGCGGGAATCAAAAAGGTTTCTTGAAGGTGTATTCAGACGAAGATATTGTGTCTTATAATGCCGTAATTAAGGAATTTGTTGATAATTTTGACGTTATGTCGCCCGCAAACATAGTTCCTGTATCAGTGGAAGATAATAAAATAACAACGGTACCAAAGAAATCGTTGAACATTAAGAATGCCGTAATCAAAGCCGCTAAAACAACTCGAGACTATTTATTTGCGTCATCGATGTTTGGAATTAAAAAGGTTAGTGACACAAAATCCAACTTGTATATTTGTTACATTCCAATTCTTGCAATTAGGAAAACACCCAAATATCGTACAGTTAATTTGTGGCTTATAGACGGAATCGTTCACGGTGCGTTTGCGCTTGCTCAAAAGTGGCATAAATCGATTTCTGTTACAGCGGACGGTTGGAATGAGGTTTCGGAATTTGGTGTTAAAAAACAATATGCGACCGAACAAAAATTTAACGATTTGTTCGTAACACTTGAATATATAAATAGTGTATTAGAAGAACCCGATAAAGATTTGCAACGCTTGCTAAACAAAAAGAATGTTCCGGCTAAGAAAAAAACCAGATCTTACTATGAGGAGACGAAAAAAGAAGTCGAGAAGTATTTGGATGAATTTGATGCGTCAAAATTGCCCAAAGCGACAGGAGATTTAAGAGAACATCAGTTGCAATTGCTAGATTTGGTGTCTTCGGTAAAGAATATCCTTGAGGATGTTGGTATGCATCCTATTTTAACAGGGGGGAATTTGCTCGGCGCTGTTAGACACGGTGGTTTTATTCCGTGGGATGATGATATCGATTTGGATATTATTCGTAGTGAATATGATTCTGTATTAGATGTATTAAAAGAGAGTTGCCTTTATTGCGATACTTCTAATTGCAAGAACTGGACAGATTACTATAAAGTAATCGATTCTGCATTGCGAGATAGTTTTGGCACAAAAGTATGCGTGAGAACATATTCAGGTATAAAAGTTTATCAAGGCGATTCTGTAAAAACCGCTCTTAGCGTTGATATACTGCCATTAGACTGTATTGCGCCGAAGGTGTCTGAACAACAATTTAAGGATTTTTGGTGGCAAGCAAGAACTTCACTGTTCAAAAAATGTAAGAATTGGGGAGAGGCGTTTGACAAAATGGATGACCTCGTTCATAATAGCGGAATATTCGCGCCTATTAGCAATAGGTTTTATTATGGACTTGGAAACCACGGCTTCTGGAATTTTAAGTATAGCGGAACACGGAGTTCGGATATATTATTCCCTTATAGACGAATCCAGTTCGAAGGTGAATCGTTCTATGCACCGAATGATATAGATGGATTCTTAACGCCGTTATATGGTAACTATATGACGCTCCCAACAAAAATAGTCATATCTCAGCATTTGACACTTGCAAAACAGTATTTAGGAGACGAAAATAGAAAATGAATAAAGCACTCATATTTGCAGGCGGAACTGGAACCCGAATGAAATCGAACGGAATTCCAAAACAATTTTTGGAAATTTTCGGTAAGCCAACGATTATTCATACGGTTGAAAAATTTGATGAATCCGAATCTATAGATGAAATAGTTATTGTTTGCTTAAAAGAATATATCGCTTTGATGACGCAACTTTTAAGTAAATATAATATTAAAAAAGTCACTGCCGTTATCCCCGGCGGGGCAACAGGTTTCGATTCAAGACTGTTGGGATTGGAATATTTGATGGAACAATTTGGTGCAGACGATATTGTGTTAATCCACGATGGTGTTAGACCTATGATAGATTCTGACTTAATTAATAAATGCGTTGAGTGTACCAGACTAAACGGTAATGCAATAGTTACAAGCAAGATTACTGAAACGGTACTATATTTAGGGGATAGCGGCATAGAAACTCTAAATAGAGATAACTGCAGATTCGCTAGAGCACCTCAAACATTTTATTTGCGAGATATATATGAACTATACAACAATGCAAAGAAAGACGGAAAAACCGATTTGATTGATTCGGCTTCGATTGCTCACTATTATGGTAAGAAATTGTATATTGTTGACGGAAGCGAAAATAATATAAAGATTACTACTCATATGGATTATTTCCTTGTGAAAGGAATGATGGAAGCAAAAGAATACACTAAGTATTTTAGCGGGGATCAATTATGAACGAGCAGTTGCGGTTGGATATACGCTGTATCGCGGAAAGTATACACGATTTGGGGTTTTCTAATAACACATTTCTCATTACGGGCGGTACGGGATTAATCGGTTCTACGATTATCAAAGGACTTTTGGAAAGCAATCGATTGTATAATGCAAATATTACTGTTATAGCCGCAGCGCGGAATAAAGAAAAACTTTTAAGGGTATTAGACGAGTATGCTGTCGACAAGAATTTGATAGTTATACTCGGTGATATAAGAAACAAAATAGAATACAAAGGAACAGTAGATTATATAATCCATACAGCAAGCGTAACATCGTCCGCAGCGATGGTGGAAACGCCGGTCGAGGTAATAAAAACAACCGTTTTAGGTACGATGAACGTACTGGATTTTGCGGTAGAACATAATGCCAAGTCAACGGTTTTTTTGTCATCGTTGGAAGTGTATGGCGTAATAGATGGTTGCGAGACCATTACCGAACGAGATCTTGGATATATCGATATTTCAAGTGTGCGTAGTTCATATTCAGAAGGAAAGCGTATTTCGGAAAATATTTGTGTTGCATATGCAAAAGAATATGGACAAGATGTCAAAATCGCGCGTTTAGCGCAGACAGTTGGAGCGCAAGTGGCTGACAATGATCAAAGACTTTTCGTTCAGTTGGCAAAATGCGTTATCGATAATAAAGATGTTGTTTTTCATACGACTGGCGAATCAGCTCGCAACTATTGTTATATTACAGATGCGATAAGTGCCATTTTGTTGCTCTTAGTAAAGGGAACTAGCGGTGAGGCGTATAACGTAGCAAATGAACAAACGTATATTTCGGCAAAAGATCTTGCGGAAATGGTTTGTTCTACTATAGCAGGAAACAAGATAAAGTTATTATTTGATATGCCTAAAGATGTATCAAAATTCGGCTATGCTCCACCATCTAAAGTAAATATGGATTGCTCGAAGATTCATAAGATAGGGTGGATGCCTAAAGTTAATCTTGAAGATATGTATTTGAGATTAATACGCGGGATGTCTAGCAATTAAAGCAATAAGGTTTATATTATGCGGCCGATAGATGAATTGCTTGACGCACACGAAGTTATCAATGCAGTTATGTATTATTCCACAACCGACGAATACGGCAAGTTAATTCATATCCGCAAAGGTCTGTAATCGGTCTATATAAAAACAAATAACCAGATTCCTATAAAATAAAGCGACAGAATGCTGTCGCTTTATTTTTTGCAATTTCAAAGTGTAAAACCGACCGTAAATTGTGATATGTCTATTTCAATTTCGCAAACAAGGACGGAAGGCATTGCTCGAAACAAACGCCGTACCAATGCTCGGACGGCGTTTTTTCTATACACTCGACGGTGAAGTCGGCGGCGATTTTGGCACAATCGTAGAGAGATTTGCCATTGATATACGCACCAGTAAATGCGGATGCGAAAACGTCGCCAGTGCCGTGACAATTTCTGCTTAATTTTTTGTGTTTGTAATATTGCTTGTTGCCGTTTTCAAAGACGACTACGCCCGTTGTGGAATCGTCGTAACTTACGCCCGTCAAGACGACCGTTTTTGCGCCGAGTGTGGCGAGTTTGGACAAAAGCGTATCGATATACGCTTCGTCGTAAGCGGATTTATATTCTTCGCCCGTGAGGAAGCACGCTTCGGTTACGTTGGGCAGAATTACGTCCGCGTGCGAGCATAAATCTCTCATTGCGGACACAAAATCCATATCGAAGGCAGGGTAAAGTTTTCCGTTGTCCGCCATTGCGGGATCTACGATTTTGGGTGCGTCGGGTTTTAGGCAGGTTTGCATAATGTCTTTGACGTATTCGATTTGCTTTGCGCTTGCCAAATAGCCCGTGTATATGCCGTCAAAAAAGATACGTTCTTTTTGCCAGTGCTTGCGTATAGGCGGTATATCTTCCGTCAAATCGCGGCAAGTATAGCCCGAAAAACCGCAAGTGTGGGTGGACAGAATCGCCGCGGGAAGAATTGCGGTTTCGATTCCGCACGCGGAAATTATGGGCAGAGCGACGGTCAGAGAGCATTGCCCGACGCAAGATACGTCTTGTACGGATAGGATACGTTTGGTTTGCATACTTCACCTTGGAATACGTTTATTACGTTCGTATTGCGAACACGTATATAATATCGTTTATTGCGATTGGATTGTCAAATCAAATATTGCAGAATTTTGCGACTTTACAAAGACTTTACGTTTGCTTTACCGAAATCGGGCTGTTTGAAAGATGTGAAAATGATATGCTTTGCTTGCAAACTTAAAAAAAAGAAGGAACGACTTATGAAAAAATCGATATTCATTACGATAGCAATCGCACTTGTTTTGGTCACGGCGGTATCGCTCGTAGCGTGCAACGCAGGCTTTAATCCCGACAAGGACATAACCGTTATTGCAAGAGAGCAGAGCAGCGGCACTCGCGAAGCGTTCGATAAGGTTGTCACGGACGGCACGCATTACCTCAACGAAAAGGACGAAAACGGCAAAACGGTGTTCCGCACGACCTCGAAAGCAAACGTGCAGAGCAAAACCGGCACGGTGTTGTCGGCAGTACAATCGGACAAACAAGCAATCGGCTACGTTTCACTCGGTTCGGTGAACGATTCGGTCAAGGTCGTAAAGGTTGCGGGCGTAGTGCCGAGCAAACAGACCGTGCTTGACGGAACGTACAAAATTCAACGTCCGTTCGTGTTTATGACCACCAACAAAACCGAACTTTCCGCAAGAGTGGCAGACTTTATGAAGTATCTCAAAAGTGACGCACTCGAAGGTATCTGCGACAGCGACGAAGTGGGAACGATATTCCTTTCCGACGGCGCAAAGAGAGCGAACGCGGGCAAAGAAGCAATAGCGGTCGGCACGTACGAAAAACAAACGACGCTTCCCGCAGGTGACAAAATCGTCGTGCGCGGCTCGACCTCTATGGAAAAACTCATCAACGCGGCGGCAAAAGCGTATGCAAGCCTTTACGGCGTGAACGCAAGCGACGTGTTCGACATTCAACTCGAAGGCTCGTCGGTAGGACGCAAGGCGGTTGAGGACGACAATAGCGGCAACGTAATCGGCCTTTCTTCTGCGGCGGTGGACAAAGACGGCATCGACAGTTTCAACGTCTGCCTCGACGCGGTTGCGGTCATCGTCAACAAGGACAACACGAGCGTAGAAGATTTGACCCTTGCCGAACTCTACAAAATCTATACGGGTGAAATCACCAAATTCAGTCAACTCGGCTAATTATGACTGCAAACAGAATTAAAGACAAAATAGGAAAAGGCGTATTCGCATCTGCGGCGGTCGTTTGCACGATTGCCGTCGTTGCGATTTTCGCGTTTCTGATTGCAAAAAGCGTACCCGCACTCAAAGAGATAGGCTTTTTCAACTTCCTTTTCGGCGACAAGTGGATGCCCGACAAAGACGACGTATACGGTGGCGCGGCGGCGGGAAGTTACGGCATATTCACGATGATAGTCGGCACGCTTTCTGCAACGGTGGGCGCGCTGATAATCGGCGGAACGCTCGGATATTTCACGGCGGTTTTCCTCGCGTTTTACTGTCCGAAATTTCTCAAAAAACCGCTTTCGTCGGTTATCAATCTTTTGGCGGGCATACCGTCCGTCGTATACGGATTTTTCGGAATCGTATTTTTGCTTCCGCTTCTTTCAAACGTTGCGCCCAACAACGGCAGCGGACTTCTGGCAACGTCGCTTATACTCGGCATAATGATTCTTCCGACCGTCGTATCCTTGTCGCGCACGAGCCTCGAAGCAGTGCCGAAAAGTTATTACGAAGGCTCGCTCGCAATGGGGGCGACGCACAGCGAAACTGTGTTTCACATTATGTCGCCAGCGGCTCGTTCGGGCATAACGGCGTCTTTGGTTTTGGGTATTGGTCGTGCGCTCGGCGAAACTATGGCGGTCGTAATGGTTGCGGGGAACTCGGTTACTTATCCCGACGGACTGTTCTCGTCCTTCCGTGTGCTTACTGCAAACATCGTTCTCGAAATGGGATACGCGGGCGAGTTGCAAGAGGGCGCGTTGATTGCGACGGGCGCGGTGCTTTTGGCGTTTATTCTCGTCGTGAACCTCGTGTTCAATCTCGTGTCCAAACGAGTGGTGAAAAGCGTTACGTCAAAGAAGATAGCAAGGCGCGAAAACGGCAAAAACAATCGTTTAACGGCGTTTTTCAGACGGATAAAGTACGGATACGGCGCGTTTATGCACAAAATTCATTCCGCCGACGTAGCAAAAGTTTTTGCAATCGGCGCAGGAATTATCGCAACGGCGGTGCTTGTGCTCGTCATAGGATTTATCTTCGTCAAAGGCTTTCCCGAACTTGTGCGAAACCCCGAACTTATCTACGGCAAGTACGAATTCGGCGGCAAAGTCACCATACTTCCCGCAATCGTCACGACGCTTTACACGGTGGTTTTGAGCCTTTTGATTTCCGTCCCCATAGGCATAATGACGGCGATTTTCCTCAACGAATACACCAAAAAACGCAACTTTTTCATCAAGATAATCCGCACTGCGATAAACGTGCTTTCGGGCGTTCCGTCCATAGTTTACGGTCTGTTCGGTATGATAACTTTCAAGCAATGGTTTACGGGAACGAGCAGTATAATTGCGGGCGTATGCACGGTGAGCATAATGCTTTTGCCCACAATCGTAAGTTCGACGGAAGAAAGTTTGAAGTCCGTGCCCGATATGCTTCGAGAAGGAAGTTTCGCGATGGGCGCGGGCAAACTGCGCACGATATTCAAAGTCGTGCTTCCGTCGGCAATGCCGGGTATAATTTCGGCGGTCATTCTGACGATGGGCAGAGTTATTAGCGAATCCGCGCCGTTCCTTTACACGATGGGTTCGGTCATAGGCGGAATCCCAAAAGGCGTGACGGACAGCGGCGCAACGCTTGCGGTCGCGCTCTATCAACTTTCGGGTGAAGGGTGGTATATGAACGAGGCGTACGCAACGGCGGTCGTGCTTATCGTCATAGTGCTTGCGCTCAACTTGCTTGCCGAACTCATAGGCGGCAAACTGTCGAGAAAACTCGGCGGTACGACGAGCGCAAATCAAGGCTTATTCTCAAAAATAAGAGGTAAAATAAATGGCAAAAAAACAGCAAAAAACGCTTGAATTCGGACAGAATATTTCCGTCGAAAACGCAAACTTGTGGTACGGCGATTTCCAAGCGTTGAAGAACGTTAATATAGGAATACCCGAAAGACAAGTCACGGCGTTTATAGGTCCGTCGGGTTGCGGAAAATCGACGTTTCTCAAATGTTTCAATCGTATGAACGATCTCGTGGACGGTTGCAAAATCGAGGGCAAATTCCTTGTGGGCGACGTGGATATTTACGGCAAAATCGACGTGAACGAACTTCGTCGCAACGTGGGTATGGTTTTTCAAAAGCCCAATCCGTTTCCTATGAGCGTGTACGACAACGTTGCGTACGGACCGAGAACGATAGGTATTCACAAAAAGGCGCAACTCGACGAGATTGTTGAACAATCCCTCAAAGACGCTTCTATGTGGGACGAGTTAAAAGACCGCCTCGACAAATCCGCGCTCGGACTTTCGGGCGGACAACAGCAACGACTTTGCATAGCGCGCGCCCTTGCCGTAAAGCCGAAAATTCTTCTTATGGACGAGCCTACAAGCGCGCTCGACCCCATATCGACGGGCAAAATCGAGGAACTTTGCGACGAACTTGCCAAATCCACGACTATCGTAATCGTCACGCACAATATGCAACAAGCAACCAGAATCGCGGACAAAACGGCGTTTTTCCTGCTCGGTGAACTAGTGGAATACGGCGATACCGAACAAATCTTCTCGTCGCCTTGCGATAAGCGCACCGAAAACTATATTACGGGTAGATTCGGTTGATTTCAAAAATCAATTATAACCGTTTGAAAGCGAAAAATTTAATAGCGATTACGCCGAAATATATTTGACAAATCGCTTGATATAAGAAGGAATAATAGATAAACTATGAGTATAAGAAACAAATACGAACGAGAACTCAATCTCGTGTTCAACAAACTCGTGGCGATGTGTCACGACACGCAAATCGCAATCGAAAAGTCCATAAAGGCTCTCAAACATCTCGACAAAGACCTTGCAAGAGAAGTAATCGCAGAGGACAAAAACATCGACGACGAGCAAAGGGAAATCGAGCAAGATTGCCTAAAAATTTTGCTTATGGAACACCCCGTTGCGAGCGATTTCCGCGACGTGTCGGCGGCTCTGAAAATGATAACCGACCTCGAGCGCATAGCAGACCAAGCCGCGGATATATCCGAGATAAGTTTGCAATTTAAGGACGACAAATTTATCAAAGAACCCGAGCATATCGAACTTATGTCCAAACTTGCCATAGGTATGGTCAAGGACGGCGTGTCGAGTTATATCAACAGAGATTTGGACACTGCAAGGGGACTCGACAAGCGCGACGACAGAGTGGACGAGTTGTTTGAAATCGTCAAATCCGACCTTGTCGAACTCATCAAAAAAGACCCCGAAAACGCGGAACAAGCAATACTTTTTATGATGATAGCAAAGTATCTCGAACGCATAGGCGACCACGCCGTAAACATAGGCGAGTGGGCGGAATATGCGGTGACGGGGTATCACAGCCAAAGTTAAACAAAACACACAATCGACGCTTTACGGTGACAAAATGGAAAATAAACGCCTTATTTATGCAGTTGACGACGAACAATCCATACGCGAGGTATATGCGTACGCGCTTAAAAACGCAGGTTTTGAAATCGAGTGTTTCCAAAACGGCGAGGACTTTTTGAGCGCGCTTTCGGCGAGGAAATGCGACCTTGCGATTTTGGATATAATGCTCGACGGTCTTGACGGATACGAGATTCTCAAAGCGATGAAAAGCAACTCGCAAACGAGTGATATTCCCGTGATTATGGTTTCGGCAAAATCCACCGAAATCGACAAGGTGCGCGGGCTCGATTTGGGCGCGGACGACTATCTCGCAAAACCGTTCGGCGTGTTGGAACTCGTTGCGAGAATCAACGCAAAACTTCGCAAATCGCAAAAGAGTGCGATTGCGTATAAGGACGTTCGTATCGACGATTCGACCCATTGCGTGATTATCTCGGGCGAGGAAAAGAAACTCACGTTGAAGCAATACGAACTTTTGAAACTGCTCGTTCAAAACTCGCAAAACGTGCTTTCTCGCAATACGCTTCTCGACAGCGTGTGGGGCGACAACTACGGCGAAACGAGAACTCTCGATATTCATATTGCGGACTTGAGAAAACTGCTTGCCGAATCGACGGCGCAAATCGAAACCGTGCGCGGCGTGGGGTACGTACTGAAATGAAAAACAAACTCGTTTTATTCAACGTCATCATTTTGACTGTCGCGATTTTGGCGATATTCTTTTCGGGATTGTCGGTAGCGCGCGACGAACGCTTTGACGAAGCGAAAAAGGAAATCGTCGACGTCGCAAATATTTACGCGGCAAACTACAACGAAAATATAACCGAAAACGTGCCCGCGCATATTCGGTTGACAATCGTTGACGCAACCGGCGTTGCGATAAAGGACAGCCAAAGCGCGGACGCAATCGGCGTTCAACATCTCGACAGAGAGGAAATTCAAAACGCGCTCAAAGGCACGCCTGCGGTCGTCACGAGATACAGCGATACGCTCAAAAAAGATATGGCGTATTACGCCGTAAAAGTGAACGTCGGCGACAGTTACGTTTTCGTGCGTGCGGCAATCGCCGTCGAGAGCGTGCAAGGATACGTTCAAAAGAGCATAGTAGTTATGGTGTGCGTGCTTATCGCGGTGCTCGTGCTGTCGTATTTTGCGAGCGTTGCCGTGTCCAACGGTATTCTCAAACCGCTCAAAGACGTAAAAAATAATCTCGAAGCGGTCAAAAACGACTCGTACGTTCCGTCGATTCCCTCGTCGAGCGATAAGGAAATCAACGCGATTCTCGTCGAGATAAACGACGTGAGCGAGAAACTTCGCGATTCTATGCGCCGAGAGTCCGACGACAAGCAAAAACTCGACTATATCCTCGACAATATATCCGACGGAATCGTCGTGTTGAACAAGAGCGGCGATATAGTTTCCATAAACAAAAACGCTTGCGCGGTGTTCGACCTTAAAGACGTCGTCGGCAAAAACCACGCCGTTCTCACCGCAGACAAAGGATTTTCAGCACACGTTTCGGATTGCCTCGAAAACGGTACGAGTTGCGATTTCGAGTACGCAAGCGACGGCAAATTCTATATGGTTTCCGCACGTGCGCTCGAAAACGAGATGGAAGTTTTGGTTTTGAGCGATATAACCGCAATCAAGACGAGCGAAAAGACGAGAAGCGAGTTTTTCGCCAACGCTTCGCACGAACTCAAAACGCCACTCACCGCAATCAAGGGATTTAACGACATAATCGGCTTGCAAACGAGCGAGCAAGAAACGAAGGCGCTTTCCGAAAAAATCGACAAAGAAGTGTCGAGAATAATCGCGTTGCTCAAAGATATGCTCGATTTGAGCGAACTCGAATCGCAAAAAGACGTCAATCCCGAAGACGTGAGCCTTGCCAAAATTGCCGAAAGCGTGAAAGAAAGTCTTGCGCCCGTTGCCGCCGAGAAGAACGTGAAAATATCCGTAGACGGCGACTCTATCGTCAGAATGGAAAAGGAACACGCAATAGAACTCGTCAAAAATCTCGTCGAAAACGGCGTGAAATACAATCGTAACGGCGGGTACGTGAAAGTGACGATTTCGTCCGACGCGTCGCATACGACGCTTATGGTCGCCGACGACGGAATAGGCATAGAAGATAAGCACCAACAGCGCATATTCGAGAGGTTTTACCGCGTCAACAAATCCCGCTCTCGCGAAACGGGCGGCACGGGACTCGGCCTTGCGATAGTGAAGCACGTTTGTACGCTCTACAACGCCGATTTGTCTCTCACCTCTAAACTCGGCGTCGGCACTACGGTTACGGTCACATTTCGATATGATTTATAAATGCTTTTAGACGTTATTAAAAGTCAAATATAAAAAATCGAGTTGAGCGACGTTCAACTCGTTTTTTTATGATTGAGATAAGTGTGTGCAGAAATCAACTTGAACGCTTCCGTAAAAGCGAAGCGAGCAAATTTATTTGCATAGCGAAGCGTTAGCCTGCAGGGGTTCGCGTTGCAAAGCAACGACACGATGGAATCGTGGAATCCCATATAACAAAAAAATACCGTACAATTTGTACGGTATTTTGGTGGAGATAAGGGGATTCGAACCCCTGGCCTTCGCATTGCGAACGCGACGCTCTACCAACTGAGCCATATCCCCACATTCGCTTTTCGGAACGTTAGATTTGTTCCTTGCTGTGTTATTATATCACATTATTTGATTTTGACAATTAATTTTAACCATTTTTTTGATATATTCTAAAAGCGTGCGTGCGGGCGCGCGTGTAATACGGTTTCAGATGAATTTAGTTTGAAATTTTTTTGGAAAATATCGAAAAAAGTATTGACAATATAATTCGGATAGCTTATATTATAACTAACAAGAATCGTTATCAATAAGAAATGCAAATTGAATAACGATTCAAGGAAGGGCAAAGTGACAAAGAGAAACACGATACAAAAAGAAGTGGTTGCGAGGATTGTGAAAGAGGCTTGCAATCATCCGACGGCGGATATGGTTCTTGCCGAGGCGAAGAAAGAGTTGCCGAATCTCAGTTTGGGCACGGTGTATCGCATTCTCAAAGATATGGCAAACGAAGGCGAGATAAGGGAAGTGGCGTGCAAGGACGCGCCGTCGCGATTCGATAAGACCACGATGAATCACGGACATTTCCAGTGTGTGAAGTGCGGAAAAGTCGAAGACGTATTCTTCAATCTTGACAAAATCGACAAGAGTATCGTGGATTTCGGCGACAATCTCGTGCTTGAAAGCCAACTGTTTTTCAGAGGAATATGCAAGGATTGCAGAGAAAAATCAGAGTAAAAACCGCAATATAATTGCGAAAATAATAAAAAAATAACAAGATATTTAAGGAGAAAGAACTATGGCAAAATTTATATGTCCTATCTGCGGATACGTACACGAAGGCGACAGCGCACCCGAAAAATGCCCGCAATGCGGTTGCCCCGGCATCAAATTCATCAAGGATGACGGCGCGGAAAAAGTCTGGGCGGCAGAACACGTTATCGGAATCGGACAAGGCGTCCCCCAAGACATCTACGAAGGCTTGAAAGCAAACTTCGAAGGCGAATGCACCGAAGTCGGTATGTATCTTGCAATGGCAAGAGCGGCACACCGCGAAGGCTATCCCGAAATCGGTCTTTACTGGGAAAAAGCGGCATTTGAAGAAGCCGAACACGCAGCAAAATTCTGCGAAATGCTCGGTGAACTCGTAAGTCCGTCCACCAAAGTCAATCTTGAAAAGCGCGTCGAAGCGGAAAACGGCGCAACCAGCGGCAAATTTGAACTTGCCAAACGTGCCAAAGAAGAAGGACTCGACGCCATTCACGACACCGTACACGAAATGGCTCGTGACGAGGCGCGTCACGGTAGGGCCTTTGAAGGACTTCTTAACCGCTACTTCAAATAAGACTTCGCTAAATCGCGACTAACTTTGTCAGAGGCACTCGTCCGACAACTCATTTACGACTAGTAAATTAGGGTTGCCGTCCGAGTGCCTCTTTCGCGTTATTCATCGATTTAGTGAAGCCTTATAAAATAATATGGCAATAACTGTGCCAACCGATTTGTACGTTAGGCGAGTTCGCAAAAGGGTGTTTCCTTGTTCTTCATCTCAATACTGCGCTCTTACCAACAGATTCAAGCCGTGTCATTCGCATTATTCAGCGATTTGGCGAAGCCTTATAAAAAATAAATGCAGCGAGTGGCTGCATTTTTTGTCTTTATTTGTTAATGGTGTTCTCGAAAAATTTTAATTATTCAACGTCGAGATTCTCGTATAAAAACGAATCGTCGTTCAAAAATTCCAAAACTGTCATACCGAAGCCGTGCGCAATCATCATTACGGTTGAGAGGGTGGCGGTTTTGCTTTTTCCGCTCATAATCCATTGCATATGACCGTGCTGAATGCCAGAAAGTTGCTCTAACCGATATTGCGTCATATTCTTTTCGGCGAGCAATTTCGCTATTCTTTTTGCAACGGCATCGTTGACAGTCATTGTGCACCTCTTAATAGAACTGTGAAAGTAAACTTTCACAGTTCTATGGCTTGTTGATAGACCTCATTTTTGGGAATCCCTCTATCCTTTGCGACTTGCTTCACGGCATCTTTTTTGTCCATTCCCAAATTTACGTAATGGCTTATGTGTTCCGCAACGGACAAAGCGTTGAGCGGATTTTGCGTGGCGATTCCGTCAACAATCATAACGATTTCGCCGCGTTCCTCGCACTCGAAATTTGCAAGCGACGTTACGGTTACGCTCTCGTGAATTTTGGTGAGTTCGCGCGCGACGTATACCGTTCTGTCCCCGAGTACGTCAAGCAAAGTGCTTGCCGTTTTTGTCAAATCGTGCGGCGCGACGTAGAGTACGATGGGAAGTCCGGTATTTGCGCATTTTGACAGAATCGAGGTTTTATCCGTCGTTTTTTCGGGTAAAAACCCTAAAAACGTAAATCCGCTTGCTTTTATTCCGCTCAATGCGATTGCCGTCGCAAGTGCCGTAGGACCGGGGACGGTTTCGACTTCCACGCCTTGCGCGTGACATTTTGCAACGACTTCCGCGCCGGGGTCGCTTATGGACGGCATACCCGCGTCGGTTATGATTGCGACGTTTTGACCGTTCTTTATCATCTCGATAAGACGGTCGGAACAGTCTTGTTCGTTGAATTTGTGATAGGCGACGAGTTTGGCGTGTACGTCGTATTTTGCAAGCAAGGGAAGGGAATGTCGAGTGTCTTCGCACGCGATAACGTCAACGCTTTTGAGCGTTTCGAGGGCGCGCAAAGTTATGTCCGACATATTTCCTATCGGTGTTCCGACAATATACAGTTTTGCCATTATTCGTACATCTCCTTGTATGCTTCCGTGTGGTTTCCTTTCTCGTCCGCGACAATCAGCGTGTGAGTTTGAAGTCCGACTTTTCCGCCTTTGCGACCTTTTATAATCACTATGTCCGCGCCCGTAGAAAGTTTGGGATAGACGATAGTCATTTCTTTGGGTTCGAGATTGCGTTTTGAAAGTTCGCAGATAAGCGGTGAAAGTCTGTCGATTTTCGACACGAACCACGCGTCGCCGCCGAATCTCAACGCATAACTTGCGGCGTACACGAAGTCGGCAATGGTTGCGGTGCTTTCCGACCTCGACAGATTTTTCTTCGTGTTTTGCTCGCCTTGAAAGTAGGGCGGATTGCAAAGAACCACGTCGAAACTTTCGGCTTTTACGAGGTTCTTTATATCTTTCACATCGCCGTCAACGATTGTGAGTTTGTCGTCGAGGCGATTGATTTTCGCGCTTTGGCGCGCCATAACCGCAACGTCGGGTTGAAGTTCGATTCCGACGGCGAGGGCGGCGTGCTTTTTGACGAGCGCGAGCGTTGCCAAAATACCCGACCCGCACCCCAAATCCAAAACTCTGTCGTTTTTGTCGATTTTTGCCGTATTTGCCAAAAACACCGAGTCCTGCGAAAAAGCATAGTCTTCGGTGTTTTGCAAAATAACGTAGTCTTCGACGTCGAGAGAGGTGGTGTAGACCATTAGGCTCTCACGACTTGAATTTTCAAGGTTTGCGTAACTTCGGAATAGAGTCTCAAAACGACCTCAAATTCGCCGAAGTCGCGAATGCTGTCCTTGATTTCGATTTTCTTTTTATCGACGTCGAATCCCAACTCTTTGAGTGCGTTGCTTATCATTTCGCTCGTGACAGAGCCGAACATTTTGCCGTTGTTTTCGCCGCCTTTCGCGCTGACTTTTACGGTTATGTCTTTGAGTTTGTTTGCGATTTCTCTTGCTTCGGCTCTTTCGGCGGCGATTTTGGCTTCGACCGCTTTTTTACGTTGCTCGGCAACGTAGATATTTTGTTGCGTGCCTTCTTGCGCAAGACCTTTTTTGATGAGGAAATTGCGGGCGTATCCGTCGTTAACTTCGACGATTGCGCCTTTTTTGCCCGTGCCTTTGACGTCTTTGAGAAGAATTACTTTCATATTCAACTTCCTTGTAAACTTTGATTGACAATATATTAGCACACCCTTGCGGAATTTTCAATAGAAACGAAAAGAATGAGAGCAATACGTCTTTTTTTGTGTAAAAACGAAAAATCGGGGAATACTAACTTTGAAACGGAGGCAATTATGGAAAAAATCAACTGTGCAACATCAAACTGTGAACATAACGTTAAGGGCGTATGCCTTGCGGGCGTAATTTCAATCGGCGAAAACGCAAAGTGCCTTAGCCGCATAAAGAGAGACGGCGGCGCGCTCGCGCAAAATTTTGCGGACGTGGAAGCGGGCGAAGACGTATTCGACAAGGACCTTGAAAGCCTTGTGCAATGCTCGGCGGAAGAATGTGCGTTCAACAACAACGGACTTTGCGCAAACGCGCAAATCGACGTCAGAGACACGGCGTTCTCGACCAAATGCAAAACCTATCTTAAAAAATAAAACGACAATATAGGTCAAAAACAATCAAAAATTGTCGGCATTTCCCCTCGCGCCCGTGATAAATTTAGGGCGGAGGCAGGTATGGAAAATATGACAATCGAAAGGCGCGTCGTCGGACGCACGGACGTATATATAGGCAAAGACGTTATCCCCCAAATTTTGCCGAGATTGCGTTCCGTGTTTGAAGACGGCGCGCTTGTCGTGGTGTACGAAAACGAATGGGAAAGCGAAGCGAATTTGCTTATGCAAGAGTTGAAAAGGGGCGGCTATCGCACGTTCGCGTTGCCCGTTTTCGAGGACGCAAATTGCGACGTTCCCGATTATATAAGATACGTTTTTTGCGTAGGTCAACAGAGCAGCGCAAGGCTTTCAAAGCAAATCGCAGAGCGCGCCGATACGGGTTGGTCTATGCTTTTTTGCGCCCCGACGAGCGACGATATATTGTGCGAAAAATCACCGAATCAAGTGTTTATCGACGAAAACATACTCGTAAAATGCCGAAACGAGCAAATTGCCGCGGGTTACGGGATTTTGTTTTCGCAAAAACTCAATGAGTTTGAAAGGGCTTTTCAAAGGACCGTACTCGGCAAAAGCGTCAAGGATTTTGCGATTGAAACGACTGCCGAATCGACGTCGGAACTTGCGTGCAAATTGCTTGAAATATCGTCTGTGAAAGATGGAAAAGACACCGCCGAGCGTATGGCGGAAATTATGTGCGCGCTTGCAAAATCGAAGGGCAGAAAACCGCGCCTTTGCGGCGAATACAGATTTTTGGCGAGCGCGGCTCTTTGCTCGTTTTACTCGGCGTTTTTGTCATCGCCCTCTATCGATTGCGCGCCGCCGTCTTGCATATTCGACGCTTGGGACAAACTCGACAAACTCGGCGTGGCGGATAATTCCAAATGCGTTGACTTTTTCGATATAAACGGTTATTTTAGAATCAGTTATATACTCGGCGAATACAGGCTCGACTTGCTCGAAAAACTTGCGGGTGCGGACGTGCACTCTATGCAAAGATTTTGGCGGCGGCTATATCTCGACGCAGGCTACTGGCTCAAAAACGAAATCAGCGCGAGCGAAGTTATCGAGTGTATGCGCCTTGCCGGCGCGACGAGCGACTCGCTTGCGGGGTACGCGTTTGCAAGTGGTATTCTCGACAGAATCGCCGCATAACGGAAATCAACGACGACGTTTTTACGGCGTAAAATTATACAGAGGACAAAATGAAAAACATCAAAGACGTAGAATTGTTTGTGTTCGACCTTGACGGCACGGTGTACATCGGCGACGAGGAAATCGAAGGCTCTTTTGCTGCAATCAACGAGTTGCGCGCGATGGGAAAGCGCATTTGCTTTTTCACCAACAATTCGTCGAGAATGCACACCGACTACATCGCAAGGCTCAACAATCTCGGACTTCGCACCTATGCGGACGAGATTTACACGAGCGGACAAGTCACTTGCGAATACCTTTTGGACAACTATCGCGGCAAAAAGGTATTTTTGCTCGGCAACGACAGGCTCAAAAGCGAATTTGCGCTTTACGGCATCGAACTCGATGAGGAAAATCCCGACTTGTGCGTGATAGGCTTCGACACGTCGCTCACCTACGACAAGTTGTACAGATTTTGCAAATTCCTCAACAAAGGGCTTCCTTACATCTCTACGCACCCCGACTTTTTCTGTCCCGCACCCGAGTGTCCGATGCCCGACGTCGGCGCGCTTATCGAAGCGATACGTCTGACGGTGGGGCGCACCCCCGACATCGTTATGGGCAAACCGCACAAAACGGCAGGCGAGCGTCTTGCGATGAAATACAATCTTCCCGCAAAGAAAATCGCAATGGTCGGCGACAGACTGTACACGGACGTCGCTTTCGGCAAGAATTGCGGATTCGTGTCCATACTCGTGCTTTCGGGCGAAACGACCGCAGATATGCTTCCGACGTCGAAAATCAAACCCGACTACGTTCTTGACAAAGTTAAGGACATAGTGCCGCTTGTTAAATGAAATCGCATAAATGCGGTTATATTGCACCTACGGTGCAGTGAAATTGTGACTTTGTCACAGTGAAATTGCACACTTTGTGTGCAGTTATGGAAGATTAGATTTTTCAGTCGGCGTGCAAAGCACGCCCTCACCAAGCAAGCACTCGCACGGAATTGCGGTTTGAGTTTTTGTCCGTCTCGTTTTGAGAGTAAAGAGGGCTTGCGCGGTTAGCAAAGCAATAAATCAGGCAAAGAAACGGCAACGCGTATTTTTTACGCGTTGCCGTTGTTTTTTTGCGATGATTTTTGCTTATTTTTCACTCGATACCATAACTTCGAGCGGATTGACGTTTACGCCGTCTTTGAGGACTTCAAAGTGAACGTGGTCGCCGTCAAGACTTTCGCTGCCTTGCGTGGTGGACGCTTTGCCGAGAAGTTGACCTTGTTTTACGGTCGCGCCTTTTTTGAGAGTGCTTTCCGCTTCCAAAGAGAGGTATCTCGTTTCATATCCGTCTTTGTGGGTGAGAATGACGTAGTATCCGTCGAGCGCGTTGTAGCCCGTTTCTTTCACCGTACCGTCGCAAGACGCAAACACGTTTTTGTCTTCGGACGTGAAGTCGAGAGCAAGGTGCGTCGAGTACTGTTTGAGGGTGGGATTCCACACGAGCGCGGTGTCGGAATAGTTTTTGCTCACCTTGCCGTCGTTAACGGGCGCGTAGAACTTTTGCTTTTCGTCCACGGGGGTGGGATTGACGGGGTCGTCCGGCTTGTCTACGGGGTCGTCTGTCGGGTCGTCGGGTTTAATCGTCGGCTCGTCTTGCTGATTGTCCGAAATAGACGCGTCGGGATTTTGCAAAGCAGAGTTGCGAGTGACCGCGAGGGCGATGACCGTGGCAACCGAGGCTATGCACAAAATGATAAGAAAATAGACTGCGTTGCGTTTGAGAAAACCGCCAAAACGCTTCATTGCAACTGTGAATTTGCTCATTGTTTTACCTCCAAGTTGCCTCGATTATGTCCGCAATCGATAGCGTTTATACCTAAATCGATAAACTTTTTTCGATGAGGCGAAAAATTTTGAAAAAATCGCTCAAAAACGGCCGTTTCGAGGAAAAACCGTTATTGACTACAAGTGTTTGATAATGTATAATTTTTATTATGGTTGACGTACACAAAAGTTTATATGATTTTATGCGCACCTATCGCGAAAAGCACGGCGACGAGATTGCCGTCGTTCACGGCGCGCGAAAAATGAATTTTGCAACCTTTTTCAAAGAGATAGACAGGGTGGCGGGCGGACTCGTCAGACTCGGCATAGGCAAAGGCGACGTGGTTATGATTGCGCTTCCCAACATCAGACAAGCGGTCGTCGCGACGTACGCGTGTTCGAGAATAGGCGCGATTGCCTCTATGATTCACCCCAAACTTTCCGCAGACGAATTTGGCGCGGCGTTTGACAAACTTCAACCCAAAGCGGTGTTTTTGAGCGATATAAATCAATGCGCGTATTTCCTCAAATCCAAGGGCGCAAGGCGCATTATTTGCCATTTCGGAATTTACGATTATATAGGACTTCCTCGCAAAACGAAATTCGAGCCGTTCGTCGGCGACGGCGAGGAAATCGTGTTTTATATGCAATCGGGCGGCACTACGGGCGAGCCTAAAACGGTTGCCATATCTTCTCGCGCGGCAAACGCGATGGCGGGCAATCTTTTGCAATATCTCGGCGACAAATTTTCAGAAAAGAACGCAATGCTCGCGTCGTTGCCGATGTTTCACGGCTTCGGCTTGTGCGTGGGCGTGCACGCGTCCATATCAACGAATATGCGCTCGGTGTTGCTTCCGATTTTCAACGCGAAAAAGACGGTCAAAGTCATTGCCAAAAACCGCATAACCACGATGATAGCCGTGCCGAGAATGGTGCAAAAACTGCTTGCTCTCGACGAGTTTTCGGGGGATAACGTTTCGTGCATAGAGGATATATACGTCGGCGGCGACCTCGTTGCAGAGGAACTCGTAAACAAATTCGACAAGGTTATGAAAGAGTGCGGCGGCAAGGGCGTGCTGTCCCCGGGGTACGGACTCACCGAAACGGCGAGCGTATGCACGGTGTCCAAAGGCGATTTCGAGTCGGGGTCGGTCGGCAAGCCGATAAACGGCGTGGAAGTGCGAGTAGTAGACGAGAATCTATGCGAAGTTCCCGGCGGCACTGTCGGCGAATTGCTCGTGTCGGGCGACCAGATTATGAGCGGATACGTAGACGACGAGGAAGCCACCAAGAAAGCGTTGATTACGCTCGACGGCAAAACGTGGGTGAGAACGGGCGACTATTTCAAGCGCGACGAGAGCGGAAAACTGTTCTTTATGGGCAGAAAAAAGAGATTGATAAAGATTTCGGGAATCAACGTATTCCCGAGCGAAATAGAGAGAGTCGCGAGCGAACTGCCGTTCATTAACGAGTGCGCTTGCATAGAGTATCGCGTAAACGGCAAGCCGTACATCAAGTTGCTCGTCGAGGGCGAAGAACTCACCGCCTCTCAAAAACAAGCGGTGATAAATCATATCGCAAAGCGTCTGTCGCACTGGAATAAGCCGAGCGTCGTGCAATGCGTCGAGAAATTCCCGCGTACTAAAATAGGAAAAATAAATATAGAGGGATTAAATTATGAATTTGGCAAAGATACGCAGGGCGGTCAATAAAATCGCCCCGTCCGTCAAGGTCGAGAACTATCGCGGGTGCGTAAGACTCACGGGCGAACTCGACAACTGGGCGGACGTTTACAAGTGCGGCAAGGCGGCGGTGAGCAAAGGCTCGCTGGGCGTGCTGAACGACGTAAAACTCAAAGGTTTTTGCGAAAAGCCAAAGCGTCCGACGCTCAAAGACGGTGCGCTCGACGGACAAAAACCCGACGTTCTCGTCATAGGCGGCGGCATAGTGGGTTGCGCGGTTGCAAGAGAACTTTCTCGCCTCGAACTCGACGTATTGCTCGTTGAAAAGGCAAACGACGTGGCGTGCGGCGCGTCCTCTCGCAACGACGGATGTATTCACCCCGGTATGGACTTGCACAAAGGACAACTCAAACTCAAATACGTGCTCGAAGGCAACAGAATGTACACCAAACTTGCCGACGAACTCGGTTTGTCCTTCAAGCGTTGGGCGCAAATGCTCGTATTCTCTACGGCGTGGGAAAACGCGCTCATTTCGCCGCTTTTCTTGCTTAGAGCAAAGCAACTCGGCGTCGAAGGCGTAAGGCACGTCACAAAAGAGGACATCAAAAAACTCGAACCCAATCCGCCGTCGTGGGCGAAGGGCGGTATGTATATGGCAAGCGCGGGTATGGTTTCGCCATACAAAACGACGATTGCGCTTTGCGACAACGCGATACAGAACGGCGCGAGAGTTTCGCTTAACACCTACGTCGAGGGTATGGAACTTGACGGCGGCAAAGTCGTTTGCGTGCATACCAACAGAGGCGACGTATATCCGCGCGCAATCGTGAACTGCGCAGGCGTTTACGGCGACGTAATCGCGGATATGGCGGGCGACAGAACGTTCACGATTCACCCGAGAAAAGGCACGGACATCATTCTCGACAAAAAGAAAGTCGGATACGCGCTTTCGTCTTATGCAAGAAGTTTCTTCGCGCCCCTTCCCAAAGAGGCTCAACCCGACAAGAAAGAGGAAGTCGGACACACGAAGGGCGGCGGCGTTATGCGCACCATCGACGGCAACATTCTCGTAGGACCGGACGCACACGAAGTCCCCTCGCGCGAGGATTATTCCACGAGCATTTCCGATATTAACAATATAATCAAAAAGCAAAAACTCGCCCAACCTATGCTTAGCAAGGGCGATATTATAACGTATTTTTCGGGTACGCGCGCCGCGACGTACGAAGAAGATTTCGTCGTAAGACGCGGCATTTTCACCTCTAACGTTTACGAGGCGGCGGGCATACAATCCCCGGGAATCACCGCCGCGCCCGCAATCGCGGTCGACATCAGAAACTGGATAAAAGAGGACTTGAAAGCAAAAGAAAAGAACAATTTCAACCCCGTATACAAGCACACGCCGCGCCTTGCTAATCTTTCCGACGAAGAAAGAGCGAAGTATATCGCAAAAAATCCCGAATACGGCGAAATGATTTGCCGTTGCGAGGAAGTGAGCAAGGGCGAGATTATCGACGCGCTCGAAAGTCCGCTCAAAGTCGCAACTATTGACGGCATAAAGCGCAGAGTTCGCCCCGGTATGGGCAGATGTCAAGGCGGTTTCTGCTCGCCGCTCGTTGCAAAAATCATTGCCGAACACGAGGGCATAAACGTTGAGGACGTGCTCAAAGGCGACGAGGGCAGCGTCATAGTTTACGGCAACACCAAAGGCAATGCAAAGGGGGAAAACCGAGATGTTTAATTACGACGTAGTGGTTATCGGCGGCGGACCGGCAGGTTTGTCCGCGGCTCAAAGCGCGTGCCTTAAAGGCGGCAAAGTCGCTATAATCGAAAGAGAGGCTCGCCTCGGCGGAATCTTGAAACAGTGCGTACACGACGGTTTCGGACTCATTCGTTTCGGCGAAAAACTCGCAGGTCCGGAATATAGCGAAAGATACATCGATTTCGTGAAAGAACTCGATATAGACACGTTCACTTTCACGTTCGTCACGAGGATAGAAAAAAAGGACGGCGGCTTTGAAATCACCGCAGTGTCCAAAGACGGAATACAAAAATTCTTCACCAAAGCCATAGTTTTGGCAACGGGTTGCAGAGAGCGCACGGCAAAGCAAGTGCTTATTCAAGGCACTCGCCCCGCAGGCGTATTTACCGCGGGTACGGCGCAAAATTTCGTCAATTTGCAAGGCAAACTTCCCACCAAAAAATGCGTGATTTTGGGAAGCGGCGACATCGGACTTATTATGGCAAGACGTCTTACGCTCGAAGGCGCAAAGGTCGAGGGCGTGTACGAAGTCAAGCCCACGCCGAGCGGACTTACGAGAAACATACATCAATGTTTGCACGATTTCGACATACCGCTTTACCTTTCGCACACGGTGACGAGAGTGTTCGGCGTAGACAGACTCGAAGGCGTTGAAGTTGCAAAAGTCGACGACAAAATGAACCCTATCGAGGGCACTCAAAGACGTATCGATTGCGACGCGCTCATACTTTCCGTCGGTCTTATTCCCGAAAACGAACTTGCCGAATCCATAGGCGTAAAGATAAATCCGTTCACCAAAGGCGCGGACTGCGACCAAACGTATATGTCGTCGATAGACGGCGTGTTTTCGGCAGGAAACGCACTTAACGTGTTCGATTTGGTAGATTACGTGTCGGAATGTGCAAAAGACGCAGGCGCAAACGCGGTGGACTACAAGCCCTCGGGCAAGAGCGTGCGCATAGAAAAAGGCAAAGGACTTTTGAGTTCCGTGCCGCACAGAATCGACGTAAGCAAGCCTTGCGACAAGGTCGTATTCTTCTTCCGCGCCGCAAAGGATATGGACAAAGCAACCCTTTACGTCAGCGTTGACGGAAACGAAGCGTTCAAAAAGAATTTTGCTTTCCTTCGTCCGCCCGAAATGCAAAGAATCGAACTCGACTTTTCCTCGATGGGAATCGAAGAGGGCAGCAAAGTCGAAGTCAGAGTGGAGGAAAGATGATGGAACTTGTGTGTATCGTATGCCCGCGCGGGTGTAGAATCAACATAGAAAACGGAATCGTCAGCGGTAACGGCTGTAAGCGCGGCGAGGCGTTTGCGATGAGCGAAACCACTTGTCCTATGCGCTCGGTTTGCTCGACTGTCGCAACGACTTTCAGCGAATATCCCGTGCTTCCCGTAAGGACGGACGGCGAGATTCCCAAAGCGAAAATCGACGAACTTATGAAACAGATAAACGCAATCGTCGTCACGAGCAAGGTTAAGCGCGGCGACGTGATAGCAAAAGGCGTTTGCGGTACGGACGTAAATCTTATCGCAACGGCGAGCATTTATTGACAATAGACAAAGTCGCTTTGCGGACGGGAAATCGCATTGCGAAGGATAAGGAAAAATTATGAGAGAACCACTTGTTTTAACCATTGATTTCGGCACGCAGAGCGTGCGCGCCATGCTTTTCGACAAGCACGGCAAAGAGTACGGCAAAATGAAAGTGCATTTCAAAGAACCGTATTTTTCAAAAGACATCGGCTGGGCGGAACAGACGCCCGAGTTTTACTGGGACAGGCTCAAAGAGGCGACCAACGGACTCAAAGAGCAGTGCGCCGATATTTGGGACGACGTAAAGGGCGTTGCGGTAACCACCATTCGCGACACGGCGGTCGTCGTCGATAAGGACGGCAAACCCTTGCGCGACGTCATTCTTTGGCTCGACCAAAGAGAAGTCAAGGACGCGGACAAAACGAGATTCGGCAAAGGCTTCAAGTCCTTGCTTCGTATGCTCAATCTTTACGACCTCGCCGCCGCGCAGTGCAAGGCTTCCGCTTGCAACTGGGTGCACGAGTACGAACCCGAAGTATGGGCAAAAATGTACAAATTTTTGATGTTTTCGGGTTGGATAACCTTCCGCCTTACGGGTGTTATGAAGGATTCCGTCGCAAACCAAATCGGGCATATCCCGTTCGATTACAAAAACAAAACGTGGCAATCGCCAAAGGCAATCACCGCGCCCATATTCGACCTCAAAGCAAAGGATATGTGCGAACTCATCGAACCGGGTACGATAGTCGGCTACATCACCAAAGAAGCGAGCCGCGACCTCGGCATAAAAGAGGGTACGCCCGTCGTCGCTTCGGGTTCTGACAAAGGTTGCGAAACGCTGGGTTCGGGTTGCGTTGACAGCACGGGCGCGTCCCTTTCGCTCGGCACGACGGCAACGGTGCAAATGACGACGGACAAGTATATCGAAACCGAACCTTTCGTTCCCACCTATCCGGCGGTGCTACCCGGCAAGTATAATCCCGAAATCGAGATTTATCGCGGATACTGGATGATTTCGTGGTTCAAGAACGAGTTTGCGCACAAGGAAGTCAAAGAGGCAAAGGAACTCGGCGTATCTGCGGAAGAACTTTTGAACAGACACCTCAAAGACGTACCCGCAGGTTGCGAAGGTCTTATTCTTCAACCTTACTGGACACCCGGTATCAAGCACCCGTCGGCAAGAGGCGCGATTCTCGGATTTGCGGATTGCCACACGAGAATACACATATACAGGGCAATCATCGAGGGTATCGCCTACGGTCTTTACGACGGACTTTTGTCCATACAGCGCAAGACAAAAATCAACGTCGAATTTATATCCGTTTCGGGCGGCGGAAGCGAGAGCGACGAGATATGTCAAATCACTTCCAACATTATGGGCATACCCGTAAGGCGCGCCCAAACTTACGAAACGTCGTCGCTCGGCGCGGCAATCACCGCTTTTACGGGACTGGGAATCTACAAGTCCTTCGAGGAAGCGGCAAAGAATATGGTGCACGTTTCGGCAGAGTTCAAACCCGATATGAAAGAGCACGAACTCTATCACAAACTATACAGCAGAATCTATCGTCGCATTTATCCCAACAATAAGAAACTTTACGACGATTTGAAACAAATTCTTCGCGCCTCTAAAGCGGAAGAGCACAAATAACTTGAAAATAAGAAAAAGAATAAAACGCGGTTTTATATGGCGAAAATCGTCGGATAAACTCGCATTTTGGAGGAAAACTATGTCAAAACCCTACAAAGAGTACGAACCCGTGTGGATCAAAGACGCACCCAATCCCAGATCCTTCCGTTCCATTATGAAATGGGGCGATCCCAACAAATACAAAGCGCCCAAAGAGGGACTTTACAAACTCATCAAGAGTATATTCTCGCTCACCGACGACGACTTCAAAACTATGGTCGATACGGGCGAACAACTCGTTGACGTACACGTCGAAAGCGCGCTCACCAAAGAGCAAATCGAAGCAATCACCGTCATCGTCGGACCGGACAACGCAACCACCGACGATTTTGAAAGAGTGCGCCTCGCATACGGCAAAACGATGATTGACATTATGAGATTGAGAAAGGGTATCGTCGAAAACGTGCCCGACATCGTCGTATATCCCACCGACAAAACTCAAATCGAAAACCTCATCAAATACGCCGACAAAAACGGTATCAAGGTGTACGTCCACGCAGGCGGCTCGTCCGTCACGCGCGGCACGGAAGCAATGGTAAGCCCCAACATTATGATTGACATCAGCAAAAACTTCAACAAGGTCATTGCTTTCAACGAAGTCAATCAAACCATCACCGTGCAACCCGGTATCAGCGGTCCGCAACTCGAAGACATACTCAACCACGCCCCCGAAAACTTCGGCACGACAAAACGTTACACTTGCGGACATTTTCCGCAATCTTTCGAGTATTCTTGCGTAGGCGGTTGGGTCGTCACTCGCGGTTCGGGACAAAATTCGACGTATTACGGCTGCGCGGCGGACATCGTTCTCAAACAAGAGTACGCAACGCCCATCGGCACGATAAAGTCCGACGGCACGCCGAGAAAGGCCACAGGCCCCGACGTAGACCAAATTATGATGGGAAGCGAAGGCTGCTTCGGTATCCTCACAGAAGTCACCCTCAAAGTGTTCAATCTCTCTAAAAAGCACAAAAAATTCTCGTTTATGTTCCCCACTTGGGAAGACGGTATGGCGGTTATGAGAGAGGTTATGCAAGGCGAGTTCGGACACCCGTCCGCATTCCGTCTTTCGGACGCCGAGGAAACGGATATGATGTCGCATATGTACGGAATCATCGGCTCGCCGCTCGAACCGTTGCTTGCGGCAAAAGGATATAAACAACATTCCAGATGCTTGCTTCTCGGCTTCTGCGATGGCGAAAGCGGATTGCAAAGAAACATCTATCGCAACGTTCGCAAGATTGCAAGAAAGTATCACGGACTCTATCTCACGGGCTACGTCACCACTTCTTGGGAACACGGCAGATTTTCCGACCCGTATCTTCGCGACACCATTCAAGACTACGGCATCATCATCGACACTCTCGAATGTGCGGTCAACTGGGACAATATGCCCAAAGTTCACGACGAGGTGAGAGAGGTCGTCAAAGCGTGGCCGAACGCAATCTGCACTTGCCATATCTCGCACAGTTATCCGCAAGGCGCAAACCTCTATTTCATCTTCATCATCAAGACGACCGACCTCGACGCGTTCAGAAAGTATCACAGTTCCATTTTGGAAGCGATTATGAAGTCGGGCGCGGCGCTTTCGCACCATCACGGCATCGGCAAACTCTTTGCGCCGTACCTCGAAGGCTCGATAGGCAGCGAACAACTCAAATTGTTCAAAGCACTCAAAGCGTACTTCGACCCCAACAACACGCTCAATCCCGGCGGCACGCTTGCTCTCGACGAACACCCGAGCAATTTCTGATTCGACGCCCCAAAAGCGTAAATCCGCGTAACGAGCGAATTTGCATAACGAGCAAATCTGCACGAGTTAATTCGTGCAACGAGTTAATTCGCATAATTACTCATCGCCCGATTTGACGATTGCTTTTCGTCTATGCGGCGAATTTCGGTAGGGCAGTGAACCGCAAAAAACAAAATTCAAAACGACGCTTGCACAACTTTGCAAGCGTCGTTTTTTTGTATTACAAAACCACCGGATAGTCCGGTGGTTCAGTGGAGCTTTAGCGGTGAACAAAAAATTCCTCCTGTGCTAG
>CAKQLT010000005.1:0-38641 GCA_934254715.1 uncultured Clostridia bacterium | reverse complement strand
GCGGACGCCGTGGGTTCCCTCAAAGTATGCAGAGGGGGAACGGCGGTAGGGGAAACACGTGAGGAAGGGGGAAGTTTCATTTAGGGTAAACTCTGTAAAACCTGCTGAAATCTATATATGACGAAACGTGAGTTAGCAGAACAAAACTTCATCGACGGATACAGTTGCGCGCAAGCGGTTGTTAAAGCCTTTGCGGACGTGACGGGTTTTGACGGCGAACAGGCAATGCGCCTATGTTCGTCTTTCGGCGGCGGAATGGGAAGACTTCGGGAAGTGTGCGGAGCGGTGAGCGGTATGTTCATCGTGGAAGGACTTTTGGAAGGCTATTTCGACCCGACGGCAGAGAACGCGCAGTTGCAAAAAGCCGAACACTACAAGCGCATACAAGAACTCGCTCGCCGTTTCAAAGAGCGCAACACGTCCATAATATGTCGTGAGATTCTCGGCGCGAGAGCGACTACGAATCCCACGCCCGACGAGCGCACGCCCGAGTATTACAAGACGAGACCTTGCGCAAGAATGTGCGGTGACGCCGCCGAGATTCTCGAAACGTTCCTCAAAGAACGGAATATAATTTGACGGCAAAAACGAGAGTTTATTATCGCAAAATCGATATATAAACGCTTGATTGTGTAAATAATAGGATTATGAGTTTTTACGACGTAGTATACGAACAAGTCAAAAAGATACCGCACGGCAAGGTTGCGACGTACGGACAAATTGCGTGTTTGTGCGGTTCGCCTCGCGCTTCGCGTGCCGTCGGATATGCGTTGCATTTCAACCCCGACCCCGAACATATCCCGTGTTTCAGAGTGGTCAATCGTTTCGGCAGATGTGCGCCCGCGTTCGCGTTCGGCGGACCCGACGTGCAAGCGAATCTTCTTCGCGCCGACGGCGTGAAAGTGGACGAGGACGGCTACGTCGATTTGTCAAAGTATATTTGGGACGGTATAGACTGAAACGCCTTGACTAAATTGTAAATATAACTATAATATCGTTTATAGTGTCACTTATAAAGGGGGATGATTTTATGCAAAAAATAAACAGATTTATATTGTTCGTTTTATTGATTTGTATTTTTGCGATTGTTTGTACAGCGTGTAATTCTAATGACGGAAATCAAATGATGATTGATATGCAAGAATGGGACACTGAAATTAACTTGGATATAAACGGACACGATTTGGGATATGTCGTCCCAAAAGAACGACAAGTAGAGCATTCCAAAACAATGTTGGGAAATGTTGACAACTGTCCTAATTCAGAACAAGTGTTTAACGGATTTGCTATCAACGGGGCGGCATCTTCTAGTTCGGAAGGCGAAAACAATACGATTTATCCAGATTCACCCGAGGTGGACAACTTTGGCGAGAACTTTTATGTACAAGGGAAAACCGAAGCGGACGATGCTATATTTTTTAGTAAACAGATTAAAGATGTTATAGTTGATAGCGAAATAGAGTTTAATAAATGGTTTGATTCTGCATACGGCCGCATTTTGGTGTCGTATAACGAGACCAAAGACATTGCATCTTATTATGTTGTAAGTGACAATTTTGGTACTGTCGAGTATTTGCATATAACGAGTACGTTCAATGAAGTGGGAAATGAAGTTATAACAATAAATAAATTGTCAAAAAGTACCGTGTGTTGCAAAATGTTTTTGGTCTACATAGAAAACGAGAGATGGACGTGCCTGGTTGAGCAAATAAACAGCAGCGATTATTACGACAATCTTGGCAATTTTTCGGAATATTCCTTGATAGAATGTGACTTGTCGAAACCCGAAACACCTGTGACCAATATAACCTATCATTATATGGAAGGTGTGAAGTATATTAGCGAAGACAATTATACGGTTGATTCGGCAGATATAAGCATTTCGTTTTTTGATGAATATCCCACCGTTGTTAAAAATATAGGAACGGGCTATTTTGGATGGGGTGGAAATATTCGTGACGATTGCCCTAAAAACTACGATATGAGCAATGCGCCGACATATGCAAATACTTATGTGTACGACAAAGACGGATGGCACAAACTTATTGCGAGATCGGGTAGAGGATCTAGAAATACTACAACGGAAAAAGGCAAAGTCAAAGTGATTTCAGAACCTTACTATATTGCAGTAAATCCGTTTTATTTGGACGGTTGGTTGTCTTATAGTGGCGAGCCTTTGTCGTTTGTTACCGCCGCAGGCGTTGTGGATCGTGAAATTCAAAGTAGCGGAAAACTCAAAGTCGGTGAATATGAAATAGGAATGGCAAGCACATCTCAAAAGTATCCTGATTTTGTAGGTGTTTCTATGGAAGGACGTTATCCGAATGCGGATGATCTCAAAAACGCATTTTCGCAAATGGGTATGACAGAAAAGCAAGTCGATTTGTCGCAAGCAACGTCTCGCATTTTCTCTGCCGAAACACTAAAGAATTGGTCTGCTCTCGGAAAGAGCGACTATTCAAATATTAGAGTGTATATGATTAAAGCAATGCGCAATGCATTTTATGAAAGTTCGGATTCGATAGAGTGTATTTATAGTAATATAGAAAAATGCAACGATAATATTGCTATTTAATTAGTTAATAAAATTATCAAAAACCGCCGATTTTCGGCGGTTTTTCGTTGATTTTATTCGTATCTTAATTTGCGGAAACGTCGGGATATGAAAGTTTACTTTACCGAGTTTTCCATATAGGCGAGGTAGGCTTCCGCTTTTGCGGTGGCGGCGGACTCGGTCGGCTTGCTCGTCGCAACGTAGAATTTGAGTTTGGGTTCAGTGCCGCTCGGACGTACGCAAATCCAATCGCCGTTTTCGAGGTGAAGTTTGAAAGCGTTGGTTTTGGGAAGGGTGATGTCCTCGACTTTGCCGTCCGCATAGGTCTTTTTGCGCGTTACGAAGTCGCTTTGCGCAAGCACTTTCGTGCCGTCGATTTCCTTGAAGCGAGTCGAACGGATTTGCGCCATAATGTCAGCCATTTTTTGCATTCCGTCAAGACCGCCGAAGGTTATCGAGCGCGCCTTTTCGACGTAGTAACCGAATCGTTTGTAGATGTCTTGCAATACGTCGTAAACGCGTTTGCCTATCGAGTCGAAATAGCACACCATTTCGGCAAACGTCATACTTGCTACGACCGCGTCTTTGTCGCGTGCGTGCGTACCTACCAAAGAACCGTAACTTTCTTCAAATCCGAAAAGATAGGTGTATTCGCCGCTTTGTTCCCATTCCTTGATTTTTTCGCCGATAAACTTGAATCCGGTCAGCACGTCGAAAGTTGTTACGCCGTAACTCGTTGCCAAAGCGCGAGCGAGTTCGGTTGTGACTATAGTTTTGACGAGCGCGCCGTTTTTGGGCATAGTGCCGGTTTCTTTTTTGCGAAGGAAGATGTAGTTTGCAAGAAGCACGCCGATTTGATTGCCGTTGAGCAACACGAATTTGCCCTCGTCGTTGCGGATTGCAATGCCCATTCTGTCCGCGTCGGGGTCTGTGCCGATGACGACGTCGCTTCCGATTTTGTCGGCAAGTTCAACGCCGAGTCGCAAGGTGTCCGCTTCTTCGGGGTTGGGTACGCGCACGGTCGAAAACTCGGTGTCGGGCAGTGCTTGTTCGCTCACGACGTTGACGGTGATACCCATCTTTTTGAGAATCGTGGTGACGGGAATATAGCCGCTTCCGTGAATCGGGGTGTAGACGATTTTTACGTTTTTGCCGAACTTTTCGACCGCTTCGGGCGAGAGCGAAAGTTTGCTTATCGTGTCGAAATAACTTTCGTCCACGCTCTTGCCGATGACGGTGATATGCTCGTGCACTTTTACGTTGTCAAGCCCTTTTATGTTGTCTGCGGTGAGGTTGACGTCAACCTCGTTTATGCCGAAATAAGGGGTTTTGTCTATAAATTCGACCACTTTATCCGTCGATTCGGGCGACATCTGCGCGCCGTCCTCGCCGTAAACTTTGTATCCGTTGTAGATTTTGGGATTGTGCGAAGCGGTTATCATAACGCCCGCAATCGCGTTTAAGTGACGGATTGCAAACGAGCACATAGGCACGGGGTGAAATGTGTCGAACAAGAATGCGTTTATGCCGTTGGCGGCAAGCACTTTTGCCACTTCGATTGAAAATTCGCTTGAAAAACGGCGGGTGTCGTAGGATATGACTACGCCTCTTTCCATTGCTTCCGCACCTAAAGTTTTTATGTACTCGGCAAGACCTTTCGTCGCGCGTCTTACGGTAAAGACGTTCATACGATTCGTTCCCAAATCCAGTACGCCGCGCATACCTGCCGTGCCGAATTGCAACGGACAGAAAAACATTTCTTTCTTTTCTTCTTGCGTAAGGGAAGCAAGGCGAGCCTTGTCGCTGTCGCTGAGTTCGTCCGAAGCGAGCCATTGCTGAAAGTTTTTCTCAAAATCCATAAACTTGAAAACCATCCTTGTTTGATGACTGAATTATACCGCTATTGCGGCGCGTCTGTCAACGGTGATGTTTTCGTTCCTTTGAGAATAATTCGTTTTTGGGGCGCGTAGTTGTCCGCGCGCACCAGCACGGATTTTGCGAGTTTTCCGTTTTGGTAGTAGTCGAGCCAGCCTTGCGATTTGAGCCCTTCTTTGCCGTAGGTGTCGATGACCTCTTTGCCTTGCTCGAGGGTGTCGTCGTCGCGATATTCCACCTCGAAAGGTATCGAGCCGAGAGTCATAGACCTACGCTTTATGTCGAATTTGCCTATTCCGTAGATTTCGGCTCGAAGGTACTTCCCGTTTGCGCTCATACGCAAGGTTACGGGCGCGCAAAGCGTGTTGACGAATCTCAAATCGCTTGCGCTCGACACCATAGCGTCAAAACTCGGCGCAACGTAACTTACGGGCAGAGAATGCGCCCTTACGCAAGTTATTGCGAGGTTTGCAAGCAACGCGCAGTTGTAGAGGGTGCTCGATACTTGACATACGCCGCCGCCCACGCCCTCGACGAAATCGCCGTCCTGAATGACGTACGCGGTTTTGAATCCGTTTTCGATCGTGCGCTTTCCCACGACGTCGTTGAAAGAAAACTCGTCTTCGGGATAAAGCACGAGACCGTCTATTTTGCGAGCCGCAAGGGCTACGTTGTCCTTTCTGTTCTGCTTGCTGTCGCCGTAGTACGTCGAAAAATGCGCTATAAGTCTATACGCCTCGTTTTCCTCGTCGATTGCAAAAACTTTGTCGGGCATACTTAGTCCCCCTATTATTATCGTAGCGCAAAAGGCGAGTATGAAACAAACCGCCGCCGCGCTTGTTATTCGTTTGGCTTTCATACGCATAGTATGCGTAATCCTTCAAAAAAGAGTCGGATTTCGGCGAAATTTCATAGAATAGTCGCCGCCGAATTTCCGTATAGCGTATATTGCGACGCGTAACGAGCGCGAATACGTCGATTTCGATTTATCTTTCTTGCGGCGAGTATGCTCTCGGATATAATCCGCTCGACGATTTTCGTTTTTGCTTTTTAATGAAAATTTATTTCATAAAATCGACCGTTTAGCGTCAAAGTCGTGTTACAATTTGCTCGATGAAAAAAGCCGTGACAAAAAAGGGTATATGCAAATATCTTGCCTCGCCGTTCGACGTCGAGGTTTTTGCCACGCTTAAATCCTCGAACCTCACCGCAAAAGACGAGATAAAGGAAAGCAAAAAATCTAATTTCGTCGTCGTTGCAAGAGAGCAGACGGGCGGCAGAGGCAGATTCGAGCGCAAATTCTTTTCGCCCAAGGACTGCGGCGCGTATTTCAGCGCGGTTGCGGACGCGGACGAAGAAAAGTTGGAATATATCACCCCTCTTTGCGCCGTTGCGACGGCAAACGCAATCCGCGATATTTGCGGCAAAAACGCGCAAATAAAGTGGGTCAACGACGTGTACGTTGACGGCAAAAAGTGCGTGGGGATTCTTTGCGAGGCGGTTGCGAGCGAGGTTTCGTCAAATATCGACAGAGTGGTTATGGGCATAGGCATAAACCTTTTCGAGCCGAAGGACGGATTCGACAAAAGTGTAAAAGACACGATAGGAATCGTAGGCGAGGGTGTTTTCGACGTCGGAAACAGAATTATCGCCAAAACCCTCGACAATATATACGAATTGCTTTCAAATTTCGACAAGCAGAGGATAGCGGACGAGTACAAGCGACTTTCTATGCTTATAGGCAAAACCGTGACCGTATGCAAAGTCGAAAAAGAGGATAAGACGGCGAAAGTTTGCGATTTAGACGAAAAATGCAGACTCGTCGTAGAGTATCAAGACGGACGAATAGAAACGCTCGATTCGGGCGAGGTGAGAATAAAATGGTAAAATCGCAAAAAATACAATCCAAATCGAGCAAAAACGCCGTGTCGAGAACGTTGCGTATAGTGCGTATCGCGGTGTTCGTCGCGCTTATAATCGTGGGCGCGTTCGTCAAATTCCCCATAGGAATCGTGCCCGTGTCTATGCAGTTTGCGTTTTGTATGTTCGCGTCTCTTATGCTCGGCGGACTCGACTCGTTCGCGTGCGTGGCGATATACATCGTTATGGGACTTATCGGCATACCCGTGTTTTCGGCGGGCGGCGGATTCGCGTACGTTTTGCAACCGACGTTCGGGTATATTCTCGGGTTTTTGATTGCCGCGCCCGTCGGCGGATTCGTGGCGAGAGGTCTTAAAAACGACGCGCGCCTAAATATTTTCCGCCTTTTGCTCGGCGCGTTCTGCTCGCTCGCAATCGTGTATACGGTGGGCGTGTTTTATATGTACCTTATGCTCAACTACTACGTCGGCACTGCGATGTCTATGTCAAAGGCGTGGATGGCGGGTTGCGCCGTGTTTTTGCCCACCGATTGCAGTTGGTGCGTTGTCGGCTCGCTCGTGACGTACGCCGTGCTTAAACGCTACAATCCTCGCATTACGGTGAAAAAATGGTATCAGTCGCAACCCTACGTCCGCGAAATCGACTGATTTTTTGTGGTATTTGCCGCTTTTTCGTATTGAATTGACGAGATAAATGTGTTAAAATACTTTTACAATAATATTTATAGGGGTAGATTATGCAAAACGAAATCACCAAACCCACCGATCTTTTGAACGTCGAAGGCAATATTGCCGAACCGGGCTTTGCCAAAAAAATGCTTTACAACTACAATCGCGAAAACGTTACGGCAAAGAAAACCCGCCTCAAAGAGTGGGATTATTACTATATTTCAAACAAAGAGTTCGCTCTTTGTCTCACCATCAGCGATATGGGATTCGTGGGCGCGCTCAGCCTTACGGTTATGGACTTCGTGACCCCCGCGCAATTCACAAATTCCGCAATATGCCTTTTCCCGATGGGCAAGTTCAATATGCCTCGCACGAGCGAAAAGGGCGATTGCGCTTTCAAAATCGGCAAAGTCGAAATGAAGTTTGAAAACGACGGCGAAAAACGTCACCTTACGGGCGTATATCCCAACGCCGACAAGTTCGGCACGGACGTCAAATGGGACATCGTAATCACCGACGTTCCCGAAGAAAGTATGGTCATCGCAACGCCGTTCAACAAGAAAGGTCACTTCTATTTCAACCAAAAAATCAACTGTATGAGAGCGGAAGGCAGTTTTTGGCTCGGCGATAAGGAATGCAAATTCGACGGCGCGGACAGCCTCGCAACTCTCGACTGGGGTCGCGGTGTATGGACGTACGACAACACTTGGTACTGGGGCAGTTTGCAAACTCGCCTCAAAGACGGTTCGACTTTCGGTTGGAACATCGGCTACGGCTTCGGCGACACTACTGCCGCAAGCGAAGATATGTTCTTCTACAACGGCAAGTCCCATAAAATCGGCCGCACCGAGTTTATCATTCCCGGCGACAAAGAGGGCGAGCCTCGCTATATGGAAGACTGGAAATTCGTATCCGACGACGGACGTCTCGATTGCACTTTCCATCCTCTCATCGACCGTTACGAACCCTTTGACCTCAAAGTTATGTGTATGATACCTCACCAAGTTTTTGGCTACATATCCGGCAAGTGCGTACTCGACGACGGCACTGTAATCGAGTTGGATAACGAACTTGGGTTTGCCGAAAAAGTCCACAACAAGTGGTAAAATGTGCCGTTGGCACAATGAAATGCACGCAAGCGTGCGTGAAATTGCCCTTACGGGCAGTGAAATTTGCGCATTACGCAAGTGAAATTGCGTCTGCGACGCAGTTGCGGAATATTTGAATATTCCATAACCCAAACGAAGTTTGGATATCATCGTGCAATATGCACGATTTCATCACGAAGTGATATCATCGCCATAGGCGATATCATTAAAATAATCGTAGGTGCATATGAACTACAATGGCGAAGGCGTACACGCTCTCGTGTGCGCGGTTGAGGACTTGTCAAACTCAAACCTCATTTTCGTTGACAGAAAACTTAAACCCGTCTTGAAATGTCTGGCGTTTTATCCCGAATTTCGTTCGGTGCTTTCAAAATGCAGTCAAGGTTTCGACTACGAAGCGGAAAAGAAAAAAGCCTGCGCGAAACTCGGCGACAGCGACGTTTTCAGACTTCCCAAAAATCCCAAAACGCTCGTTGCGCTCGTGTCGAATATGCTCGTCGAATTTGACGCCGACGGTATGGACGTCGTAAGTTTTTCGGCCAAGTATTTCCCCGAAGAAACGAAACAAGCAAGTTTCGAGCAGTTCTGCTTGCGTGTTGTCGAGCCGTTCAAACTCGCGCTCGTATCGCTGGTCGTAGACGGCATAGAGGAAGAACCGCAAGCCGTCGAACGCACGGTGGAATTTGCTTCGAGCGGACTTCATCAACAGACGGAATATCTCATAGTCGCGATGTACAACACGCTTCAAGAAACGGATATGGACGAGAGCGAAAGAGCGGAATTTATGGTTATGCTCGAAGGCTTTGCGGCGGCTCTCGACGCAAGAGATTCGCTTATGATAAAGGCGATTTGGACGGGACTCAAAAAGGCTTTGAACGCAAGAAAACTTTGCGCGAAAGAGGTCGACAAGACGAGCGAGGTGCTTCGCCTCTATCTTGTCACAAAATAACGATATATGCGAAAAAGCGGGTTTTATCTTGCGATATTGCAACGATAAAACCCGTGTTTTTATAAAAGAGGGAAAATTATGAAGACAAAAAGAATCGTAATCGCGAGCGTTTTGATTTTGTGCGTGCTCGTATCCGCGCTTGCGCTTTATGCGTGCAACGATAAGGGCGAGAAGAAAAACGACAAAGCGATAATCTACGTCACGGCGTTGTTCGGCGGCGGACTTTACGACAAGCAAACGGGCGAAGCGGTTTGGGAACCTTTCAAAACCGAAGTGGACGCCGTGAAAGTTATGAAAGGCGAAATGTCGATGACCGATTTGGCAACGCATTTTCAAGACGAACTTTCCGATATCGTGAAACTCGTGAGTAGCGCGGTAGGCTACAAAGAGGGTAGTTTGCTTTGGAATCTCACTCTCGACAACGAGGGCAATTCCTACAATCCGAACATCGTTCCCGCAAACGGTTTGCCAAAAGACGCAAACGGAAAGGTGCTTGACGTAAGTTACGGCGCGTTCGGAATTTACAAGAGTTTCGTAGACAACATTCAAGCCGACTACGGCGACCGCTACGACGTTATGGTATACAATCAAGACTGGCGTATGTCACCTGCAAAGAGCGCGGCGGAACTTGAAAGTTTTATCGAATCGAGCGGCTACAAAGAAGTCATATTTATGTCGCACAGTATGGGTGCGCCCGTTGTGAACAACTATCTTGCAAGAAGCGAAGCAAACCGCAACAAGGTCAAACTTTATATGGGGTTTGCGCCCGCAACGCTCGGCTCGTTCGACGCTTTGGCGGCTATGGCTTGCCCCGACGTGTACGTTGACAATTTCCTCGGCGGTATGGATTTGAGCGGACTTCCCGTTGACGTGTACGCAATCGTGGACGACGTCGTAAACGGCAAACTCGGCGACTTCTTCCGCAACAATATCGGGCTTATGTCCCTCGTTCCGTCTTGGCAACTTATAAGTTCGGACCAGTACGACGAGCAAAACCCCGCAATCACCGTTGACGGAAAGGCAATCGAAACCAAAGAGGAACTTTACGACCTCTACAAATCTATGCGCTGGGCAAAATACCTCTTGCCGCGCACCAAAAAGGAAATCAGAGAATCCGAAGACGGCGCAGAGTACGCAAGAGTCAAAGCGGAAGGCAATCAACCTGCGGACAAATACGGCGACCGCCTCAAAGACTTTGCCGCAAACCTCGACGAATACTTTGACAATATGTTCATCGACGGCAAAATTGCAAGCGAAAAGGTCAATTCCTACTACTTCCTCGGCACTGGCGGAAGCAAAACTATCACCAATCTCGAACTCACCACGCAAAAGGACGAGGACGGCAACGTGCTCTACGACGATTACGGTTGCGTGAAGTATACCTACAAACTTATAACGGCAGGCGGCGCGCAAAACAAGTGGGGCGACGGCACAGTACCGTATTACAGTTCAATCGGCGGTAACACCGCAACGCCCGAATACATAGCCGCGCTCGGCGACAGACTCGTCGAACTCGACGGCGAAAATCACGGTATGGTCGGCGTGGACTGGGATTTGCTCGGGCCGTACGTCAAAGCACTCTTGAAGCAGTTTGCGTAAACCGCAAAAACATTAAGGATTATTTGGATATATAATATATTTTATAGAGTAAATAAGAGCGGCAACCGAATTTTCTCGTGTTAAACCGACGAAATTGCTCGGCGCGAAACCGAAAATCCGAGCAATCGAAAAATAACGATAAAAAGCAACAAAAAAAGACGAATTTCGACAAAGTTCGTCTTTTTTCGTAGTAGGTTCAACAGTTTGTTGTTTGTTATAATGTAAATGCGCAAAAGGTTATCTGTCTAGAAGATAGTCGCAGGAAACGTCAAAATATTCCGCAATTTTGCGCACCATATCGAGGTCGGGTTCTCTGCTTCCCGATTCCCAAAAACTGACGGTTTGGTTGCATACACCCAAAGCGTCGCCGAGTTGCCGTTGAGAAAGATGATTCTCTAAGCGCAACCTTTTTAGCGTTATTCCGAAAATATTGTTTTGCATATCGTATGTAGTTTATTTTAATTTTCCAACAAATTGTTGACTTCCTACAAAATGTAGGATATAATACATTCGACTATTTTGAAAGTTGTGCATAATATTGATGTACAAAAATCAAAAAGTGTATAACTATCTAAATTTTCAAATGCTTGACAATTTTCCGTTTGGGGTGTAAAACATTGTGCGCAAGGGGAAAATCGGTGAATTTTTATGGTAATTTATTGCGAAAGCAATGAAATAAAATGACTATATTGGAGGATCATAGTTATGAAAAACAACAAAGCATTGATTGCATTGTTCGTTGCAGTAATTGTATGCTTGACGTGCTTGTTCACGGCTTGCAACGATAACTCGCAAGACGCAAGAGATCCGCAAATTGTTGCAATATACAACAGTTACGTTGCGGACGCGGCAGAAAAAGGCGAAACCCCGTTGTCTTATGAGGAATGGCTCAACAGCATCAAAGGCGCAAAGGGCGACACCGGTGCTACGGGTGCAAAGGGTGACACCGGCGCACAAGGCGAGCAAGGTATCCAAGGCGAAAAGGGTGAAAAGGGCGATAAAGGCGACGACGGCGTAGACGGAAAATCCGCGTACGAACTTTGGAAAGAAGCAAACCCCGACAGCACTCTTACGTTGGCACAATGGCTTGAAAGCCTCAAAGGTTCCGACGGTCAAAACGGTACGAACGGAACGAACGGTACTAACGGCGTAGACGGCAAGTCCGCATACGAACTTTGGAAACAAGCAAATCCCGAAAGCACTCTCACGTTAGAGCAATGGCTCGAAAGCCTCGTCGGCGCACAAGGTCCGAAGGGCGACAAGGGCGATAAAGGCGACACCGGCGCAACGGGCGCACAAGGTGAGCAAGGTATTCAAGGCGAGAAAGGTGACAAGGGCGACACCGGCGCAACGGGCGCACAAGGTGAACAAGGCATCCAAGGCGAGAAAGGCGACAAGGGTGACAAAGGCGATAAAGGCGATACCGGTGCACAAGGTGAACAAGGTATCCAAGGTGAAAAAGGCGATAAGGGCGATCAAGGCGAAACCGGTGCTACGGGTCGCATAGGCTTCATCGTTTCCACCGCAGATCAATTCAAAGCGGCAGTCACCATTGACAACGCATACGTTTTGCTTCTTAATGACATCACTTTGACTAACGAAGAAGAAATCATCATCACGAAGAACGTAATCGTTGATTTGGGCGGTCATACCGTGACAGGTAAATATGTCATCACCGCAAGCGGCGAAAGCGCACACGCTGTTGTCAAAAACGGTAAGATTGTTTCGAGCGCAGAGGCTTTGACGTCAACGCGCAAAGCAGAACTTGTTGTCGAAGACCTCGACGTAACGGCACAAGAGTGCTGCCTTGGTGCAGATCGTTCTGCAACATTGATCGTCAATAGCGGTACTTATACCTCTAAAGACAACTTTGTCATTATGACAAACGGAACTGTCAGCGAAGCAAAAGGTGACTACGGTCACAACACAATCGTTGTCAACGGCGGTACGTTCAACGGCAACATTGAAACCAAAGGTTACATTGCAGGCGGTATCTACGTCGCAAACAGTGACGAAGTGACCGTCAACGGCGGCACGTTTAACATCACAAACGGTGTCGGCATCGTTGCTCGTTCGGGTAAGACAATAGTCAATGCAGACGTTCAAATCAATTTGACCGCAGGTGACCGCACCGAAGGTTGGGTTGGCGACAAAAAGATCAACGTTCCCACCGGAAAAGAGTTGGTTCTCGACCTCGCATCTAATTATCCGGGCGGCGTTCCGACTCTTGAAAATCACAGCAAGTACAGCGTTTATACTTTGAAGTCCGCTTCAACCTATGACGAACTTACTGCGCTTATTGCAGATACAAGTGTAGATAACATTGTCATTGCAAAGGACATCGTTGCGACAAATGAACTTAAAATAGATGCCGGTAGAGTTTGCACGGTTGATTTGAACGGACATTCCGTTTCGCTTGTGTATGCAGAGGGTGTTACCCCGAACAACGGCGGCGTGTTCAATGTTGCGGGCAAGAAAAGCCATTTGACGATAAACGACAGCAGTGAAGGTCAAACTGGCAAGGTTATCGGTTCTGACAAGTCGTTTGCAAACAAAGTGACTTGCGCAGTGCGTGCGGGTAGTTTTGCTAAGTTGACAATCAACGGCGGCCATTTCTATGGAACGAGTGATGCTACATCGTGCATATATGTTCTTACAACTAGAGCATCTAGCAACAAAGCAACGGTTGTGATTAATGGCGGAACTTTTGAGGTTGCAAATGCATCTGGCGGAACACATTATGTCTTGAACCATCAGGATAGCACTACGACAAGTTGTACAATCACGGTTAACGGCGGTACGTTCAAGAACTATAATCCCGGTGATACAGTGGTTGACCCCGTAAATGCTTATACCGGCAAAATCGCTCTCGGCACTGGTTGCAAGACCACCGAAACCACCGACGGTACTGACACGTGGTACACGGTAAGCAAATAAAAATATCCTCTTATTTATAAAAAGCGACACGCAACAGCGTGCCGTTTTTTTTGCCGTAGGCAGAGCCTACGGCGCAACGATATCGTTGCTTTCGCAACGGTGAAATACTCGCTTCGCTCGTGTGAAATTGTGCTTGCGCACAGTGAAATTGCACACTTTGTGTGCAGTTGAGGAATATTCAAATCTTCCTTTTGCGTGCGAAGCACGCACCCACCAAGCAAGCACTCGTGCGGAATTGTGGTTTGAGTTTTTTGTCCCTCTTATTTTGAGAGAAAAGAGGGCTTGCGCGGCTAGTGATTGCAAGAACAAGTGCGGTGTTGTCAATCGCCTCGAGGTTTTTTATTTCTATTTAGGGGATTCCCACGCTACGCTCTGAATGACGATGTGGGCGATTGTCTTTGCCGCAACGCCGTTTGAGCAATGTGCGCGAAGTGATGTGAAAATTTACGCAAATAAAAGAGCGACCGAATTAATATTCGGTCGCTCGTAAGAATGCGTAAATTTTCACATATGCGTCGTCTTGTCCTCGCCGATTCCGATCATTCCGTCAACGACGTATTTCTTGCCGTTGGTGTCGGTGACGTAGCCGCTTATCGTGCCGTAGGGAAGCGCGTAGTAGCAAAGCAAGGGTATGGGCATATAGAACACTTGATTGATTTCAAATTTGATGTCAACGAGTCCTTTGCCCGCTTCGTCCTTGACGTACCATACTTTCGCTTTCTTCTTGCCGTTTTCGTGCGTGAACACTACGGGCGGCATCGGGAAAGATTCGTCGTCAACCCAAATGACGTTTTCGTTGTACTGATGTTGGTCGACGGATTGATTGCGAGTGAGGTTGAAAGCAAAGTATTTCTTTTCGCCGTCCGCGTCGATTTGACCCATAGTGGTGAGCCAGTCGTAGTGAGCGTTGAAAGGATAGTATCCTTTGTGGTCGTCGATGATACCCACCGAGCGTTCGTTGGTGGTGTACACCTTGCCGTTGAGGGTTATCGTGCCGCTTGCTTTGAAGAAGTCCTTTTCGCTGTACAAAGCGTTTTTGAAAGAGCCGTCCTTGTTTCTTGCAAGGGGCATAACGCCGTTTGCGAGCGGGGATATGCGCTCGAATCTTATATCGATTGTAAATTCGCCGTTTTTGCCTTTGGTGAATCCTTTTGCGTGCGCTTTGCCGTTCATAAAATCGTTTTCGATTTTATACTCGCTGTTTTTGGTCTTGCAGTAGCAATAGTCGTCCACGAGTTGAGAAGCGACGTGCGCTTTCTTTTTGGGAACGAGGTTGCGCCAACTGTAGATTTTGTTTTCCTTTTTGTCGTACCAAACGAAGATTGAAAATCCCATCGGACCGGTGTTGTACACCGCGCTTATGAGTGCGCCCTCGTCCATATGAACTTCAAACGCTTCCCATTCGACGAGTCTTGACGGCTTCATAAAGTCGGGCATATTCTTTCCGCAAGGCTTTACGGCGTCGAGAAGATTGAGATTTTTGAAAGGCGCGTCGAAAGTGCCGAAATGCACTTTGCCGTTTTCCACGATAGAGTCGGGCGTGGGTGCGGGCATACGCGTCGAACTGATGTAATCGGGTATATTATTCATTCATTTTCCCCCTTTGTATTATATTCAAATTGTAACACAATAGTTTTACGCGCGCAATACACTCGCGCGATTTTCTTGCACAAACGTACGATATTTTTCTTTTATGCGGCGTATTCGGACAAAAAGTAGCGCAATTTCGGCGCGGTTAAGATTATTTTGGATTTTCGATATGAATTTTTGAGTTTTTGGCAACAATATCCGAATAAAAGAAGGAGATATTTATATGACATTCAACCCCTTTGAACAAAAACCCGAAAACATCGAAAAACTCTTTTGCGACTGGAAAACTATGTACCCGCAAAGTTATTCAAAAAACGACGTAAGTCCGTTCACGAAACTGCGCTGTATACTCACCAACGGCGCGGAATACGAGGCGGTGTGGTTTTCGCATCAATTCTTCCGCCATTGCGCCGACAACGATTTGAGAAGGGAACTCGCCCTCATCAGAAAGAGTGAGCAAGCGCAACAAAAGATAGGCGCGTGTCTGAAACCCAAAGACGAAACCGTGCTCGAAACAACGATAGGCTACGAGCAACTTGCCGTCGAACTCACCGCAATGCTCGCAATGCGCGAGCCCGACAAGAGGGTGAAAGACGCGCTGGATTTCGCGCTGTTAGAGGATTTCGACCACTTGTATCGCTATGCGGATTTGCTTGATATGGAACACGGCGTACACGCCGAAAATCTCGTCGGCGACCTCACCGAAATTATGCCCGCGCGCCCCACGATAACCCACCACCGCTACCCCAAAGACGAGGTGAAAAAGCCCGTCGATTTCACAAAGGCGAGTCCGATAACCAAACTCGACGTCGCAATCATCACTGCCGCCGAACAGCAGACGATGAACTACTATATGAATCAATGCGGATTTTACGAAACCGACCTCGGCAGACGTTTGTATCAAGAAATCGCAATGGTCGAGGAACAGCACGTTTCGCAATACGGCTCGCTTATGGACGTCAAGCAAAGTTGGCTCGAGGGTTGGCTCTGTCACGAGTACACCGAGTGTTACGTCTACTATTCTTGCTACAAGGACGAAACGGACAAACATATCAAAAAGATTTGGGAAACTTGCCTCTTGCAAGAAATCGCGCACTTGCACAAAGCCGCCGAGTGCTTGAAAAAGTACGGCAAAAAGGAATGGCAAGAGGTCATTCCCGACGGCAATTTTCCCGAACTTTTGGCGTTCAAATCCACGAAGAACTACGTCCGCGACGTCATTGCAAACACGGTGTGTAACACGGCGCACAGAGAGGGTTACGTTTGCGTGAACGACCTTGACGATTCCGCCGAGTTTTTCAAGTATCAAAAGATTGTCAACGCCAACGAAAAGATGACGCCCAGTCACAGCGTAATCGAAGCGCATATAGACAAATTCGGCGAAGACTATCGCTACGAGGACAGTCCCTCGCCAATCGAATCGCTTAGACGAAGAAACGAGGACAACACCGCTCTCGGCAGAGTGAAGAATTGCAAATAATCGCAATACAAGCACTTTATATAGACAAAACGCAACGATAAAGCGTGTGTTTTGTCGAAATCGGAAATCGCGCGCAACGTTCGCGCGATTTTTCGTATGCTCTGCGTAATAGGTTGAAATAATCGAAAACGTTTGCTATAATTATAAAGAGGTGAGATATGAAACTCAACGAAAAGTTTTTTCAAGCAGGCGCAAACGAGCCTGAAAACGTGCAAGACGTTCTCGTCGAAAACGAAAAAATAGTGTGGAACGGCAAGCCGCAAAAAAAAGCGTTCGTGCTCAACAACGTTTTGAAAATGCTTCCGATTGCGATTATATGGATTGCGTTCGATTCGTTTTTCATTGCTATGGTCGCAATGAATTTTTCGGATTTGCCGCCCGTTGCCATTCCGTTTCTTTGCATATTTTTCGTCGCGCATCTCACGCCCGTATGGGTTTGGATTTACAACTGCGCAACCGCGAGCAAACGCCACAAAAACACCGAGTATGCGTTCACCAATCAGCGCATTATCGTTCGCAAAGGTTTGATTGCCGCCGACTTCAAAAGCATTTGGTACAAGGACGTAGCCGCCGTGAATCTTCGCTACGGTCTCGTTGACAAACTCGTCAAAGTGGGTGACATTTACGTCACTTCCGTAGGCAAGGCGACCGTCCTCGAAGACCTCGACAATCCCGCCACCGTCGAGGCGATTTTGCAAGACCTCATATCTTCTCAAAAGGCGGACGTTTCCTACACCGACAACGCAAAAGTCACCTACGTCAAGTGCAAGTATTGTGGCACGAAAAATATCGAAGGAAAGAGCGCGAACTGTTCCGCTTGCGGCGCGCCCCTCGATTGAGCGTACAATCGTATACTCACAATCGCATATCGAAAATAACGCAAGCAAACAATCGCAAACGAAAAATCTAAAACGGATAATCGCACCAAACGATTGCTTGCAAATAATCGCAAACCAATAACCTTACGCGCGCAAAGAAAATTGCGCGTGTTTTTTTGTTCGTTTATCTTTTTATTTTGGGTATGGACATTTCGCCGTTTTTCAAATAGAATGGAATTATAAATTCCATAAGAGAGGAAAATATGAGTTTGATTTCCAAAATAGTCAATCTGTTTTCGCCCACCGCTCAAAAGACTGGCGACGAGCAAGACAATAAAATGGCGGTCACGTCAAAACGAATGAGGGATACCGCTTGCGCACTTGCCGCAGAGGGTATAGTTTTGCTTAAAAACGACGGCGTTTTGCCGATAAAGAGCGAGGATAACGTCGCGGTGTTCGGTCGCACGCAAATCAACTGGTTTTGCGTGGGATACGGTTCGGGCGGCGACGTGAAAGCACCCTACAAAAATACTTTTGCCGTTTGGCTCAAAAATCAAAAAGACATAAATATCAACGCCGACGTTATGGCGGCGTACGACGAGTGGTGCGCAAAGCACGTTCCCGACGAGGGATTCTGGGGACATTGGCCCTTCCGCTTCGAGGAAATGCCGCTCGATATAAACTTCGTCAAAAAGGCGAGGGAAAAATCTAACGTCGCTTTCGTCGTCATAGGCAGAGCGGCGGGCGAGGACAGAGAACAAAAACTCGCAAAAGGCAGTTACTACCTTGCCGACGACGAACTCAAAATGCTTGACAAGGTATGTTCGGTCTTTGAAAAAGTCGTGCTTATTCTCGACACGGGCAACGTTATCGACTTTTCTCAAATCGACGAGTACGGCGACAGAATCTCGGCAATAGTGCTTGCGTGGCAAGGGGGTATGGAAAGCGGCCGCGCTCTTTGCGACGTGCTTTCGGGCAAAGTCAATCCGTCGGGCAGACTCACTGATACGATTGCGGTCAATTACGATTTATATCCGTCACAACAGTTCGGATTCAAGGACTACAACGTGTATCAAGAAGACGTGTTTGTCGGCTATCGCTATTTTGAAACCTTTGCAAAGGAAGAAGTGCTTTATCCGTTCGGCTTCGGACTTTCCTACACGACGTTCGCCGTTACGGGCGGCGTAGAAAAGACGGAAAGCGGCGCGAGAGTGACTGCGAAAGTCAAAAACACGGGCGAGCGCAAGGGCAAAACCGTCGTGCAGATTTACGTCAAAAAGGCGGACGGAATGCTCGTAAAACCCGCTCGCGAACTCGTCGCATACGCAAAAACAATTGAACTCGAAAGCGGCGCGGAAGAAGAGTTTTCTTTCGATATAAGCGAGTACGCGCTTTCGTGTTACGACGAAGAAGGCGCGACGGGTTATAAGGCGTGCTGGGTTCTCGAATACGGCGATTACGAATTTTTCGCAGGCGAAAACGTGAGGGAAGCAACGAGCGTGGGAAGCGTGCGTTTCGACAAGAAAATCACGAGCGAGTGCCACACGGTTTGCTCGCCGCAAAAGGACTTGTCCGTGCTGTTAAGATACGATTCTGCAAACTCGCTGTGCGCGGATTTGTCGCAGTTTTCGGGCAAAGAAACCTTTGCCGAGTTCAAGCAAAAAATGGACAGACTCACCGACGACGAAGTCGAGCGTCTTATGCACAACCTCGAATACACGCTTGAAAATTACGGTTGGAAAAACCGCGTCGTAAAGGCGCAAAGCGGCTATCTCAAAGAACGCATAGAAAAGAATATGCCGACCGAGATTGCGCAAAACAAGGACTTAAACGTATCGTTTGACGACGTTAAACGCGGCGTTGCGACGATTGACGAGTTTATATCCACGCTTTCCGACGAGGAACTCGAAACCCTTTGTCACGGCGATTTGCGTATGAACAGTCCTCTCGGCGCAAAGGGTAACGCGGGCGTTTTCGGCGGCATAAGCGAGAGTTTGAGAGCAAAGGGCGTGCCGACGGCAACCGCAACCGACGGACCGAGCGGAATACGTCTCACGCGAAAGGCGAGTTTGCTTCCGTGCGGAACTTGTATCGCTTCGGCGTGGAACGAGCAACTTGCAAAAGAACTCTACGAGTGCGTGGGCGACGAGATGGTAGAAAAGGGTTCGGACGTGCTTTTAGCACCCGGAATGAACATACATCGCAACGTGCTTTGCGGACGAAACTTCGAGTACTTTTCGGAAGACCCGTATCTTACTGGCAAGACCGCAAGCGCAATCGTCAAGGGCATACAGTCGCGCGGCGTTGGTAGTTGTGTAAAGCATTTTGCTTGCAACAATCAGGAAAAATTCAGATACGTCAACGACAGCCGTTTGAGCGAGCGCGCGTTGAGAGAAATTTATCTCAAAGGATTTGAAATCGCGATAAAAGAGGGCAATCCGCTTGCGGTTATGACTTCCTACAACAAAATAAACGGCGTGTATTCCTATCACAACTACGACCTTTGCACGACCGTGCTTCGCAAAGAGTGGGGTTATAAAAATCTCGTTATGACGGACTGGTGGACGAGAAAAGCCAAAAATCCTGACTTCAAAGACGTTGACGACAACGCGTACAGAGTGCGCGCGCAAGTTGACGTGCTTATGCCGGGCGGCTCGCGAGTTTTAGGCAAATACGATGGCTCGACGCTCAAATCCCTGAAAAAGGGCGGACTTAAACGCGCCGAACTTCAACGCACCGCAAGAAACGTCTTGTCTTTCCTTCTGAAACTGAAAAAGGATTGAGAAAAGCACGAAAATCGTGCGAAAAACGGGCAAAAAAACGCTCAAAAATTGCACGAAAATATGCAAATAAACGCAAAAAATAATGCTTTTTTTGACCGAAAAGGACTGACTAAAAACAAAATAATTGCGTGCGTATACGCGCGTATGAATTAAGGAATATAAGGGAAATTATGAGAAACTTCAAAAAACTGTTCGTTTTTGCACTTGCGCTCGTAATGATAGCGGCGGCGTGCGTGCTTACCGTGGCTTGCAACGACAAGGGCGGCGACAACGCCGTATCTTTCGTCAAAGCGGGCAAGAGCGACGACGGCTACGCAACCGTGTATATCGACGGCGACAGAGATATGCGGATTATGGTTTTATCCGACCCGCAAGTGGACGTATACGAAAAGTACAAAGTCGTGGGCAGTCCCGGCAACGACAAAACGTATGCGTTCGTCGAGGATTTCGTCAAAACGACGAATCCCGATTTGGTGATAATCAACGGCGACCTCGTGATGAACGATATGCCGTTCAAGTCCTCTACGCCGTATTTCGACCGCTACGGCGAGATATTCGAGAGGCTCGAAACGCCGTGGACGTTCACGTTCGGCAATCACGATTGCGATTTGAAGTGGACTATGGCTTCTGCCGAGGTGGACACCGAAAACAAGCAATGCTCGAAGGCAAAACTTATTGCGTATATGTCGCAAAAGTACGCGCACTGCCTTATGAACTCGGACGAAAAGTGCCTTGACGGCGACGGCAATCACTTCGTGAATATCCGCAAGCGTTCGGGCGAACTCGTCTACACGCTCTGCCTTTTGGATTGCACCTTTGACGAAAACAAGGTTTACAACTACGTTCCCACCGCAAATCAAGTAGAGTGGTATCGCGATACGATAAACTCGATTTCGGACAGAGAACTCGGCGAAAACAGGGGTGAAAACGTCGTGAAAAGTATGATATTCAATCACGTCGGAATCCCCGAATTTAAGGAAGCGTGGGAAAAGGCGTGGAACGACGGCAATCCTACGTCGGATTATTTCTACGGTCACTATTTTGACGGCGATTATTCCAAAAAATACGCGGATATGCCGCAAAACGAGCGCATTTTCACGGTGGCAAAGGAACTCGGAAGCACGAGCGCGATATTTATGTGCCACCACCACGACAACGACTTTTCCGTCAACTACGAGGGCATACGACTGACGTTCGGACAACACTCGGGTTATTCGCACAACTATCGCACCACCCACGACGAACACGGCAATATTGCGGGCGATTATAAGGGTTGGCAAGGCGTGAGTTTCGAAAGAATCGACGACTACGGCGACCAACGCGGCGGCACGCTCGTCACCATAACGAAAGACGGCGAATTTACGATAACGCCGACCTACGCAAAAGACGTGCTTTCAAACTATAAAAGCGACTATTATATCGACTACGACGCAGTTGCGAACGCTCTCGAATCCAACCCGAATTTCGAGAACGGACAGGGCAAAATAACGCGCGGAACTTCCAGAAAATGGAAGATATAATCGCCTCTTTCGCTTGCGAAATTCAATAAACGATACATAAGGCGAAAAGTGTCGGTTTTAATTGATAAAAATTTATTGATATATGCCGCAAAACGCTTGACAGCATATACTTGTTTGGATAGAATTATATCGATAAATAGTTATCGAATCGACAAATATACGACGAGATAACTCAAAATTTGTATAATCGTTATAGGAGAAGCAAGTATGGAAGCAAGAAACGTTATCGACAGCGTAGAAAGACTCGAAGAAGCCATAGCGCGCGTTCGCAAGGCGCAAAAGGTGTTTGCAACCTACACGCAAGAGCAAGTGGACAAAATCTTTTTTGAAGCGGCGGTCGCTGCAAACAAAATGAGAATACCCCTTGCAAAACTCGCGGTTGAAGAAACGGGTATGGGTATCGTCGAGGACAAGGTCATCAAAAACCACTATGCCTCTGAATACATCTACAACGCATACAAGGACACCAAAACCTGCGGTATCATCGAAGAAGACAAGGCGTACGGCACGATAAAAATCGCCGAACCTATCGGACTCGTCGCGGCGGTTATCCCCACCACGAACCCGACGTCCACCGCTATATTCAAGACTCTCATTTCGCTCAAAACGAGAAACGGTATCATCATCAGCCCGCACCCCAGAGCGAAAAAGTCCACGATTGCGGCGGCAAAAGTCGTTCTCGACGCGGCGGTTAAGGCAGGCGCGCCCGAAGGTATCATCGATTGGATTGACGCACCCAGCCTCGAAATGACCAACCTCATTATGAAAGAAGCGGACGTTATTCTTGCAACGGGCGGCCCCGGTATGGTCAAGGCGGCGTATTCGAGCGGCAAACCGGCAATCGGCGTCGGCGCAGGCAACACCCCCGCAATCATCGACGATACGGCGGACGTAACTCTTGCTGTAAACTCTATCATCCATTCCAAGACGTTTGACAACGGTATGATTTGCGCGAGCGAACAATCCGTCATCGTTCTTGACAAGGTATACGAACAAGCAAAGAAAGAATTTAAGGACAGAGGCTGCTACTTCCTCAACGACGAACAAACCGAAAGAGTGAGAAAGACCATTCTCATCAACGGTGCGCTCAACGCAAAAATCGTAGGACAAAAGCCCGTCACAATCGCAAAACTTGCGGGATTCGACGTACCCGCTTCCACGAAAATCCTTATCGGCGAAGTGGAAAGCGTTGAATTGAGCGAAGAATTTGCACACGAAAAACTCTCGCCAGTGCTTGCGATGTACAGAGCAAAAGACATAAACGAAGCATTCGACAAAGCAGAACGTCTCGTCGCAGACGGCGGATACGGACACACTTCTTCCATTTATCTCGACGCGGTTACGCAAAGAGCGAAACTCGACGAATTTGCGTCCAGAATGAAGACTTGCCGTATCTTGGTCAACACACCGTCCTCGCAAGGCGGCATCGGCGACTTGTACAACTTCAAACTCAGACCGTCCCTCACGCTCGGTTGCGGAAGTTGGGGCGGAAACTCGGTTTCCGAAAACGTGGGTGTCAAACACCTCATCAACATCAAAACGGTTGCGCAAAGGAGAGAAAATATGCTTTGGTTCAGAGCGCCTCAAAAGGTATATATGAAGAAGGGCTGCCTGCCCGTTGCTCTTGACGAACTCAAACACGTTATGGGCAAAAAGAAGGCGTTTATCGTAACGGACAGTTTCTTGTATAACAACGGCTACACCAAGCCCATCACCGACAAACTCGACGAAATGGGAATCCAACACACGACGTTCTTCGACGTCGCGCCCGACCCGACCCTCGCTTGCGCAAAAGAAGGCGCGGCGCAAATGGCGGCGTTCAAACCCGACTGCATCATCGCACTCGGCGGCGGCAGCGCAATGGACGCAGGCAAGATTATGTGGGTTATGTACGAACACCCCGAAGTCGACTTTATGGATATGGCGATGCGCTTTATGGACATCAGAAAGAGAGTGTACACCTTCCCCAAGATGGGCGAAAAGGCATACTTCATCGCAGTTCCTACTTCTGCGGGTACGGGTTCTGAAGTCACGCCGTTTGCGGTTATCACCGACGAAAAGACGGGCGTCAAGTATCCTCTTGCCGACTACGAACTCTTGCCGAATATGGCAATCATCGACGCAGACTTCCATATGAGCGCGCCTAAGGGACTCACCGCCGCGAGCGGTATCGACGCAGTGACGCACGCACTCGAAGCGTACGCGGCAATGCTTGCGACCGATTTCACCGATTCGCTTGCGCTTCGCTCGCTCAAAATCATATTCGAGTATTTGCCCAAAGCCTACGACAACGGTCCGAACGACCCTGTCGCAAGAGAGAAGATGGCAAACGCGGCGACTATGGCAGGTATGGCGTTCGCAAACGCGTTCCTCGGCGTATGCCACTCTATGGCTCACAAACTCGGCGCATTCCATCATTTGCCGCACGGCGTTGCCAACGCGCTTATGATTGACGAGGTGCTTCGTTTCAACGCAAGCGAAACCCCCGCAAAGATGGGTACGTTCCCGCAATACGCATATCCGCACACTCTCGAAAGATACGCCGAAGTCGCCGACTATCTCGGAATCAAGGGCAAAAACGACAAAGAAAAACTCAACAATCTCATCAAGGCTATCGACGAACTCAAAGCGAGAGTTGGTATCAAGCCGACGATTAAGGATTACGTCCCCGACGAAAAAGACTTCCTCGACCGCCTCGACGATATGGTCGAACAAGCCTTTGACGATCAATGCACGGGCGCAAACCCCAGATACCCGCTTATGAGCGAGATCAAACAAATGTATCTCAACGCATACTATGGCAAACACACCGAGGTTTAAGAGGAGGAAAATATGAATCTTGACAGAATTATTGCCGTAAGAACAAACAAAACCGTTTACCGCGACGGGGAATACTGCGTCAAAGTTTTCGACGACGATTTCTCTAAAGTGGACGTACTCAACGAGGCTCTCAACCAAGCGAGAGTCGAGGAAACGGGGCTCAACGTCCCCAAAATCATCGAAGTTGCGAAAATCGACGGCAAATGGGCAATCGTTTCCGAGTACATTCAAGGCAAGACCCTTGCAAGACTTATGGAAGAAAACCCCGACAAGAAAGACGAGTATCTCGAAAAGTTCGTCGACTTGCAAATCGAGGTTCAATCCAAAAAATGCCCCTTGCTCACCAAACTTCGCGACAAGATGAACAGAAAAATCGACTTGACTAATCTTGACGAAAGTATAAAATATGAGTTGCACACGAGGCTCGAAGGTATGCCCAAGCACAACAAACTCTGCCACGGCGACTTCAATCCGTCCAACATCATAATAAAAGACGACGGCACGGCGTACTTCATTGACTGGTCGCACGCAACGCAGGGCAACGCTTCTGCGGACGTTGCAAGAACGTATATGTTGTTCTGGCTCGCAGGCGACATCGAGGGCGCGGAAAAATATCTCAATCTGTTCTGCCAAAAGAGCGGCACGGACAAGAGATACGTCCAAAAATGGATGCCTATCGTCGCCGCTTCGCAATCGGTCAAAGGACACGAAAAAGAAAGAGAATTCCTTATGTCTTGGATAGACGTTGCGGAATTTCAATAAAGAGAGGGAAAAATATGAAAGTAACGGTTTGTATCGGCAGTTCCTGCCACATCAAAGGATCGAGACAAGTTGTGGAACAACTGCAATATCTCATCGCAAAAAACAATCTCAAAGACAAAGTGGAACTCGGCGGTACGTTCTGTATGGGCAAGTGCCAACAGGGCGTATGCGTAACGGTTGACGACGCGTTCTTCTCGCTCACGCCCGAATCCACCGACGACTTCTTTGCAAAGGAAATACTCGCAAAGGTTAAATAATATGATAATAATTCGGATTTGCGTTGGCAGTTCCTGCCATCTCAAAGGTTCGCAGGAGATAGTCGACCTTCTTCGCGGCGAAATCGAACAAAGACGTCTCGAAGGCGAAATAGTGCTTTCGGGAAGTTTTTGTTTTGGAACGTGCAACAGAGTGGGCGTAACCGTCGCCGTAAACGACGACGTTTACCCCGGCATAACAAGAGATAATTTCAAAGAATTTTTCCAAACCAAAATTTTGCCTCTCGTTCAAGAGCAATAAGTCGAGCGGCAAACGAAATAAAGAGGGAATATGGATTGTTTAACTCTCAAAAAATCGAACTGCAAAAACTGCTATAAGTGCATACGTCATTGCCCCGTAAAAGCGATACGCTTTTCGGGCAATCAGGCGCACATTATCGGCGACGAGTGCATTTTGTGCGGACATTGTTTCGTCGTATGCCCGCAAAACGCAAAGGAAATCGTCAACGAAACCGAAAAAGTCAAAGTGCTTTTGCAGTCCTATCCCGTTTACGTCAGCCTCGCGCCGTCCTTTATCGCAAACTACGAGGGCGTGGGCATAAACTCTATGCGAAAATCCCTCAAAAAGTTGGGATTTGCCGACGTTGAGGAAACTGCTCTCGGCGCAACCGTCGTCAAAAACGAGTACGACAGACTTTTGAGAGAGGAAAAGAGAGATATAGTCATATCGTCGTGTTGCCACGCGGTAAACTTGCTCATACAAAAGTATTTCCCCAAAGAATTGCCGTATCTTGCCGACGTGCTTTCGCCTATGCAAGCGCATTGCGCGGACTTGAAAAAACGTCACCCGAACGCAAAAACCGTGTTTATCGGACCTTGCGTGGCAAAGAAGGACGAGGCGCAACATTACGAGGGTATAGTGGACGCCGTTCTCACTTACGAGGAACTCACCGAATGGCTCAACCAAGAGGGAATAACTCTCGAAAAGGAAACGGATTCGCAAGAGGAAAGCAGAGCGAGATTCTTCCCCACGACGGGCGGTATTCTCAAAACTATGAACCTCGACGCCCCCGGTTATCAGTATATGGCAATCGACGGAATCGAAAACTGCATTTCCGCGCTCAAAGACATCGAAAACGGCAATATCAATCACGCGTTTATCGAGATGTCCTCGTGTGTGGGCAGTTGCGTGGGCGGTCCGGTTATGGAAAAATATCACCCCTCGCCCGTCAGAGAATATCTTGCTGTCGCAGAGTATGCGGGCAAGAAAGACTTTGTCGTCGAGCAACCCGACAGCCACGATTTGAGAAAGCATTTTTCTCTCATCGAGCGCACCAACAAAATGCCGAGCGAAACCGAAATCAACGCCGCGTTGCGCCAAATGGGCAAGATGAGCAAGCGCGACGAACTCAACTGCGGAAGTTGCGGATACAACACTTGCAGAGAGAAAGCGATTGCGATTTGTCAAGGCAAAGCGGAAGTTTCTATGTGCTTGCCGTATCTGCAAAAGAAGGCGGAAGGATTCTCGGACAGAATCGTCAACAACACGCCCAACGGCATAATCGTTCTCAACGACACGTTTGAAGTTCAGCAGATAAACGAAGCGGCTATGGACCTTATGCACATACGCTCGGCAAGCGACGTTCTGGGCGAACACGTCGTGCGCATTATGGACCCCAAAGTTTTCTACGAAGTGCAGAAAACGAGGTTTAACGTGCACAATCGCAGGGTTTATCTTGCGGAATATAAAAGATACGTCGAACTCACCGTCGTTTACGACACCGACAATCACCTCTATATCGGCATTATGCGCGACATAACCGACGAGGAAAAAGAGAGAGAAAAGAAAGAGAACATCTCGAAGCAAACCATCGAAACCGCAGACAAAGTCGTAGACAAGCAAATGCGTATCGTTCAAGAAATCGCGTCCTTGCTCGGCGAAACCGCGGCGGAAACCAAAATCGCGCTTACAAAACTCAAGGAGTCGATAAAAGATGAATGACCTTTGCGCCGACATCGGCTACAAAAGCATAAATCACGTCGGCGAGCAGTTGTGCGGCGACCACGTTGACGTCGTTCATCAAAGCGAGGATTCGACTGTCGTCGTGCTTGCGGACGGACTGGGCAGCGGCGTTAAGGCGAGCATACTTTCGACGCTCACGAGCAAGATTATTTCCACTATGATGGCGGAAGGTCTTACTCTCGAAGATTGCGTCGAAACCATTGCCGCAACTTTGCCCATATGCTCGGTGCGAGGCGTTGCGTACTCGACGTTTACCATTCTGCACCTCGTCGAAAATCGAATTGCGGAAATCATACAGTACGACAATCCCGCCGTCATACTTTTGCGCGACGGTCAGAATTACGACTTTCCGAAAACCGAAATGGTTATCGGCGGCAAAAAAATATACAAATCCACGCTCGACTTGTGCGAAAACGACATATTCGTGCTTATGAGCGACGGCTGTCCGCACGCGGGACTCGGGCTTTCCTACAACTTCGGTTGGAAAAGAGAGGACATTATATCCTTTTTGGAAAGCATAAGTTTCGTTGGCTACACGGCAAAAACTCTGTCAACCATACTCGTTGACGAGTGCAACAAACTTTACGGCGAAAAACCCGGCGACGACGCAACCGCTTGCGTCGTGAGAATAAGAAAACGCGAGCCTATGAACATACTGTTCGGCCCGCCGTCCAACCGCGACGATTGCGACAGAATGATGTCGTTGTTCTTCTCGAAAGAGGGCAAGCATATCGTTTGCGGCGGCACGACTTCGTCTATTGCGGCAAAGTATCTCGGCAAGACCGTCCGCACGACTCTCGACTTCGAGGCGAGCGACGTTCCGCCCATATCCGAAATCGAGGGCGTCGACCTCGTAACCGAGGGCGTCATCACGATGAACAAGGTGCTCACCTACGCAAAAGACTATCTCAAAGACAACGAAAGTTACGAGCAATGGAGTTTCAAACGCGACGGCGCGTCGCTTATGGCAAGACTTCTTTTCGAGGAAGCGACCGACATCAATTTCTTCGTCGGCAGAGCCATAAACCCCGCCCACCAAAACCCCGATTTGCCCATAAATTTCAGCATAAAAATGAATCTCGTGACCGAACTTTCAGACTGCCTCGTCAAGATGGGAAAGCGCGTGAAAGTGTCTTACTTCTAATCTACAACGGCAAATAAACGAAAAATATAAATATTTTTACAAAAACGAGACAAAATTCCATTGCGTAAAGGGCGATTTGGTGTATAATCCACTCGCAACGGCGCAACTAGCGCAAAAGGTGTAACAATGAGAATATTCGATACAAAAGTTCAACATCTCAAATATAAAGTACTTCGCGAAGTCGCAAGAGAGGCGTGGGCAGGTACGCTCGACAAAAACGCCATCGACATTCCAAAGCGCATAGTTCCAGGCAAAGTTCCGACGATGCGTTGTTGCGTGTACAAGGAACGCGCGATTTTGAGCGAAAGAGTCAAACTCGCTATGGGCGGCAACAAGGATAATCCCAACGTAATCGAGGTTATCGACATCGCTTGCGACGAATGTCCTATGGGCGGCTACGAAGTCACCCCCGCGTGCAGAGGTTGTCTTGCTCACCGTTGCGAAGACGTGTGCAAATTCGGCGCATTGACCTTTGACGGTCAACACGTCGCGCACATCGACAAAACCAAATGTAAAGAATGCGGCGCGTGCGCAAAGGTTTGCCCGTACAGCGCAATCACCAACCACAAACGTCCTTGCGAAATGGCTTGCAAAGTCAAGGCAATCAGTATGGGCGAGGACTGCGCGGCAAGAATCGACAACTCGAAGTGCATCGAATGCGGCGCGTGCGTATATCAATGTCCGTGGGGCGCAATTTCCGACAAATCCTATATCCTCGACGTAATCGACCTCGTGAAAAAGAGCGAAAACAACACGAAGTACAAACTTTACGCCGTCGTCGCGCCCTCTATTTCCAGTCAGTTCACCTACGCAAAACTCGGTCAAGTCATCACGGGACTTAAAGAACTCGGATTCCACACGGTCGTCGAAGCGGCACTCGGCGCGGATATGGTTTTGCTTTCCGAGGCAAGAGAACTCGCCGAAAAAGGCTTCTTGACAAGTTCGTGCTGTCCCGCGTTCGTGTCGTATATCAAAAAGAACTTCCCGAATATGGTCGAACATATCTCGCACAACCTTTCGCCTATGGCTATGATTTCCAAGTATATCAAGGACACCACGCCCGGCGCAAAAGTCGTGTTTATCGGTCCTTGCACCGCCAAAAAAGCGGAAATTCTCGACGAAAAAGTCAAACCGTACGTCGATTCCGTCCTCACTTTCGAGGAATTGCAAGCACTGTTCGACAGCAGAGATATGGACATCACCACGCTTGAAGAAGGCGTCCTCGACAACGCTTCTTACTTCGGAAGAATCTTTGCAAGATGCGGCGGTCTCAGCGATTCCTTGTCGCAATCGCTCAAAGAACAGAACATCGACTTCGACCTCAAACCTTGCTCTTGCGACGGTATCGACGAATGTCGTATCGCCCTTCTCAAAAAGAGCAAAAACCTTTCCGACGCCAACTTTATTGAAGGTATGGCTTGCCTCGGCGGCTGTATCGGCGGCGCAGGCTGTCTCACTCACGGCGAGAAGAACAAAGCCGAAGTGGACAAGTACGGAAGGGAAGCGTTGGAAAAGACTATTACGGACGCCGTTTCCATATTGCACTAAAAAAGGCTCAAACAGCGAAAACCGTGTCAACGCCTCTCTCGATTTTTCGAGAGAGGCGTTTTGCAGCCTCTATAATTTTTAATGTAATTTTCCCCTTTCCTCAGGTGTTTTATTCTTCCTCTACAAGATTTTTACGGCGTGTACTCTAAAAAACACGTCACCCCTTCCCTTCGGGCTTTCCCCTATTGCTCAAACTTGCGCCAATTCTCTGCAAGATTACACATTGTTCGCAAGAGGGGAAGGCGGCACTCACATAGAAAAGTATCGTCCTCTTATTATGCCACTGCGCTTTGTGCGCCAGGCAGTGGCCAACGGACGGCGCAGTCGCTTGTACTATTCGTCAAGTTCGGCGCTCATAGGCTCTCCGCCTTGCGGCTCGTGTTCCGTCTTCGAACAAACACATACCGTTAATAAGTACACTTCGAACAAGTGAACATTTGTCCGCTTGCGTGCATCGCACGCCCTCACCAAGCAAGCACTCGCACGGAATTGTGGTTTGAGTTTTGCTCGTCTTATTTTGAGAGTAAAGAGGGCTTGTGCGGTTAGTGATTGCGAGAACAAGTGCGGTGCCAAGCAATAAACATTTGTTTTTTGCTTTCACCGCAACGTCGTTTGAGCAATGCTTCGCGGACGGCAGCTTTTATCTCGTCTTCGAAGTCGCACATTCCGTGTACGAGTAGTCTTCGAACGGGCGTTTCGGATTAAGGCTTCGCCTTCCTCAATTATTAATTATTAATTATTCATTATTAATTATTTTTCGCTTTATGCAAAAAATTTGTGGATTTATAATCATAATTGATTATAATGGATTCAAAGAGGTTATTATGCAAGACATCAAGGAATCGAGAAAAATAATCAACGAAGTTGACGAACAGATGGCGCGCTTGTTTGAAAAACGTATGCAAGCGTGCGAGCAAATCGCGCTCTACAAAAAGCAAAACGGATTGAGCGTTCGCGACAGCGAGAGGGAAGAACAAGTCGTTACGAACAACGCAAAACTCATCGAGTCGCCCGCGCTCGTGCCGTATTACAAGGATTTTATCCGCGCCACTATGGACGTTTCGTGCAAATATCAATCCTCGCTTATGCGCAAAATGCGCGTGGCGTATTGCGGAACGGAAGGCGCGTTTGCGCACATCGCGGCAAAAAAGATGTATCCCGATTCCGAATACGTTGCGTTCTCTAACTTCCAAGACGCATACGCGGCAACCGAAAGCGGCGATTGCGATTGTTCGGTGCTTCCGCTCGAAAACAGTTATGCGGGCGAAGTCGGCGAGGTTATGGACTTGATTTTTTCGGGCGCGCTTCACATCAACCAAGTGACAGACGTTGCCGTCGTTCACAATCTTATTGCAAAAGACGGCGTGTCAATCGAGGATATAAAAACCGTCGTAAGTCACCCTCAAGCGCTCGCGCAATGCGAGGAATATATCAAAGCGCACGGCTTTGAAACGAGAGCGTACTCGAACACCGCTCTTGCGGCGAAGTACGTTGCCGAGGCGCAAGACGACGCGGTTGCGGCAATCGCTTCCGACGAAACGGCAAGAATATTCGGCTTGACCGTTCTCGATTCGCACATAAACGACAATCACAACAACACCACTCGTTTCGCGGCGTTTTCGAGGGCGGAAAATATCCCCGTATCTATGGGCAAGCGCGAGGACGAGAATTTCATTTTGGCGTTCACCGTTCAAAACGAATCGGGTGCGCTCGCAAGCGCGCTCAACATCATAGGCGCGCACAACTTCAATATGCGCACGCTTCGTTCCCGTCCTATGAAAGACTTGCAGTGGAACTATTATTTCTACATAGAGGCAGAGGGCAACGTTCGCACGGAAAACGGCAAGGATATGCTTCAAGAACTGTCCGCTCTTTGCGCAAAACTCAAACTTGTGGGCAGTTACTTTGCCGACAACGTGAGGTGAGTATGATTTTCAACGTAAAAGCGGGCGAAAACGGTTACGATGTGGTCGTGGGCAGAGGCATTTTGTCTGACATCGGCGAACTTTTGAATCTTGACAGGCGCGTGCTTGTCGTCACCGACGACGGCGTGCCGAAAACCTATTCTGAGAAGATTGAAAAAGCCTGCGAAAAGTGCGTGAAAGTATGCCTAAAGCGAGGCGAGCAAAGCAAGAATTTCGACAATTTCAAACTGCTTTTGCACACTATGCTTCAAAACGATTTCACGAGAAAGGATTGCGTTGTTGCGGTCGGCGGCGGCGTAGTGGGGGATATAGCGGCGTTTTCGGCTTCGTGCTATATGCGCGGAATCGAGTTTTACAACGTGCCGACGACCTTGCTTTCCCAACTCGACTCGTCCATAGGCGGCAAAACCGCAATAGATTTCGAGGGCGTAAAGAACGTCGTGGGAAGTTTCTATCAACCCTCGAAAGTTATTATTGACGTAGACACGCTCGACACGCTTGACGAAAGGCAGTTGCACGCAGGTCTCGTCGAGGCGATAAAAATGGCGGCAACGTCCGACAAGGACCTTTTCGAGCGCATAGAAAAAAGCGAGAATCTGAAAGACGATTTGCTTGAAATCGTGCAAGCCTCGCTCGCAATAAAAAAGGACGTCGTCGAAAAAGACCCCAAAGAAAAAGGACTTCGCAAAGTGCTCAACTTCGGACACACGCTCGGACACGCAATAGAGAGCGCGCAAAAGGGCGCGCTTCTGCATGGCGAGTGCGTGGGAATAGGTATGTTGCCTATGTGCTCTAATGAAGTTGAAAAAAGGCTTGAAAAAGTGCTGAAAAAATACGATTTACCCACCGCCGCAAACTGCGACCGAAACGAACTTTTGCGCCTTATGACTCACGACAAAAAAGCGGAAGGAAGCACGATTCGCACTGTCGTCGTGAACGAGATAGGCTCGTTTGAATTTGCGGATATGACGGCAAAAGAAATTCTTGAAAGAGAGGATAGATTATGAAAAACACGTTCGGACAAAGTGTAGCCTTAACCGTATTCGGCGAAAGTCACGGCGCAGGCGTAGGCGTCGTTCTCGACGGCTTGTGTTCGGGAATCGACGTACGCGACGAGGACATAAAAACGGCTCTTGCTTTGCGTGCGCCGTCTATGTCCACCGACACCGCAAGGCGCGAAAGAGACGAATATCAAATCCTTTCGGGCGTGTTCAACGGCAAGACCACGGGTACGCCGATTTGCATTTTCATACCCAACGAAAACACGGATTCCAAATCCTACGAATACGGCGTTGCTCGTCCCTCGCACGCAGACTACGCGGCGTTTTGCAAGTACGGCGGATTTGAAGATTATAGGGGCGGCGGACACTTTTCGGGCAGAGTCACGGCGGGTATCGTCGCGGCGGGCGCGATACTCAAAGGCGCGTTGAAAAACGTCGGCGTTACGATTGGTACGCACATACTCGAATGTGACAACGTGCGCGATAACGAGTTTAACGATATACGAAACGAGGTTTTAACTCTCGATTGTGCAAAATTCCCCGTATTGAACGAGGAAAAGGGCAAAGAGATGATTGCTCGCATAGAGAAAGCAAAGGCAAATCTCGACAGCGTGGGCGGCATAACGCAAACGGCGATAGTCGGTGTTCCGTCGGGCGTCGGCGAGCCTATGTTCGACAGCGTAGAGGGCGTGCTTTCTCACGCGCTTTTCGCAATCGGCGGCATTAAGGGCATAGAGTTCGGCAAGGGCTTCGAGATGAGCAAAATGCACGGCTCGACAGCAAACGATTCTTTCGTCGTAGAGGGCGGAAAAATAACCACCGCCACCAACAACAACGGCGGCATAAACGGCGGAATTTCAAACGGTATGCCCATACTCTTTAATTGCGCGGTTAAGCCCACGCCGTCCATAGCGCAAAAGCAAAACACCGTCGATTTCGTAAACGGAAAGGAAAGACAAATCGAAATCGTCGGCAGACACGACCCCGCAATCGTAAGGCGAGTATGCCACGTGATAAACGCCGTGAGCGCGCTTGCGATATGCGATTTGCTTGCTCAAAGATACGGCACGGACGTTTTCAGAAAAGGCATAAAAGAATGAAGTACGGACTTATCGGCGAAAAACTTTCGCATAGTTATTCGTGCGAAATACACGCGCTAATCGCTTCTTACGATTACGAACTTAAACCGCTTGCAAAAGACGAAGTGGCACACTTTTTGCAAGAGCGTGCTTTTTGCGCGATAAACGTCACGATACCCTACAAGGAAGTCGTCATACCTTATCTCGACGTCATATCCGACGAGGCAAGGGCAATCGGCGCGGTGAATACCGTTGTCAACAAGGACGGCAAACTTTTCGGCTACAACACCGACTATTACGGCATAAAAGCGTTGTTTGAAAAGGCGAATATAGACCCCGCCGGCAAAGACGCACTCGTGCTCGGCACGGGCGGCACGGCAAAGACGGCAAGCGCGGTTCTTCGCGCGCTCGGCGCAAAGAGCGTGACGAAAGTATCTCGCTCGAAAAAGGACGGCGCAATCGACTACGACGAGGCAAAGGAAAGAAAGGATACGCAGATAATTTTCAACGCAACGCCCGTAGGTATGTATCCGAGCGACGAGCAGCAGCCCATAGATTTGCAAGGCTTTTGCAATCTAGAAGGCGTGCTTGACGCAATATATCATCCGCTTTGCACCAACCTCACGTTGCAAGCAAAAGACAAGGGCGCAAAGGCGATAGGCGGCTTATATATGCTCGTCGCGCAAGCGGTGTATGCGTCGAGATTGTTCCTCGGAAAAGACGTATCGGACGTAAGCAAGGACGAAATCGAAAGCGTGTACGAAAAAATATTCGCCCAAAAGCAAAACGTCGTCCTCGTAGGTATGCCGTCGTCGGGAAAATCCACGATAGGCAAGAGGGTTGCAAGAATTCTCGAAAGAGAGTTCGTCGATACGGACGGTGAAATAGAAAAGAAAATCGGAATGCCCATAGCCGACTTTTTCGCAAAGTACGGCGAAGCGGAATTTAGAAAAATAGAAAGCGAAATTATAAACGAAGTTTCAAAAAAGAGCGCGGCGGTGATTGCTACGGGCGGCGGCGCGGTGCTTGACAAAAACAACGTAAACGCATTGAAGCGCAACGGCAAAATCGTATTTTTGGACAGAAAAATGCAAGATTTGGTGGCAACGAAATCGCGCCCCTTGTCCTCGAATATCGACGATTTGAAAAAACTGTACGAAAAACGCTATCCCGTATACAACGCGTGCGCGGACGTGAAAGTCGTGAACGACGGAAGCGTAAACAAAGCCGCATACGCAATCGCAAAGGAATTTGAAAAATGAAAATACTCGTTCTCAACGGCCCTAACATCAATATGCTCGGAATCCGCGAGCCGCAAATTTACGGCAATCGCACCTATTCCGACCTTTTGGAAACCATAAAAGCGTACTGCAATTCAAAAAATATCGAGGTTGAGTGCTTCCAGACCAACCACGAGGGCGCGCTCATCGACAAAATCCAAGAGGCGTATTTTGAAAAGTTTGACGGAATCGTGATAAATCCGGCAGGGTATACGCACACGAGCGTTGCAATCGCGGACGCACTCAAAGGCGTTGATATTCCGTTTGTGGAAGTGCATATTTCAAAAGTGGACGAAAGAGAGGACTTCCGCAAGATAAGTTTTGTCAGAAACTACGCGCTCGCAACCGTTTCGGGCAAAGGATTCGACGGATATATCGAAGCAATAAAAATGCTCGAAAACTTGCAAAAATAACGCAAAAATCGAATATAATTGCCGCTCAAACGGCATAAAAAACGGCGAAAAAATCGCAAAAAACAAGCGAAAAATCGCATAAAAATCAACGAAAAAACGCTAAAAATCGGTACTAAAATTAGCATAAAAAACAATTAAAAACATCATAAAACGCAAAAAAATGAGAGTGAAAATCGAAAAATCCACAGCCGAAGGCGCAGTGATTGCGCCGCCGTCAAAGAGCCTTGCGCATAGGCTTATGATTGCGTGCGCGCTGTCGCAAAATGGCGGAAAAGTCGTCGGAATTTCGGACAGCGAAGATATGGCGGCAACTCTCGATTGTATAAAAACTCTCGGCATAACCTCGCAAAAAAACGGCGATACGGTGACGTTCAAAAAAGATTGCGAAAACGCCGAAACCTACGAAAACAACTCAAAAACGCAAAGTTTTGAAAACGGCAAAAACAGCGAGTTCGCAAACGACGGAAACGGCGTGCTTGCAAACGTCAAAACCAACGAGTATTTAAGCGGGGATTGCTTGAAAAACGCAAAGATTTTCGATTGCAGAGAGAGCGGAAGCACGCTTAGATTTTTCCTTCCGATTGCCGCCGCTTTTTTTGAAAAATCGGTGTTTGTAGGCTCGAAAAGATTGCTCGAAAGAGGTGTGGACGTATACGAAAAGGCACTCGGCGAAAAGGGCGTAAAAATGGTTTGCGACGGCGAAAAAATCGTATTGTCTGGACGGCTCGAAAGCGGGATTTACACCTTGCGCGGCGACGTGAGCAGTCAGTACGTTTCGGGACTTTTGTTTGCGCTTCCTCTGCTTTGCGGCGACAGCGAGATAAGAGTTCTTCCGCCCGTCGAGAGCAGAGCGTATATAGATTTGACTGTCGATGTGCTGAAAAAGGCGGGAATCGAGATTGCCGAAAAAGAAGAAAACGTGTTTTCAATCAAGGGCAATCAACGTTATTCGGGCGGCGAATACGCTGTCGAGGGCGACTGGTCAAACGGCGCAATGCTTCTTGCTTTGAACGAACTCGGCGGCAACGTCGAAGTCGAAGGTCTTGACGAAAACAGCGTTCAAGGCGATAAAGTTTGCAAGGCTATATTCAAAGAGTTGAACGAGAAAAACGCGGTTATTGACCTTGCGAATTGTCCCGATTTAGCCCCGATTGCGTTCTGCGTCGCGGCGGTGAAAGAGGGGGCGACGTTCGTCGGCACGAGACGACTCAAAATAAAAGAGAGCGACAGAGCGCAGGCAATGGCGCAAGAACTCGCGAAGTTCGGAATCGACGTAGAAGTGCGCGAAAACAAGGTTGTTATACACAAAAACGATATAAAAACGCCCGATTGTGCGATTTGCGGTCACAACGACCATAGAATTGTGATGGCGTGCAGTATACTTTTAAGCGCGGTCGGCGGCGTTATCGACGGCGCGGAAGCGGTGAAGAAAAGTTTTCCGAATTTCTTTGAAACGATAGGAAAACTCGGGGTGAAGTATGAAATTGAATAAGGATATGAAAATTCTCGTCGTCGGGTTGGGTCTCATAGGCGGCAGTTACGCAGAGGCACTTTCAAAAAAAGGCTATGAGGTCGGCGCAATCGACAAGAGCAAAGAGGCGATTGATTTCGCGCTCGAAAAGGGTTATATCGCAAGCGGCTCTACGAAAGTCGAGAGCGAATACGTCGGCAAATTCGACTTAATCGTCTTTGCGCTTTATCCGCATACGTTCGTCGAATGGATTGAAAAGAATCAGAACTGCTTCAAGTCGGGCGCGGTGATAACCGACGTTACGGGTGTAAAGGGCGGCGTCGTGGAAAAGGTGCAGAGCGTGCTTCGCGGCGACGTGGAATTTATAAGCGCGCACCCGATGGCAGGCAGAGAGTGTTCGGGCGTCGAGAACGCAAAAGCGGAAATTTTCGACGGCGCGAACTACATCGTCGTGCCGACCGAAAAGAATACGCAAAGCGCAATCGAACTTTGCGAGGATTTGGGAAGGCAACTCGGCTTCAAGCATATATGTACGCTCACCGTAAAACAACACGACGAAATGGTGGGATTCCTTTCCCATCTCACGCACTGTATCGCGGTGTCGCTTATGGTGTGCAAAGAGAGCGAACATCTTGCCGATTATACGGGGGATTCTTTCCGCGACCTTACCCGAATCGCAAAGATAAACGACGAGATGTGGTCCGAGTTGTTCCTTGCAAACAAAGACGAGATAGTCGAGCAAATGGACCTTTTCGAGCAGCATTTCGACAAACTCAAAAAGTGTATAGAGTCCGACGACATAGAAGGCATACGAGAGATGATGCGCCTTTCGACCAAGCGTCGCAAGGTTTTCGATAAATGCAACGAGGTGAAAGAATGAATTTGGAATTCAAAAGAAAACTGCCCACATTGCAAGAGATAAAGGCAATGTATCCCATAGACGAGCAACTCGCCTCTCAAAAAAAGGCGACCGACGACGCGCTCGAAGCGATATTCGAGGGCAAGGACGCAAGGCTCGTGCTCGTGATAGGTCCGTGTTCCGCGGATAGAGAGGACGCCGTGCTCGACTATATTTCGAGATTGCGCACGGTGCAAGAAAAGGTCAAGGACAAAATCCTCATAGTGCCGCGCATTTACACCAACAAGCCGCGCACCACGGGCGACGGATACAAGGGTATGTTGCACCAACCCGACCCC
>CAKQLT010000004.1:0-42086 GCA_934254715.1 uncultured Clostridia bacterium | reverse complement strand
CAGAGCGGACGCCGTGGGTTCCCTCAAAGTATGCAGAGGGGGAACGGCGGTGGGGGAAACACGTGAGGAAGGGGGAATTTTATTTAGAGTTTACGTCGCCAAAATTTTGTAGAGAAAGAACAAAACACGTGAGAAATGGAAAATTATATTTTGGTGTGTTTTGGCACAATAAAAAAGGCAGGCGTTGCGCCTGCCTTTTCAAAAGTCTTAACTTATCAATAAACTTTTCTCGCTCTTATTACGTCGTCGCCGTCGATTGTCAAATCGGTTTCGGTGTCGATAATCGTGTAGCGAAGTCCGTTTCTTGTCGCGCTGATTCCGCCGAATCTGTTTTCGCCCGTATCCGTCGAAATGACAGTGTAGCGATGAGCCCCGCTCTTTGGCGCTTTGACGTTGGGCAAATTGACAGAGTTAGTGACGTTGCCGTTTTCGAGATAATCTTTAAGTTCGCCTGCCGCCATAACCGCGCAGTTGTCTTCGGCTTCTTCGGTGGACGCGCCGAGGTGCGGTATTGCGACGATTCCTTGTACGCCTATGCAATTTTCGTCGGGGAAATCCACGACGTATTTGCGAAGTTTCTTGCTTTCGAGAGCGGCTTTTATTGCGTTTACGTCGCAAAGTTCACCGCGTGCGGCGTTGATTATAATCACGCCGTCTTTCATCGTCGCAAGACTTTCGGCGTTTACGAGACCTTTCGTTTGCGGCGTCATAGGCATATGAAGGGTCACGAAGTCCGCGTCCGCCCAAGCGGATTGCATAGCGTCGAAAATCGTCACGAAGGGGATTTCCGTTTTTGCCGCTTCGGATATGAACGGGTCGTAACCCACGATATTCATTCCGAGTGCGTGTGCGGATATTGCGACTTTTCTGCCAATCGCGCCGAGACCCAAAACACAAAGTGTTTTGCCAGCGATTTCGCTGCCTGCAAACTGACCTTTGCCTTTTTCAACTTGTTTTGCTACGTCGTCGCCTTTAAGCGTGCTTGCCCATTCGATTGCTTCGGACACGTTGCGCGCGCCGATAATAAGTGCGGCAATTACGAGTTCTTTGACGGCGTTTGCGTTTGCGCCGGGGGTGTTGAACACGCAGATACCTTTTTTAGCGTAGTCCGCGTGCGGAATATTGTTTACGCCCGCGCCCGCTCTTGCGACTGCCAAAAGCGAGGACGGCACGGCGTATTCTTCCATTTTGAAAGAGCGCACGAGTATGCCGACGGGATTCTCGCTCGAATCGGTGAGATTGTAGCCGTCAAGCACGGGATTTGCGAGTTTGGATATAGAATTGAGTTTGAGTACGTCCATAGTTTGCCTCGCTTGCGATTATTTGTTTTCGAGTTCAAATTTCTTCATAAACTCGATGAGTGCTTTCACGCCTTCGACGGGCATTGCGTTGTAAATCGACGCTCTCATACCGCCCACGAGTTTGTGACCTTTGAGGCTGACGAGACCCGCTTGTTCCGCTTCTTTGACGAATTTGGCGTTGAGTTCGTCGCTCGGCGACACGAAAGGCACGTTCATAAGCGAGCGGCTTTCTTTTTCGACGAAGTTGTTGTAGAAGTCGCTTTCGTCGATGAAGTCGTAAAGCATTTTGGCTTTTTCGCGGTTGATTTGTTCCATAACCTTAACGCCGCCGAGTTTTTTGAGGTGGCGAAGATTGAGCATCATCATATAAATCGACCAGCAAGGCGGTGTGTTGTACAAACTGTTTGCGTCGATTTGCGTGCGATATTTGAGCATAGTGGGGCAGATGGGAAGTTCGCCGCCGAGCATATCCTCTTTGACGATGACGAGGGTTACGCCGGCAGGTGCGAGATTCTTTTGCGCGCCCGCATAAATGAGAGAATACTTTTTGGGGTCGATGACCTCGCTCATAATGCACGAGGACAAGTCCGCAACGAGGGGTACGTCGCCGGTGTCGGGCAACGTGTTGTATTTCAAGCCGAAAATGGTGTTGTTTTCGGTGATATGAACGTAACTTGCGTCTTGTCTGAAATCTTCGCGCGTGGTTTTGGGAATATAGGTGAATTTCTTGTCTTCACTGGAAGCGACGAGGCGAATATCGCCGTATTTTTGCGCTTCTTTGTACGCTTTTTTTGCAAAGTTGCCCGTCACGATATAGTCCGCTTTTCCCGTCTTCAAAAGGTTGAGCGGAATCGCTTCGAATTGCGTGGAAGCGCCGCCTTGAACCATAATGACGTGATAGTCGTCGGGAAGATTCATAAGTTCGCGCACGAGGTCGAGGGCTTCGGTGTTGATGGCGTCGTACCATTTCGAGCGGTGGCTCATTTCCATAACGCTCATACCAGAACCGTTGTAATCGGCGATATTTTTGCCCGCTTCCTCGATGACTTCGAGCGGAAGCATACTCGGACCTGCCGAGAAATTGTAAACTCTCATAAAATTCTCCTTTTTATAGTCATAATCACGTTCGCAAACGCGACTTTGTATACTATAATCGTAAAGGCAAAAGCGAGGTTTGTAAAGATTTTTTTTTGCACAAACGTATGGTTTTCGGCACTTTTTGGCGAAACTCTTGCGTAAGCGCGCGTTTTGGTGTAATATAGTAAATTAGAAAAATATGCGTGTAAAAATAAAACTCGTTATTATTCGTTAATAACTTTGAGTGACGGCGAGAGAGCGTCGCTCGGGATGGAATTTACCGCATAGAAAAATACGAATTTAATCGGAGAGATATAATGGCAAAAAACGCAAAAACAGTTAAAGTGACCTTCCTCGGCGGCGTAGGCGAGGTGGGCAAAAATATGACCGCAATAGAGTGCGGCGACGATATGATTATCGTCGATTGCGGCGTTTCTTTCGCAACGAGCGAGGAAGCCCCCGGTATCGACGCAATCATACCCGACATAACCTACGTAAAAGAGAATATATCAAAACTTCGCGGTATCGTGCTTACGCACGGCCACGAGGACCACATCGGCGCAATCCCGTACTATGCGGACGACCTCAAAGACGTTCCCGTCTACGGCACTGCGCTCACAATCGGACTTTTGAAAAGAAAACTCGACAAAAACGGCAAAAAATGCAATCTCGTCGTGGTGTCGGCGGGCGATACGATAACGCTTGGCGGATTCAAAGTCGAGTTTATCAAAGTCTGTCACTCAATGGCGGGCGCGTGCGCGCTTGCAATCACCACTCAAGTCGGCACTGTGTTCGTAACGGGCGACTTCAAGATTGACAATACGCCAATCGACGGCAAGAAAACCGACATCGGTCGCATTGCGGAAATAGGCGCAAAGGGCGTGCTTCTTATGCTCGGCGAGTCCACGAACGTGGAAAGAAAGGGCAGTTCCACGTCCGAAAAAGTCGTGGGACAAACGCTTGAAAACATTTTCGCTTCAAACCTCGACAAGAGAATCGTCATCGCGTGCTTCGCCTCGTCCAACTACCGCGTGCAACAAGTGCTTACCCTCGCTCACAAGTACCACAGAAAAGTCGTGCTTGCGGGCAGAAGTATGAAAGGTATGGTTGACGTTGCTTCCGCTTGCGGCGAGTTGCAAGTTCCAAAGGGCGTAATCGCGGACAGCGTCGGAAAACTGCTTCCGAGCGAAACGGTTATTTTGGCAACGGGTTCGCAAGGCGAACCGCTTTCCGCTCTCAACAAACTCTCGAAGGGTGAGTTCAACAAGATTAACATCGGACCGCAAGACCTCGTCGTCTTGTCCTCGTCGCCTATCCCCGGCAACGAAAAATCCGTGTACGACGTCATAAACGACCTTTTCAGAAAGGGCGCAAACGTCATATACGACGCAATGAACGACATTCACGTTTCTGGTCACGCTTACGAAGAAGAACTCAAACTTATGCTCACCCTCGTGCAACCCGAGTACTTTATGCCCGTACACGGCGAATATCGTCATCAGTTCAAGCACGCCGAAATCGCAAAAACGTTGGGCGTACCCTCGAAAAACATCGTCATTCCCAACATCGGCGAGTGCTACGGCGTGAACCATAAGGGGATAAAACAACACTCTAACGTCACGGCGGGCAACGCCTACGTTGACGGCGTAGTTCTCGAAGACGGCAAATCCGTCGTAAACGACAGAAAATCGCTTGCCGAATACGGTATGCTCGTGGTGCTTTGCGCGGTGGATACCGACCAAGGCAAAGTCGTTGGCGACGTGGACATCGTGGCAAGAGGATTCAACCTCACCGACGACGTGGTAAATTCCATAAAGAGCGCAACCGTGGACACGATAAACGGCGCGGACTTCGACAAAGCGGACGTCAACGAGATTGCGAGAATGGTCAAAAAAGCGGTGAGAAAGTTGTTCTACAAGGACAGACAATTCCCCATAATCATTCCCGTCATCGTCGAGGACTGACGGACAAACGCAACGAAAAACAAAAGCAAAAAATCGGCAATCGGATTTTCAAAAAACGTGCAAAAACGGCGTCGTTTTTTAGAAAAAAGAAGGTGCAAAAATGTATAGAAAACGCATTATTTTGATACTCACTTCACGCGACGAAAGCGACGGTATATCGCAAAAAATCGCGGAAGCAATACGCAAAATCGGCACGCATAACGTCGTGGTTATAAGCGACGACAAGTACGGTTCGGCAACCAAACTTTCCGCTCTCGACAGACTTATGGACAGCGGAAGCGAGTATCAGTATCTGCTCGAAAAAAAGGACAAGGGCGTTATCCGCGATATGTTCAAACTCAAAAGTTTGTCAAAGCGCGTCAACCGCATAAACAACCTCATAAAGCGTTTTCACCCCGAGTACATTTTGTGCGTTACGCCGTACGCTCATCATTGCGCCGTCGAGGCAAAACGCAGAGCGCGCTTCAACACGCAAATCATATATATGCTTCAATCCTTCACGCTTCCAAAACGCGTACACGATGACGCAACCAACGTGTTTATCGTCGAAAACGCGGACGTAAAAGCCGATTTGGTGCGACAAGGCATAAAATCGAAGGATGTTATGGTTATGGGACTTCCTTACGAGGCAGTGCCCAAAACGAGGGAAGAAATCATACTCAAAAAGCAAGAGGCAGGGCTTCCCAAAGTCAAAACCGTCTACGTCAACGTGCAAGAAAAGAAACAACTCGAAAACGTGTTCTCGCTTCTTCTCGACCAAGGCGAAATCGCAAATCTCGCCGTGTACGTCAAAGACGAGCGTATGCTTCAAACGTTGTCGTCTATGGCGGTGAAAGCACCCGAAACCAAAGTTTTGTTTTTGCAAAACGGCGAGCAAGCGGACGATTGTCTGCCCGTATGCGACGTGGCAATCACGCAGTACGACCCCGCAACGCTCTACAAGTGCTTCAAACTCGGCGTGCCGAGCATAGTTGCAAAGAGCGGCGAACACGAGCAAGCGGACATATCATATCTCGCCTCGCACGAACTTTGCCTCGTTGCCAAAAACGACCTCGACATAGTTGGGCTTTTGTACAGACTCTTGCAGTCGGACGTCGGCGAGAAAATCGCCTCGAACGGCAAAAAATGGGTGGAAATGAGTTCGCTCGAAAATATTGCTAATTTCTTAACCGCCTATATTGCCGTGTGAGCAAAAATCGTCGCAGAGGCAACGACAACACGCAAGTGTGCGCATTGCCGAGAGCCTCGCTCGATTTATTGCTCTGCTAACCGCGCAGAGAATTTGCGCTATCGGTTCAAGCAGGGATAAAAACTCACACCGCAGTTTCGCCAAATTATCTGCTTGGTGAAGCGCACTTTGTGCGCAAGCGGATAAAAATATTTACAAGACAACAAACGAAAGAGTATAAACGAAAACACGACAGGATTCGATATGCCAAAGATAACCAAACTTAACGACATTGCAAAAAAACAAGGATTCAGGCTCGGCGACGACGTGCTGCGTATAGGCGGCTTCAAAATGGTCGACGAACTCGATTACCTTTTCTACGACAACGAAAAGAAATTTTCGGTGGATATTTTGCGCGACGGAAAAGAGCATACCATAAAGGTCCACAAAAAAGAAGGGCAGTCGCTCGGACTCGAATTTGCAATCGATATGAAACCCGTCGTGTGCAAAAACAAGTGCATTTTCTGTTTCGTCGACCAACTTCCCAAAAATATGCGCCCAAGCCTCTACGTTAAGGACGACGACTACCGCTACAGTTTTATGTGCGGCTCGTACGTCACTATGACCAACGTCACGGAAGAAGAAATCGAAAGAGTGATTCGCTTGAAACTCAGTCCGCTTTACATTTCCGTACACGCGTGGGACGACGATATAAGAACGTATATTCTCAAAAATCCGAACACGAGAAAGTTGCCCGACCAAATGCGCAGACTCGGCGCAAACGGCATAAAAATGCACACGCAACTCGTTGTCGTTCCCGACGTGAACGACGGCAAAGTGCTCGAGGACAGCATACGCGGATTGCACTCGGTCGAGGGCGTGGAAACGGTTGCGGTCGTGCCCGTGGGTATGACGGGACATAGAGAAACGCTTGCAAAACTCAAAGCGGTGGACGAGCAGAATGCGAGAGATACCATAAAACTCGTCGAGGGATTGAACGAGGAATACGGCGGCAATTTCTGTTGGTGCAGCGACGAGTATTACGTCAAGGCGAATATAGACGTTCCGAGCAGTTCGTATTACGGCGCGTTCGACCAAATCGAAAACGGCGTGGGACTTATCGCCGACTGGAAAGACAATTTCGAGTACAGCCTTTCGGAAGTGCCGACTATGAATCTCGGCAAAAGAATAGACCTCATAACGGGCGTATCGTTTGCACCCATACTCAAAGAGTACGCAAAGAAACTCGAAGCAAAACTCGGTCTGAAAGCGGAAGTACACGCAATCGTAAACAACTTTTTCGGCACGAGCGTGACGGTTGCGGGACTTGTGACTGCGGGCGATATAATCGACCAAGTGGGCGGCGTGAAGTCGGACGCGTTCGTCATTCCCGACAATATGCTTCGCGAATTTACCGACACTTTCCTCGACAACAAAACCGTCGAAGAAGTGGAAGCCGCGCTCGGCGCGCCGATTATCGTCATATCGCACAGCGGCAGCGACACGGCGCAAAAAATCGTCGAACACTTTGAAAATAAATAACGAAAACGATAAAACGGGTTTTGCGGCGAAAGTTCGCAAAATCGACGAAAACGGCGTTTAATGCGCCAAAAATAACAGATAAAATACGGAAACGGTGAAATAATATGAAACCTTTGGTGGCTATCGTAGGAAGACCAAACGTCGGAAAATCGACGCTTTTCAACAGACTCGCGGGCAGCAGAATCGCTATCGTCGAAAACACGCCCGGCGTAACTCGCGACAGAATTTATGCGGATTGCGAGTGGTGCGGCAGAGCGTTTACGCTCATAGATACGGGCGGTCTCGAACTTAAAAGCGACGACGAAATGTGGGGACATATCCGCACGCAAGTTGAAATCGCGGTGGATACGGCGAACGCGATTTTGTACGTCGTTGACGGAAAAACCGGACTTACGACGGACGACAACCTCGTGTGTTCGTTTTTGAGAAAATCCAAACTTCCCGTAATTCTTGCGGTGAACAAAATCGACAACAACGATTTGAGCAACGTGTACGACTTTTATGCGTTGGGATTCGGCGAGCCTCACGCGGTCAGCGCAGAGCAAGGCAAGGGACTCGGCGATTTGCTTGACGCAATCCTCGAGGTTATCCCCGAACATATGGCGGACGAAGACCCCGAGCGTATCAAAATCGCAATCGTCGGCAAACCGAACGCGGGCAAGAGTTCGATTACCAACAGACTTTTGGGATACGACAGATGTATCGTCAGCGACATTGCGGGCACGACTCGCGACGCAATCGACACCGAACTCGACGTGGGCGACGACAAGTACCTCATCATCGACACGGCGGGTATGCGCAAGAAAAAAGTCGTCAACGAGGACCTCGAAAGATACTCGGTTATGAGAAGTTTGCTCGCAGTGCGTAGGGCGGACGTGGTGCTCGTCGTGTGCGACGCAACCGAAGGTCTCACCGAGCAAGACGTCAAAATCGCGGGCTTCGTTCACGAGGAAGGCAAACCGTCCGTAATCGTTATGAACAAGTGGGATTTGGTGGACAAAAACACGCACACCATTTACGAATACGAAAAGAAACTCAAAGAGGATTTGAAGTATATGGATTATTTCAAATCCGTGTATATATCCGCGCTCAGCGGCAAGCGACTTGACAATCTGCTTCCGCTTTGCAAAGAGGTCGTGGCAAATTCGAGAAAGCGTATTCCGACGGGACTTCTCAACGAGGTCGTGGGCGACGCTATCCGCATAAGCGAGCCGCCGTCCTATCTCGGCAAAAAACTTAAAATTTTCTACGTCACGCAAGTGTCCGTCGCGCCGCCGACTTTCGTGCTTAAAGTCAACGACCCCACGATTATGCACTTCAGTTACAAACGCTATCTCGAAAACGCGTTGCGCAAGAGTTTCGATTTTTCGGGAACGCCTATCCGCTTGCTCGTGAGAGCCAACGGCGAAAGCGACAAATAACGGCGACAAAACGGCGATTTTGCCGCGCGGTTAATTAAAGAAAATTAACGTCGAAAAACTGCTCGAAAACGATTGCCGAATACGCGATTCGGTGATATATTCTTACGCGTGATAAAAAGAGGCGACGAATCGTGCGCCGCTTGCGGCACTCTTTGAGCGCGCGCGACGTATAGTGTACAAGTGTAGAGGTGTATTATGGATTACAATTCATTGCCCGCAGACGAACTCGAAAAACTGCTTAAACAAGAGCAAAAAGCCTACAAAAAACTGCAAAAAGCCGACAGAAGCGTGGATATGACGAGAGGCAAGCCTTCAAAAGAGCAACTCGACATCGCTATGCCTATGCTCGAAAACGCCGCAAAGTGCGACTTCTTTATGAGCGGCGTGGACGCGAGAAACTACGGCGAACCCGCAGGCGTAAAGCAGGCAAGAGAACTTTTCGGCGAACTTTTGGGCGTGAAAGCGGACGAAGTTATCGCTCTTGACGGCTCGTCGCTCGACATTATGTACAACGTGGTGCAGTTTGCAATGCAATTCGGCGTTTTGGGGTCTACGCCTTGGAATAAACTCGAAAAAGTCAAATTCATTTGCCCCGCGCCCGGTTACGACAGACATTTCGCCATTTGCGAAAACTTCGGCATAGATATGATAACCGTGCCTATGCTTTCGGACGGTCCGGATATGGACCTCGTCGAGCAACTCGTGCGCGACGACGAGAGCGTAAAGGGCATTTGGTGCGTGCCGAAATACTCGAATCCGACGGGTATCGTGTTCTCGGACAAAGTGGTCGAGCGTATGGCGAATCTCAAACCCAAAGCGAAAGATTTTCGCATTTTCTGGGATAACGCATATTGCGTACACTCGCTCTACGACACCGACGACAAACTCAAAAACATCTTCGACGTTGCAAGAAAAGCGGGCACGCTCGATATGATATACTGCTTCGCTTCAACCGCGAAAATCACGTTTGCGGGCAGCGGCGTTGCGGTGTTTGCGTCTTCTCAAAACAACGTGAAAGATATGCTCAAACGCCTCTCTTTCAAGAGAATCAACCCCAACAAGGTCAATCAGATTATGCACGTCGAGTTTTTGAAAAACGTCGACAATATAAAGAAGATTATGGCGCAACACGCGGCGATTCTTCGTCCGAAGTTCGACCTTTTCAGAGTGCGTATGGAAGAAGCGTTCCCCGACAGTCAAAGCGTAACGTGGTCAAAGCCGAGAGGGGGCTATTTCATTTCCCTCGACGTTCAAGGCGCGGCAAAACGCGTCGTGGAACTTGCAAACGAGGCGGGCGTAAAGTTTACGGCGGCAGGTTCGACGTTTCCGTACAGAATAGACGACAACGACTCGAACATTCGTATCGCGCCGAGCGTACCCTCGCTTGAAGAAATGGATTTTGCAATCGACGTGCTGATAAGTTCGATAAAGATTGCGCTTATTGAAAAGAGTTTGAAAAATCGCGCTTGATAGCGCGATTTTTTAATGAATAATGAATAATTAATAATTGCGGAAGGCGAAGCCTTAATCCGATTGCTCAAACGGCGTTGTGGCAAAGTCAATCGCCCTCGCCGTCATTCAGAGCGTAGCGTGGGAATCCCCTAAATAGAAACGAAAACTTTTGGGCGATTGTCAAAAACCGCACTTGTTCTCGCAATTACTAACCGCGCAGAGAATTTGCGCTATCAGTACAAACACGGATAAAACCTCACGCCGCAGTTTCGCTAAATTATCTGCTTGGTGAAGCGCACTTTGTGCGCAAACGGAAAATTTGAACGGCGGTTGGGCGCGACGCGTTAAACAACACATCCGGTGAATGTGTTGTAGCCAAAGCGAACGAGGCGGATTGCCTTGCAAACGCCGAAGTCCAAACACGTGAGGAAGGGGGACGCTTTATTTTTAGGAAATAGTTTTACCTAAAATCTTTTTCAAAAACGAAATTTTTTTGCATATTACCCATACCGCCGTCATAGAGTTTAGCAAACAGAATCGGAGGAGTTTATGGATAAATTTGACCTTTATCGCGATATTGCCTCACGAACCGGCGGCGATATTTACGTCGGTGTCGTAGGCCCCGTGCGTACCGGCAAGTCTACGCTTATCAAACAAGTGATGCAACAATTCGTCATCGACGGCATCGCAAATCCCGACGACCGCTCGCGCGCAATCGACGAAATTCCGCAGTCCGCTGACGGCAAAACCATTATGACCACGCAACCGAGATTCGTTCCCAACGAGGCGGTCAGAGTGTCCGTGGGCGAGAATATCGCCGTCAATATGCGCCTTATAGATTGCGTGGGTTATCTCGTGGACGGCGCGCTCGGCGCGGAAGAAGACGGCAAAGAACGTATGGTTTCGACGCCGTGGTCTAGCGAAGATATGCCTTTTTCAAAAGCCGCCGAAATCGGCACGCAAAAGGTTATAAAAGAGCATAGCACGATTGCGCTTGCAGTCACCACGGACGGTAGTTTCGGCTCGATAAACAGACAAGACTACGTCAAGGCAGAGGAAAGAGTCATATCCGAACTCAAAGAGTGCAAAAAGCCGTTCGTTATCGTCCTCAACGTTGCCGACGTCAACGCTCAAAGCGCGCTTGACCTCAAAGACGAACTCGAAAAGAAGTACGACGCGCCCGTTATCGTCAAAAACGCGTTGACCCTCGACGAGAACGACATCAGCGAGATTCTCGAAACGATATTGCTCGAATTTTCCGTCAAAACCATAGACTTCGATTTGCCGCGCTGGGTACAGGCTTTGCCTATGGATTGCGACGTCGTGCGCGAAATCGTGGACAGAGTGAAAAATATGCTCGACGACATCGACAAGATGCGCGACTATGACAAAATCGACGCGTACTTCGAGAACGCAGAGTTCTGGAAACAACCGTCCGCAATAAGCCTCGACGCCGGAAAGGGCAGAGTGCAAGTGAAGATGGCAACGGGTGACGACGTGTTCTTTAAGGTTGCGAGCGAGCAATGCGGCATAGACGTCAAGGACGATTTCGATTTGCTATGCGAACTCAAAACGCTTTGCAAAGACAGAGAAAAGATACAAAAAATTCAATCCGCAATGGAACAAGTGGAAACGCTCGGCTACGGAATCGTCGCGCCCACTCTCGACGAAATCGAACTCAAAGAACCCGAAATCTTGCGACAAGGTCAGCAATACGGCGTGAAACTCTCGGCAAAAGCACCGTCCCTTCACATAATGAAAGTGGACGTCGAAACCGAAGTCAGCCCCATTATCGGAAGCGAGCAACAGAGCAAAGATATGGTCGAGGGTATGCTTCAAGACTTCGAAAGCGACAAGCAAGCGATTATGAACACCAACATTTTCGGAAGGTCGCTCTCAACGCTCGTCGCGGACGGAATCAACAACAAATTGCAAACCGTACCCACCGACGCAGAGCAGAAACTTCGCAAAACTTTGGGACGTATCGTCAACGAGGGCAAAGGCGGCGTAATTTGTATCTTGTTGTAACAAAACGCAGTTTACAATACCGTTTGTAAAGGATAAAACACGAAATCCGTCGATAAAGCGATTTGTCGGCGGATTTCGTTTCGAGTTTGCAAAGCGCGGAATCCGAAAACGGAAACGAAGAAAACTATGCAAATTCGACGTATTGTATCGACATTATTTTTTATATTATATTTATTTGACTTTATAAAAAACAAATTCTAAAATATGGGCGCAATAAAAAAGAATGTAAAAGAAGGCATCGTATGCAAAAAGATTTGACCGTCGGCAAACCTATGAGCGTGATTTGGAAGTTTTGCTTGCCCCTTTTCGGCAGCATAATTTTTCAACAACTTTACAATCTCGCCGACAGTTTCGTAGCGGGAAAATTTATCGGCGACAACGCGCTCGCCGCCGTCGGTAACAGTTATGAGATAACCCTCATCTTCATTGCTTTCGCTTTCGGTTGCAACATCGGTTGCTCGGTTATCGTTTCAAAGTTTTTCGGCGCAAGAAAGTTCAACGATATGAAAACCGCCGTGTTTACCACTTGGATTGCGGGCGGCGTTCTGTGTGCGATTCTTATGATTCTCGGTCTTACGCTCAGCGAAGGACTTTTGAAACTTATCCGCACGCCGAGCGAGATTATGGCGGATTCCAAACTATATCTCGACATCTACGTTTGGGGCTTGCCGTTCGTGTTCTTCTACAACATCGCAACGGGTATTTTCTCGGCAATGGGGGACAGCCGCACGCCGTTTATATTCCTCGCTTGCTCGTCGCTTGCGAATATCGGTATGGACATACTTTTCGTCGCAACTTTCAAAATGGGCGTTGCGGGCGTTGCGTGGGCGACGTTCCTTTGTCAAGGCGTAAGTTGCGTTCTTGCCGTCGCGTTCGTTTTGATTCAACTAAAAAAAGTCAAAACCGAAGGCAAAATCAAAGTCTTTTCTTGGCGTATTTTGCGCGATACGGCGGTGATTGCCGTTCCGAGTATCTTCCAACAAAGTTTCATTTCGGTGGGCAACATCATCATTCAAAGTATGGTCAACTCGTTCGGCACGGTGGTTATGGCAGGCTACTCGGCAAGCATAAAACTCAACAACCTCGTCGTAACGTCGTTCACCACGCTCGGCAACGGTATTTCAAACTACACGAGCCAGAATCTCGGCGCAAACAAACCCGAGCGTATTCGCCCCGGTTTTATGTCGGGTCTGATTTTCGTTTGGATACTGTGCGTGCCTATCGTGCTTCTCTATATGCTCGCGGGCAAGCCGCTTCTTCTCATATTCCTCGAAGACGGCGGAAGCGAGTCCATACAAGTCGGCTTGCAGTTCTTGCGTATCGTGTCGCCGTTCTACTTTATGGTCGCGGTCAAAATCATTGCGGACGGCGTGCTTCGCGGCGGCGGAAAGATGGGAAGATTTATGATAACCACATTTACCGACCTCATTCTTCGCGTCGTTATATCCGCATTCTTGTACAAGCCTATGGGACCGACGGGTATATGGTGGTCTTGGCCTATCGGTTGGGCGGTCGGAACAGTCCTTTCGGCGGCGTTCTTCTTCACGATAAAGTGGCGCAAACACCTTCCAGAAGAAGTATATATCCGCGAGCCGAATTTGCCTCAGTCGCTCGTAGATTGCGATGAAGAACACGCTACGGAAGTTCTCGAATCCGAGAGGGAAGCAACCGACGACGCGCTTGCCGTCACCGAAACGGACAGCGAAAACGTCACCGAGTGATTGCACCGCAAACGGAAAGTACGCAATAAAAATTGAATAATAGTACGAATAAAGAAAACGCGCAATGAATTTGTCAGTTGTTGATAAGTTTATTGCGCGTTTTCAACGTGAGAATATGCATTATTGACATTTTGTATTTTTTAGCGTATCATAAAAGTGCGACAAAAGATTAGTTTAATTGGGGAAACGACCTATTACCTTTGGTAACAGGTATATTTGTGTTATAAAATGTCTTCTCAAATTGAGCATATGATTTGTCGTAAAACCAGCGAGATGCACTATTTATAATTCGTTTTTTGAATCGCATTGTGTGTTTCGTTATATCATTTTTTTTGGGAGGATAGCAAAAATGAAAAGAAGATTTGCAATTGTTATTGCATTTTTGCTTGTCGTATTGATTGCGGCAACACTTGTTGCGTGCAATTTCAATGACGGCAACAAACCGAGTGGTAATGTTGATGACATCAATAATAACGATGACACAACCACAAAAGACATTGTCTTGAGAGACGATATGACGTTGGAAGAACTTAAAGAAGTGATTAAAGACGTCAAAAGCGCAACCGTAAAGACATATGACGAAGACAATCAATTGATTTGGGAAGAATATTACAAAGACAATGTTAGTATAACCTATATTCATGGCGATGAAGATTCTCGCATATACGATACAACAGGATTTTCATTGGACGGGACTTTATGCTATTACTTTTATAAACGTGGCGACGATACAGAAATGACAGTCGTTGATTATAGCGGATATGATTATGATTTTTCCGCTATATCTTGTTCTAATTGTATTTTGGATTATATTGAATATTTTGACATGGCAATAGAAAACAATACAATTGTTTTTAACGAAGATAATACAGAGTTCTATACGATTATTTTCTCAAACTTCAACCATACTGAATTTGCACTTCCTGAAGAATTTGCAAATTATAAAGAAGAAGCAGAAACACGTTCTATGGTTGAATTTGAGGCAACGCCTTTGGAAGACGACGATACAAAATGTAAAATAACAAATATTAATTCAAACGACTCTTTTAACCTTCTCAAATCAATCGATATTGTTATTCCAAAAACCATTGACGGCAGAACCGTAACTGAAATCGGTACACATGCGTTTGGGATGGGTGATTTTTCTGACACTAAAATCAGTGTGACAATTCCCGATGGTGTGACGAGCATAGGCATCGCTGCTTTCTCTGGCTGCAGTGGATTGACGACTATAACAATCCCCGACAGTGTGACGAGTATCGGCGATTTTGCCTTTAATAATTGCAGCGAGCTAAAAAGTATTACTGTTTCGAACAGTGTAACGAACATAGGCAGCGATGCTTTCTTTGGTTGCACGGGATTGTCAAGTGCGACAATTCCCGAGAGCGTTACAAATATTGGAGATCATGCCTTTGCTAAATGCAGTGGATTGACGAGCATCACGCTTCCTGATGGTGTGACAAGCATTGGATGGGGTGCTTTTGCGGATTGTGCTAAACTGACAACAGTGAATTGGAATGCAACTGCATGTACAAGGGCACAATACGTCTTTGAAGATTGTTTTAGATTAACCGAATTGAATATAGGTGATAATGTAACAACAATCCCTGCGCATGCTTTTCGTAATTGTCTTGGACTGACAAGTGTAACAATTCCAAACAGTGTGACGAGTATAGGAGAATACGCCTTTGCTGATTGTTGGCGGCTTGTTGAAGTTTACAACAAATCAACACTCGACATAGAAGCGAACAGATGGGAAAGCAACGGCTTTGTGTATATATTGAATGTCTATACGGAAGAAGGCGGAAGCAAACTTTCAATTGATAATAACGGATACGAGATATATACAGACGAGGGAACGAAGAGCCTTGTTGCATATCACGGAACAGAAACGGACATTGTTTTGCCAAGCGGAATCACTACCATTAATCAATACGCCTTTATGAATTATGACGAGATTACCGGTGTCGTAATCCCTGAAGGAGTGAAGACCATAGAATGTGATGTTTTTCACAATTGTACAGGGTTGAAGAGCGTGATAATCCCAAATAGTTTGACGAGCATCGCCCCTAATGCCTTTAATAATTGCAGCGGGCTTACAAACGTTACAATCGGTAGTGGAGTGACAAGCATAGGTGCATACGCATTCAATGGTTGCACCGAACTTACAAGTATAGCGATCCCTGACAATGTTGAAATCATTGGCGATTATGCATTCAAGAATTGTAGCGGGCTTACAAGCGTTACAATCGGTAGTGGAGTGACGAGTATAGGTTACGAAGCATTCAGCGGTTGTACAGGGCTTGCAAACATTGATGTTTCAGAAAACAATGTCGCATATGCAAGTGAGGATGGAATAGTATACAACAAAGTAAAAACGGAAATTGCATATGTTCCAAGAGGAATTAAAGGGTCAGTGGCAATTCCGAGTAGCGTGCACAGTATCGGGGAAAACGCTTTTTCCGATTGCACCGGACTTACGGAAATCATAGTGAAGAATACCGTAACAAACATAGGCGACTATGCATTTAAAAATTGTACTGGACTTATAAGCGTTACTATCGGTGGCGGCGTTCAGAGTATCGGAAAGAATGCCTTTTTCGGCTGTGAGAGTTTGACCACGATTAATTGGAATGCTGTCTATTGTACAAATGTGGGGTATTTTTACGATACGACAATCTATGATGGCAATTATGCATATATATTTGAAGGTTGCAACAACGTAACAACAATTAATATAAGCAGGGCTGTAATCAAAATTCCGTATGGAACATTTGTCGGGTGCCCAGAGTCGGTAATTATTAATTATGACGATACAGAATCTGAATGGGCAAAGATAAGCAAAGATGAAAAATGGTTTAATAGCCATCAAGTTATTTGTGGTGTAGAACAAAGTGCAAAACCTTCTTTAAACCAAATAATTGACGAGTTAAAGAATGCAACAAATTATTCTATGCTTGCTGGTGGTGAGTACATGTTTGTTGATTCTTTAAAGGGATTGAAAATTGTGGCTAATAATGAATATTTATATGCATTAATGGTAAACGATGTTTGCTATTGGTATGAAGATGGGGATGTCGGAGAATCCGATATCGACATAGGGGAATATTTCAGTGAGGATATCTTTGGAAATACAGACGTTGTCGAGTGTACGTTTGATGATGTGAATCAACAATATGTATTGACCGTAAAAAACGGGGGCATACTTTATGTATATGACATAGATAATACTGAATTTACTATACCGAGTAAAGTTAAAGATGCAATTAATGAGTATATCGCGTCTTCTCAGAACGAAAATGCTTGAATCTGTAACAGATTAAGTGCAGATAAAACGACTAATCGAATAACAAAGAAAAACGCACCGTACGGTGCGTTTTTTGATTGATTCTTACGAGAGAGGATTACCAGTCTTCACGGTGATTGATTTTGACATCGTCGTAATACTCAAAGTACTTTTGTTTGTATCTTTGAGTTTCGTTGCGGTGGCGTTTTAGTTCTTCACGCGCCGCCTTTTCGGCTTCGTTTTTCGGTTCTGCACCCTTTACTTCGTCAATAGGGGTGAGGCGAGTTTTTTCGTAATCCATAATAAATTGTAAGTGATATTGCACTTATGGTGCAGTGATATTGTCTTACGACAGCTATATTGTTGCTTCGCAACAGTGATATTGCGACTTTGTCGCAGTTGCGGAATATTCAAATTATCCGAATTTTCCGATTGCGCACGCAGTGCGCTTTACTAAGCAGAGAATTTGTGCTATCAGTTCAAACACGGACAAAAACTCGTGCCGCAATTTCGCCAAATTATCTGCTTGGTGATGCGTGCTGCGCACGCAAGCGGTGTAAAGCAAAAGATTATTTATTTCGGGTGTGGGCAGAGCCCACCCAAAATTATTAATTATTAATTGCTAATTATTAATTCAAACTAATATGTTCCACGTCGTCGCGGGTGCTGCGCTTGTATATCACGATTTTGTTGCCGATTGCCGTTACGGGTTCTGCGCCCGTCTTTTGGCATACCTCGTCCAAAACGTCTTTGGTGTTTGCTTCTGCGTTGCGAAGGACGGATATTTTGACAAGTTCGTGAAGTTCGAGCGCAAGACAAATGTCTTTGACTTGGTTGTCGCCCACGCCGTTTTTGCCGATTTGGAAGATTGGATTTATCGTTTGCGCCATACTGCGAAGTTTTGCGCGTTGTGCACTTGTTATCATTGATTACCTCGATTGTTCGATTGCGCCGTGCAATCAGTTGAAACTGTATTTTGTCACGGATATATTAGCATTTTTGACGGCAGTATGCAAGCGTCACGACATTTTTCTGTCGACGTCGATGACGAAAAAGTATTTTACGGGGTCGTTTGCAAATTCTCGTTTCATAGCGTTTTTCACGTCGTCGAGAGAAAGTTTGCTGTCGTAGGGGATTACGACGTCGAAAAGCATATTCGTGTGCGTTTGTCCGCTGACGATTCTGAAATCGTGCAAAGAGAGTCCCTCGTCGAGGTTGGCAAGCGCGTTTTGCGCGCGAAGTTTGAGTTCGGCAAGTTTCTCGTTTTTGGTGTCCACGGGGTCCATATGTATGGTGATTCTGACGTGCATTTCGTTCCAAAAGTCGTGTTCGATGTTGTCTATGACGTCGTGGCTCTTGGTTATTTCAACGTCTTGCGGCACTTCGACGTGCGCAACGACGAAGCAATGATTCTCGCCGTAACTGTGTACGACGAGGTCGTGAACGCCTATAACGCCGTCGTAGGAAAGTATTTTAGCCGTGATTTTGTCAACGAGTTCCTTGGGCGGCTTTTCGCCGAGAATGGGGGATATAGATTCCTTGATTAGAAGTATGCTCGACACGATGATAAACGCCGACACCGCGATACCCATTATGCCGTCCACGCTCACTTTGGGGCTGATTTTGTCGCCCGCAACGTCGATGACAATCGTTGATATTAAGACGGCGACGGTTGCGAGCACGTCGTTTCTGCTGTCCGCCGCAGAGGCTTTGAGCGCGCCGCTGTTTATCGCCTTCGAGAAGTCGAGATATATGAGCATTTGCACGAGTTTCATTGCGATTGCCGCGCCCAACACGACGTACGTGTACACGCTTACGCTCACCGCTTCGGGGGTAATGCACTTTTCGACTGACGATTTCAAAAGCAGTATGCCGATAAAAAGCACCGTGACCGACACGAGCAGAGAGGTTATATATTCGTACCTTGCGTGTCCGAACGGGTGGTCTTTGTCGGGCGGTGTGGCGGAAAGTTTGAATCCTACGAGCGTAACGACGCTGCTTCCCGCGTCCGACAAGTTGTTGATTGCGTCCGCAACGATTGTTATGCTGTTGCCAACAATACCGACGATAAGTTTGAACACACAAAGCAAGGCGTTGGATATTATGCCGAACACGCCGGCTACAAGCCCGTAACGGAAGCGCACTTTCGGATTTTTCGTATCTTGATAATCCTTTATAAGCAGTTTGCGAATGAATTTCATAGTTTTATATTCTCTCTCGGTTGTTATTATTAAAATATTCCCCGAAAATCTCGATGTCAAGATTTTCGGGGAATTATGTGTTTTTATATTGATTAAGATATTTTGGGGTGAGGGGTGAAACCCCGCCCGAAATTATTAATTATTAATTGTTAATTATTAATTTTTTTTGTCTTAATCGGTCTGAGTTTAATTGCTTGCACTATGAAGTACACGCCGACGACAACCGCTATTACGCCGACTATCGCCAAAATGACGTACCAAAGATTTACGTCCACGCCGTCGCCCGATTTTGCTCTTTGCCACATATTGACCACGACGTCGTTACGCTTTCCGAAGTCGCGCATAACGCCCAAAGTTTCGTTGATGACGGGGTAGCGACCCTCGTCGGCAAAGTATTCTTCGACGTCGTATTCGCAATCTTCGAGGTATGCGCAAACGTCCTCGTCGGCTTGAAGAAACGCCTTGTTGGTTGCCGAAGTGTAGCCGATTGCAACCGAGTTGCGCACCGAACTCATAGGATTGCACATATAGTCGATAAACATCATTGCGGCGAGTTTGTTGTTGACGGAAGTTGGAATACACCAGCCGTCGTACCAAATGTTGCTTGCGACGTCGGGGACGTAGTAGCCGAGTTGATAGGTGTCCGTTTCCTTGTCGTAGCCGCCTTCCTCGATTGCCCAGAGCGCGTCGCCGCTCCACGCAAAGTCGGCGTAAACGATTTCGTTTATCATATCGTCCTTGCCGAAGTCGACTTCGTATCCCGATATATGTTCGCGTTGCTCTGTAAGCACTTTTTCCGCTGCCGCAACCATTTCGTCGTCGGTGCAGTTGATGAGTTCTTGCACGGAATAGGACTTATATTTTTCGGGAAGAAGGTCGTATTCGTACATATAAAAGATTGCGGCGGCGTAAGTGTCGCGCACGCTGTCTTTCATAAGGATTTTGTTTTCGAGTTTCTCGTTTTTCTGAACGTTCCAAAGCACGCCCCAGCCGTATTGTTCGAGTTCTTCGAGGCTGACGACGGACGTGTTGTAGAGTATTCCGAGCGTGCCGTACATATAGGGAACCATATATTCGGTCATATTGTGACTTGCGCCGTCTTGCGATTTGACGTCGCCGAACATACTCTCGATTTTGTCCATAACTTCGGGGTCGATGTTGCCCCAACCCGACCTTAAACTGCTCATATTGTCAAGTGAAATGCCGTATTTGGTCAAATCGTCCTGAATTTCCGCTTTTATGTCGTTGTGGTTGAGAAGACAGTTTGCGGTGAGCAATTTTTCGATTGCGTATTCGCTCGGACAAATCAAATCGACGTTTGCGTCGCCTTTGAGCACCTTGGTCATCATAGTTTCGTTGGTGTCGAAAGTGGTGTAGGTGACGGAAAGCGCGCGCCCCGTTTTTTCTTTGTAGTAGTCGGCAAATTCGTCAAGCAAAGTCTTGCCCGTTTCCTCGTCGATTTCCGCGTCGATATAGTCTTCCCAGTTGTAGATAACGAGTCTGTCGCCGCCGCTTTCGCCTTTCGTGCCGTTGTTGCAAGCGGTGAGGACGGGAAGCAGAATCGCACTCAAAACGAGTACGAGTACAATCAAGGTTGCAATGCGTTTTTTCATACGTTCGCCTCCTTGTTCTTTTTCTTCTCGCGCGAGATTTTGACGAGGTTTATCGAAAGCACGCCGGCAAGAACGATTACGAATATAATCGAGAATATCGCATACCAGAACGGTTCGAGACCTTGCACGCGCGCGTCCGAATAAATGTAGGTGGACAGGGTGTTGATACCCGTTGCCGCACCCTTGTTGATTTGGGTGATGATGAAGTCGTCCATAGACATTATGAACGCCATAACGAATCCGCTGACGATACCGGGGGTTATGATGGGAATCATAACTTTGACGAGAGCCTTGAACGGATTTGCGCCGAGGTCGAGAGCCGCTTCGTAAATGTTGGGGTCCATAGATTCGAGTTTGGGAAGCACGCTCAAAACGACGTAGGGGGTGCAGAACGCTATGTGCGCGATGATGAGTCGCAAATATCCTTCGGGGAAAGCGAACGTGATGAAGAACACCATCATCGAAACAGCCATAACGATTTCGCTGTTGATGATGGGGAACTGGTTGACGTTTTCCACGATACGTCTTGCGCGTTTGCCGAGGTTGAAGATACCGATAGAGGCAAACGTACCCATAATCGTCGCCACGACGGAAGATATGCTCGCGATGATAAACGTGTTTGCGATTGCGCTCCAAAGTTCGGGCGATTTGTCGGACTTGAATATCGAAACGTATGCCTCGAAACTGAATCCGTTGTCGAAATTGAAGTTGGAACTGTTGGAAAACGAGTACACGATGAGAAGGATTATCGGCGCGTACAGAATCGCGAGGATAATCAAAAGATAGAACTTTTCAAAAAAGCCTATAATCTTTTCTTTTACCATAGCGACCTCCTCACAGCGTTGCTGTTGCGATTGAATTTGTTCATAACGAAGTTGGATATAAGCACGAATACGAGCATAACGAGGCTCATTATCGAGCCGACGCCGTACATACCTTGCTCGAAACTCAGTTGTATCGAATCGCCGAAAAGGAATATCTTTCCGTTCGAGAGCAGTTGCGAGATTGCGTACGTCGAAATCGTGGGGATAAACACCATCGTGATTCCGCTGAATATGCCGCTCATAGAGAGTGGAAGCGTGGTTTTCAAAAAGACGGTCGCCTTGTCCGCGCCCAAGTCTTGCGCCGCTTCGATATAACTCTTGTCTATGCCCGAAATGGTGGTGTGCAAGGGAAGTATCATAAACGGCAGATAGTTGTACACCATACCGAAAAGCACCGTACCCATACCGAGTTCCACGCCGAGCGCAATGAAGATAGCCTTCGTCGCGAGCGTGCGGATAAGGAAGTTTACGCCCATAGGAATGACGTACAAAAGCACGAGTATGCGTCCGCTCGACATCTTCGAGAGGAAGTAGGCGACGGGATAGCCTATAATGAGGCACAATACCGTCGTTATCACGCCCACGAGCAGTGAATTGCCAAGCACCACGAGGCTTGATTTCGACGTAAAGAATATCTTGAAGTTTTCAAGAGTCAGATTGTTGTCGCTGTCGAGAAACGCATTTACGAGGATAAGCACGAGCGGCGTCACCACGAACAGCAACAAGAAAAGGATGTAGGGAATCGAAAACACCTTTTTCGTCAATCTGAACTTTTTGCGAGAGGTGTTTTTCACTCTTTATCCTCCTTCTCGTCGCTCGATTGCTCGGCTTCTTGCTGTTCGGCTTCGATTATGATTTCCTCGACCGCGTCGAATTTTTCGGGTTCGGTGAGGCGCGCTTCTTCGATTGCTTCTTGTTCCTCTTTGGTGAGGGTTTCGTCCTTGACGACGGTTTCAACGACCTTTTCTTCTTCGTCGCGTTGCTCGATAACTATCTTTTCGGGCGCGATCTTAATGCCTACGCGGTCGCCTTTGAGCCAGTCGTCGTCGGTGTCCGCAAAGAAGATGTAGTGATCGTCCGTCGAGAGTATGGCTTGATAGTAACTGCCCTTGTATATGGACGAAAGCACGGTTGCGCCGATTTGTCCGTCTTCCTCATCGTCGGTGATTTCCACGTCGTCGAAGTCAACGAAAACTTTGACGGGCGTTTCGACGGGAAGGTCGGTTTTGCACTCGAAGTCCGTTCCGCAAATTTCGACGAGGTTTTCGCCCGTGATGTAGGTGTCGATTTCGTTGATAATGCGGGTTTTGTGCATAATGTGAAGGTCAAACGGCTTGATGTAAATTCCAACCGTTTCGCCAACGTCGTAAGTGTCGGTGTCGTGCGCCACGATTTCGTTGCCGTTGGCAAGCAGCGTGATTTGATAATGGTCGCCCTTGAACACGGACGAGATGACTTCTGCCGTGAGTATCGTGCGCTTGTCGTCGACCTTTTTGATTTTCACGTCTTCGGGACGAATGATAACGTCGATGGGTTCGTTGTGTTTGAATCCTTTGTCCACGCACTCGAAAACGGTGTCGCAGAACTCGACCTTGCAGTCTTCGAGCATAGTTCCCGAAAGAATGGTGCTTTCGCCGATAAAGTCCGCGACGAACGCGTTTGCAGGCTCGTCGTACACCTTTTCGGGGGAAGCGATTTGCTGAATTTCGCCAAGGCGCATAACCACGATTTTGTCGGACATCGTGAGCGCTTCTTCTTGGTCGTGCGTAACGTAAATGAAGGTTATGCCCAGTCTTTTGTGCATATCCATAAGTTCGAGTTGCATATCCTTGCGCATTTTGAGGTCGAGTGCGCCCAAAGGTTCGTCCAAAAGCAACACTTCGGGTTCGTTGACGAGCGCGCGTGCGATTGCGACGCGTTGTTGTTGTCCGCCGCTGAGTGAGGATACGTTTCTGTGTCCGTAGTCTTCGAGGTCAACCATTTTGAGAGCGTTGTTCACTTTCTCTTTGATTTCCGCTTTGGTGTACTTTCTGAAAAGTTGAATGGTTTCGCCTTTCTTGTTGGTCTTCGTGCCGTTGGGAATAACTTTGAGTTTAAGCCCGAACGCGATGTTGTTAAAGACGTTCAAATGCGGGAAAAGCGCGTATTTTTGGAATACGGTATTTACGGGGCGAAGGTGGGGCGGTGTGTCCGTGATGTCCTTGCCGTTGAAAATGATTTTGCCGCTCGTGGGCATTTCAAAGCCGGCAATCATACGAAGGGTCGTAGTTTTGCCGCAGCCGCTCGGACCGAGCAAAGTGACAAATTCGCCGCGCTTAATCGTAAGGCTGGCGTTTTTGACCACTTGTTTTCCGTCGTACTCTTTGTAGACGTTGCGAAGTTCGATGATGTTGTCAACAGGTGTTTTGTTTGTCATAGGTAGACCCCTTGTAATTGCACCTACGGTGCAGTTATATTGCGGCAATGCCGCAGTGATATCGTTGCTGTGCAACGGTGAAATACTCGCTTTGCTCGTGTGATATCCTCGCAGTGCGAGGGTTTAGGAATATTCAATAGTCCGCTTGCGTGCGAAGCACGCTCTCACCAAACAGATAATCTTGCGAAACTGCGGCTTGATTATTTATCCGTCTTGTTTTGATAGCAAAGATTCTCTGTGCGGTAGAAGCGCAATAAATCGAGCGAGGCTCTCGGCGATACGCAAATCTGCGTGTTGCCGTTGCCTAAGCGACGATTTTTGCGCGGTTAAAAAGTCGGCGGGGAAGCAACCCACAATACGACCGCTTTTTCGTTCGTGCGGTTTTCAAGACGGTGCGGCTTCGAGGAAGTGAAGTAAAACACTTCGCCCTTTTTCACGCAGTACGCCGCTTGTCCGATGTGAAGCCATATTCTGCCCGATATGACGTATCCGAATTCCTCGCCCTCGTGGGGGACGTCTTCTTCGAGATTCGTGTGCGGCTCTATGGTCACTCTTATGGGTTCCATTTCGTTCTTCTGCGCGTTGGGTACGAGCCATTCGATTTTGTGCGTGTCCGCAACCTTTTCGATAAACTCTGCTTCGGTGAAAACGACCTTTTCTTCCTTTTCGTCCTTGAAAAATTCCGCAAACGTCGTTCCGAGCGCGTTGAGTATATCTTCCAAAGTGGCGATAGAGGGTGAAGTGAGTTCGTTTTCGAGTTGCGAAATATAACCTTTTGTCAATTCGCATCTGTCGGCGAGTTCCTCTTGAGTGAGGTTGTTTTGAAGCCTCAGTCTTTTGATTTTCGTGCCAAGTTCCATAAGTTCCCTCAAAAGCGAAAACGGTACACGAAGCGTGCGTTCCGTTTAGGCTGACTAAACTTTCGGCTTAGTTTAGGCAAAATCGACCGCGAGTTTAGTAGGTTTTGCATTTTTTAACAAAAAGTTTAGCAAAACTAAACTTATTTATCAAAATCGATTATATATATTTGCAAAGGCTATGTCAATTATTTTGATATAGTTTTTCGACAAATTTTGCGATATTTCGTTTGTAAAAACAAAATATGAAAAATGTTTCATATTTGTTGACAACGCGCGCGCATACATATAGAATATTAGTGCAACGAACAAGTGAGGTATTTATGAACGAATACTTGAAAGAAACCGAAATGCTCGACTTTTCCGACCCTCGAATCAAAACGCTCGTCAAGCAAAGAGGGTGGAATCACCTCGACGAAAAAGAAAAAGTCGCCGAGATATACAATTTCGTCAAGGACGAAATACTTTTCGGCTACAACGTCGGCGATTACGTCTCGGCAACCAAAGTGCTTGCGGACGGCTACGGACAGTGCAACACCAAAGGCACGTTGTTTATGGCTCTTTTACGCGCTTGCGGCGTCGAGTGCAGAATACATTGTTTTTACATAGACAAGATTTTGCAAAAGGGCGCGATGACGGGATTCGTGTACGACAACGCGCCGCGCGACATTCTTCACAGTTGGGTGGAAGTCAAGTGCAACGGCAAGTGGTACAACCTCGAAGGATTCATTCTCGACAAGGCATATCTTCAAGGGCTCAAAAAGGCGCACAAGGCAAACGCGGACGGCTCGTTCGTGGGTTACGGCGTGGCGGTCAAGGATTTCGACAATCCCACGCTTTATTTCGACTCGTGCGACACCTACGTTCAAAGCGAGGGTATAACGGCGGATTTGGGCGTTTATCCCGACCCCGATTCTATGCTCAAAGAACACAGCCAAAAGGTTAGCGGATTGAAGAAACTCGCTTTTGAAACGGTGGGAAGGTCGAGTATGAACTCTAACGTCGCAAAAATCCGCGCGCTCGCAAAACGCTGAAACCGTTTGCGACGATAAAAGCGATATGCGACCACGGTATCGGTGCGATACGGAATGCAGACAATCGACAATATCGATTCGACGTAAAGATATAAAAATAAGATAAATATAAAAACTAAAGAAGATACAAAAATAAAACGGAAGATATAAAGAGGGTGACGATATGGATTCAAAAAAAGCGTTGAATTATTACACGAAATCGTTTAAGAGCGCAATAAAGCGGGGCGGTCTTTCCGACGTTGAAGGCAAGAGCAAAGAGTTTGCGGAAAGACTTGCAAAAATGTACGAATCGGAAGACTTCGCAAAGCACAACGTTTTCCCGACAATCGACGTCTACAAGGTGTACGCGGTCATAGCGATGTGCTTGACGCTCAAGCAATACGACCTCAAAAAAGACGAGATTATCGACGTCGTAAACGACAGTTTCAGAGCAAAGAAACAACTTTTTGCAAAACTCGAAAAAATCATCGACGCTTCGCCGTGCGCTTGGAACGTCGCAAGAAAATGGAACGTCAACGACCACGCAAGCAGAATCGGCGACGGCAGCATAACCTACGACGAGTTTTCCGTCACCGACGACAAAGTGACCTACACCATAAGCAAGTGTATGTACGTCGAGATGTTCGAGCATTTCGGCATAAAGGAATACTGCAAGATATTCTGTATGTCGGACACGCAAGCGTACGCAAATCTCACAAAGCACGTCGATTTCGTGAGATATTCCGACCTATCCGACGGCGACTGCTGCCGCGACGTAATATCCAAAAAGACCGCAAACAAAAAGAGTAAATAAGCGTACAAAAGGTGACGTATGAAGAACGAAGACTTGCAATTTGACAGAACTTGCCACGTTTTGTACTCGAAAGCGTGCGAAAAAGAGATAAAAAGGTCCATAAAATCGCACTATCCGCAAAACGCAGACGAAGTTTGGACAAAAGTCCAACTAAAATACGTCGAATTGCTCAAAAACTGGCGCACGGATTTGGGCGGCAAAAAGAATTTCCACAACGGCAAGGGCGGCACCTACGACTGCATTGCCATTATGTGTTACTACGTCGTGTGCAAAGACGTAGTGACGTTCAGAGAAATCGAGGAAATAGAGGAAAATCTCATTCTTCCAACCTTTTCAAAACTCAAATTCGTCAACGCAAACAAGCCGCTTTTCAAAAAGTTGCTGTACAAGTCGTTTACGACGGCAAAGTCGGCGTGTGACAAGTGGCAGGATTACAAGATGTCCGTCGCGCCGCTCGAAGACGGAAAGCCGATATATTACGAGTTTACGGCGTGTCCCGCGGCGCAGTTTGCAAAGCAGTACGGACTAGAAGAAATTATGCCCGCGCTTTGCAACATCGATTACAAGTCGATGGAACTTTTGCACGCCAAACTCATACGCAAAGGCACTTGCGTTGACGGCGACAAATGCGACTACACCATATGCGGCGACGAGGACGAGTACGCAAAGCAACACCCCGAATACGTTGACGAAAAGGGATTCAGAAGAAACAAGTGAGCCGCTACAAGAGATAAAATGCACGCAAACGCAACTTTCGCATAGAGAAAATTTCATAAGAAACGATATGAGAAAACAAGGCTCTTAAAGAGCGAAACTCATATAAATTGCGAGGCAAAATATGTTGTTTGAAACGATGGGCGACAATCGCAATCCCGCCGTATTGTTTTTCCACGCGATGGGCGTGACGGGAAACAGCAGCGAGAGGGTGGCAGAGTTTTTGAAAGACGAATATTTTTGCATAATGCCGTCGTCTACGGTCTATTGCAAAGGGCAAAAGTATGCGTCGAAAGACGACGAGATACGCCAAATCGAAAAGTTTTTGAAAGAGCAAAACGTATCGAAACTTGCTCTCGTCGTGGCTTCGTCGATAGGCGCGGACCTTGCAATAGCGTTTATGTCGCAAACGAAAATCGAAGTCGAACACGCGTTTTTCGACGGCGGTCAGTTTGCAAAAATCAACAAGGCTACGAGGCGAATTATGACGCCGTTTTTGTATGCGGCGATAAAGAGCGTGTATTTGTCCAAAGGCAAAACGCTCGCCAAAATTATGTGGTGCGCGGACGACGACATAAAGCCGTATTTTATTCAGGCAGGCAAGAATCTGACGTACGGCAATATCCGCAGACAAATGTCAGACAGTTTGCGTGACGAGCCGTTCCCGCCCATTTCGGAAGATATGCAAAAACGCACCTATTTCGAGTTCGGCGACAATGAAGAACACTTCAAATATCGCGGCGACGTTATGGCAACCTACAAACGCGCGAACTTCCCGATATTCGAGGGGCATAACCATATGCAGTATCAAATCAAAGACCCGCAAGGCTTTGGCGAAATGTTGAAACGAATCGCAAAAGACGGCACTTTGCCGAAGTTGCCGTTTTTGAAGCAGAATTGACGAAATGACGTTTTTGCAAGCAAAATCGCAATATAAACGCGCGATTAGTGCAAAAACGACGATATACAAACAGAATTAAGAGGCAGAAATATGAAGTATCATATTCAAAAAAACACCGTGCAAGAAACGCTCGTCATACCCGTTTACGGAAGAAAAAAGTGTTCGGAATTGTTCCCGAATCTCTTTCGCGACGAAACGGCGATAAGGCTTATAAATCAAATCGATTACGACTTTTCGCTGCTTGAAAAGAAGTCGAAAAGTATGATGCAACAGTTCGGATTTTTGGAAGTCGCAATGCGCCAAAACGACCTTGCGTGGGAAGTTAAAGACTATCTAAAAACGCACCCGAAAGCGGCGGTCGTCAATCTCGGTTGCGGACTCGACAACACGGGCAGAGCGTGCGACAACGGCGAGTGCAAGATATACAATCTCGACTTTGCGCCCGTAATCGAGGTGAGAAACAACCTCTTGCCGGCGGGCGATAGGGAACGAAACGTTGCGTGCGATTTGAACGATTATTCGTGGTTTGACGAAATCGACGATTCGGACGGCGCAGTGTTTTTTGCCGCGGGCGTGTTTTATTATTTCGTACAAGAGCAAGCAGAGTCGCTTTTTGCCGCAATGGCAAAACGGTTCAAGGGCGGTAAACTCGTCTTTGACGCCGCAAACGCAAAAGCAGTGAAACTTATGCTCAAAACGTGGATAAAGGACGCAAAAATTAAGGACGTCGGCGCGTATTTTGCCGTGTCCGACGCAAAGAAAGAATTGTCGCGTTTGGGCAATATGAACGTTTCGAGCAGAGGATATATGCTCGGCTATCAAAGCCTTGACGATCCGTCCGTCAAAAAGTTCTACAAACTTTTGGCAAAGATCGGCGACGAAAAAATGAATATGCAAATCGTAAGAATGGATTTTGCAAAGTGAGGTCGATATGAAATACGGTTTTATGCAAAAAGCGATGTGGGCGGGCTACAAAGGCTCGTTCAAACAGCACCTTTCAAAGACGCTTGACGAAAGCGACCCGAGCGGCGTGATGAAAGCCGCGCACAAAAAGTACAAGGAAATAATTGCGGACGTTGACGAGTTTGAAAAGGGCGACAGATTTTTGGTGAACATACTCAGTTGCGCAATGGTCGCGTCCATTCTTTTGAGCGTCAAAAAGAAGTACACCGTCGAGCAAGTCAGGGAATATTATCGCAACGCTATGTGCGACAACAAACTCACTAAACTCGCCTCGAGAAAGAGCAAAGCGTACACCCCCGAGGGCAGAGAACTGTTGAAAAAACAAGCAAAGCAAAGCGAGAAAAACACCAATCCGTATTCGTGGGTTTTCACCGTCGAGGACGGCGAAACCATAAATCAATACACGGCGTATTTCCACACTTGCGGAATCTGCCATTTGATGAAAAAGGTCGGACTTTTCGAGTACACGCCCGCGCTTTGCACGCTCGACTACGATATGGCGGCACTCGGCAACACCGAGTTTACCAGAGAGTACACTCTTGCAAGCGGCGGTCCGTACTGCGATTGCCATTACAACTACAAAGGATAGTTTATCGTCGAAATTAGTATGAATTAAGTGCCGATAACGAAAAAACCTCGCGATTTGCGAGGTTTTTTTGAATCGTGTGTTTTTAAGTTTGAAAACGTAAGAAGTTGCTCAGTCCGCCGTGCCAGCGACCGCTATATCCGTGAACTTGACCGCATAAGGTCCTTCGTAGTTTGCGGACGAGAATCTTTCCGTCGAGAACGTCATATTCTGTTGCGCTTCGATGAGGTTGCCGTTTATTGAACCGCCCGTAACGGGGGTGACTTTGCCGTCTTCGACGAGGTAGGCAAGACGGATTTCGCCTCCGAAATGACCCGAGAACGTGTCCATTTGGAAGTCAGAAAACGCAACCGCCCAAAGGCAAGGTTTTTTCTTCATATCTTCAAAGGATACGCTGCCGAGATTGTCGCATTTTGCTTTTTCGTACGCGCCGGTCGGTTCGATTCCGAGATAGCGGCAGAAGGGGGTGCTTCCGTGTATTGCCGAAAGTTTGCCGTCTTTCACGACCGTGAGGTCTTGCATTTTTATGCCGTCGCCGCTGAAAGGTCTCGTCGCAACCATAGTGAGGTCGAGCGCGTCGCCCTTGACGTCGCCTTGCACGCCGTCGCCCGTTTTCCACGAGGAATAACCGGGGTAAATCATATCCGCCGCCGATTTTTCTTCGTAGTAGGACAGCACTTCCGCAAGGTTTTTGCCGCTCAGAATCACGTCGTATTTGCCGCTCTTAAGCACTCTTTGCGCCAAAGCCCTGTCGTATACGAAGTCGAGATATTCTTTCACGCCTTTTTTGAGCGCGTCCGTGTTTACGTCGTCGTACTCGAATTGATTGATGAGTTCGACGTCTTCGGGACTCTTGCATTGCACGACGTAATCGCCTTTGCAAACCGCGTCGGTGAAGGAAACGTCAGTGCCTTCCGACGTCATAATGCGAGTGAAGGTCTTGTGGCAGAACACCTCGGTCGAATTGATATACGAATGTTCGTTGGTGTCTTGCGAGAACACTGCCGCCGCCATTGTACCCGCGCTTTCGGCAAGCGGTGCGGTTGCGAGTTCGTTGTGCTTGTAAATCGTGTCGGACACGACTTTCGCGGGCGGTGCGAAATAAGGATTCATCGCAAATTGCGCGGCGTAGTACGCGCTCTCGATTGCGTCTTTAACCTCGTCGTACGTCATAGAAGCGATTACGTTTGCGTTGGTGTTGCCCACCAGTTTCTTGCCGTCCTTTTCGCCCTCTCTGTACACCGTAACGGTGCATTTATGCGTGTCTTTGATACGTCTCGTGTCAAGAGTATGCTTGACGAAAAACAGTTCCGCCGATTCCTCTTTGACCTCGTTGATACGCCAACGAGTTATATTAAGTTCGGATAATGCCTTTTTGATGTTGTCTATCATAACGTCACCTCTCAACCAAGTCTAATGCGCGCTTTCATATACGGACCGCCGTCGGACACTTTGACCCATTCCTTGTAACCCTTGCCGCAGAATCCGCTTCCGCAGGTCACGAGGCTCGAACTCATCATACTCACCGATTTGAGAAGGTCGGGAACGTAGCCCGTAAGCACGATGGGCGAGAACACTTTGCCCGTGAGTTTGCCGTCTTTAATCTCTCTTGCTCTCGTAACCATACATTGAATACCCCAGTTTTTCGGGTCTTCCATACCGCTCGAAGGCGATTCGAGCAAGAATCCGTATTTGACGGAAGCAATCATATCTTCGGGGGTAACGCCTTCTTTTGCGCCCTCGAAATAGGTGTTGGTCATACGCGTGTACACTTTGCGCTCGTAACTTTCGCGTCTGCCGTTGCCCGTCGGCTTTACGCCGAGTCTGCTCGCCGACAGTGCGTCGCACATACCGCGTTTCAAAAATCCGTTCGAGATAACGACGGTGTCGCCCGTGAGCGTGCCTTCGTCGTCAAACCAGCAAGTTGCAGTGTCGTCAACCGCGTTTCCGTCGTGCATAGTCACGAGGTCGCTCGCAACTCTTTGGTCGATAAAACTCGACGCGAGCGCTCTGTCTTTGACGAACATATCCATTTCCACGCCGTGTCCGAATGCCTCGTGAACGATCATACCCGTCGTGTCGGGATCGCAAATGCACTCGTATTCGCCGGGGATCATCGGCTCGCTTTTGAGAAGTTCGACCGCCTCGTTTGCAATTTGCACTGCGTAGCCTTTCATTTTGTCGAGAAGTTCCGCGCCGCCGAGGGTAGAGAAGCCTTTGTATGCGTCCTTGACTTCTTCGCCTCTTGCCGCCATTGCCATAATCGCGCCGTTCGTCCACATAACCGTTTGGTCGAGGTCGCGATGCGCAGAGATAAACACTTTTCTGAACGCTCTGTACGAAACCGTCGCGATCGCGTCCAAAACGCCATCGACGGTCAACGCCTTGTTGCGTATTTGTTCAAGTCTTTCCAAAATCGCTTCGTCGCCCATTTCTTTTGGGTGAATCTCAAACGCGCTCACTTTTTTCAAAGTTGCGGGTTCGTCTTCGGGAATAGGGGTGGGAAGAGGTACGATTCCGTCGGGAATATTCTTCGTTTCAAGAGCAATGCGCTCGCGCATTTCTTTGAGTATTTGCGGTATTTTTTCTTCGGAAAACTCGTTGAAAGAATACTCGGCGCAACCCATCTTATCAAACACTCTCACCACAAAGCCCGAGCCGCCGCCCAAGCCTTGACTGTTTATTCTTTTGCCCGTGCGGCTTATTCGCCAGCCGCGATTTTCGTCCTCGACCGCAAGCACGGAAGCATAGGCGTACTCTTTGAGAAGTTCTTGCACCAAATGCTTGATTGCAGGCTTGATTTTATCGAGTTTTTCAAACATAATACATCTCCTTCATAGAAATCAGACAACGCCGCGGTTATACCGTCCGCCGCACCGCCATACAATATCTATCAATTTATTGTATATATTATCGGTCTAACCCGTCGATTTGTCAAGTTATGAGCCGTATCGCTCGCAACTTTTAGGGAAACGAATCGGACGAATTCAAATGAGATATTTTTCAAAACAGAGTTGATTTTTGCATAATATGTGCTATAATCATTGCACCAAAGCGGTTTTGATTGTCCGCTTTCGGGGGTGTTCTGGATTCGACATTCGGTCTGATGCGGGATAAGCACGTCGTAGGCTCGGCTACGTTAAAACGGAACGTTAAAATTAAACGCAAAAAACAATCAAAAGAACTCTACTGTTGAGTTCGCTCTTGCTGCATAATTTAAGTCGGCACGTCGACACGGGGTTTTCTGTTCCCTCGTCAATCGGCGTCAGAAAAACAGACAACGCAATCTGATTTCTCGGTAGGGTTGTTGTCAATACGAGATTATCGAGGCAAGGTTTGTAGGTGAACCGAACTTAGAAAAATTTTAATCACCAACTAAACGTGTAGAAAGTGCCGAGTACGGTCGGGTGGACCGGGGTTCAAATCCCCGCACTTCCACCAGAAAAAAGACAAGTTGAACCTTCGTTCAACTTGTTTTTTTATGCTTGTCGTGCGGGGATTGCACGATTTTATCGTGCCGTTGCTTTGCAACGCGAACCCCACTTCGGGCTGACGCTTCGCTTTGCAAATAAATTTGCACGCTTGCTATTACGCAAACTGCGTTTGCTACAAATCCTCGCACTTCCACCAGAAAAAAGACAAGTTGAACCCTCGTTCAACTTGTTTTTTTATGCTTGTCGTGCGGGGATTGCACGATTTTATCGTGCCGTTGCTTCGCAACGTGAACCCCTTTCGGCTGCACGCGATTGACCTTCGGTAGCAATCGCTGTTGGGCAAATCCCACACTTCCACCAGAAATGCAAAAACCGCGTATCTAACGCGGTTTTTTGCTTAAAATGCTTTATTCGTTCGTTATTTCTTTTTGTAACGCTTTGCGTGGCGCAGACGGGAATGTCCGTAACTCTTGGCAAGTCCGCCGCCCGACGTTTCGCGATAGCGTACGTTGATGTCTTTGCCCGTTTGATACATCGTTTCGACAACCGCGTCAAAGGATATTTGACGAGAAGTGGTGAGAAAACTCGCAAGCGACACGGCGTTTATCGCACGCATTGCCGCAACCGCGTTTCTCTCGATACACGGAATTTGCACGAGTCCCGCAACGGGGTCGCAAGTCAAGCCGAGATGATGTTCCATCGCAACTTCTGCCGAATACTCGATTTGGTCAAAGTCCATTCCGAAAAGTTCCGCAAGAGCCGCCGCCGCCATAGAACACGCCGTTCCGCATTCCGCTTGGCAACCACATTCCGCGCCGCTTATCGAGGCGTTCGTTTTGACGATATTGCCGATTATGCCCGCCGTGCAGAGCGCGTTGATAATCGTATCGTCCGAATAGTTGTGTGCGTCTTGCTCGTATTTGAGGACGGCGGGAAGAATACCGCACGCGCCGCAGGTGGGGGCGGTTGCGATAACTTCGCCCGAAGCGTTCTGCTCGCTGACGGCAAAAGCGTATGCGCAAACGAGGCGATTTTCCTTCGTTTGCGGCGTTTCGTCTATATGGCGTTGCTGATAAAGAATCTTTGCTCTGCGTTCGGTGTTGAGACCGCCGGGAAGCACGCCGCTCGCTTTCAAACCTTGCTTGATTGTGTTTTTCATAGTTTCCCAAATGGTTGCAAGATAGTCGCGAATTTGCGCGCCCTCGAAGCGTTCGACGTACTGCGGAATGGTTATTTCGTTTTCGTCGCAATACGCTCGTATTTGCTCGAACGTATGGTGAGGGTAGACTTCGGGCGGGTCTATCGAACTTTCGCCCTCGACCTCGATTGCGCCGCCGCCCACGCTGAACACGCGCCACGAGTCCGTAATCTTTCCGTTGAGGTCAATAGCGAACAAATCCATAGTATTCGGGTGGGGCAGATGTTCGTTTTCATAGTCGAAAACGACGTCTACGGGTTTCGTAAACGTTTTTTTGAGCACGACGTCCGTGCCGTGTCCTTTTCCCGTTTTTGCCAGCGAGCCGTAGAGGATAACCTTGAACGAATACGCGCTCTTGTTGTGTTCCATAAACAGTTTTGCGGCTTTTTCGGGGCCCATAGTGTGCGAACTCGACGGTCCGCGTCCGATTTTGTACAGTTCTGTCAAACTTTTCATATGCGATTTATCCTTGCGCACACATTATAGCACAAATAAACTTCGGCGCAACGCTTTGAGAGGTATTGAAAACGAGAAAATTCGCTCGAAACGAGTTATATTTTTTCGATTTTCTTTCGCAACGATTTGCCAAGCGTATAAAAAGTGTGCTAATATATCAAAGTTTTATATAGTAATACACGATTTTGCGTGCGAAAAAGCGATTCAAAAGGCGCAAAAAACGCCCTAAAAATACGCTTAAAACGCGCCAAACGACGCACAATATGCGCCGAAACGTAGGAAAAAGAAGGCTCAATATGGTCAGAAACGATTTGAGAAACATCGCAATCATCGCCCACGTCGACCACGGCAAAACCACGCTCGTGGACGGTATGCTCAAACAATCGGGTACTTTCAGAGAAAATCAACAGGTTGCAACCTGCGTTATGGACTCGGGCGACCTCGAAAGAGAAAGAGGTATCACGATCCTCGCAAAGAATACGTCAATCCACTACAACGGTACGAAAATCAACATCATCGACACACCGGGACACGCCGATTTTTCGGGCGAAGTCGAACGCGTTTTGAAGATGGTCAACGGCGTCGTGCTTTTGGTCGACGCGCAAGAAGGTCCTATGCCTCAAACGCGTTTCGTCGTCGAAAAAGCGCTCGCTTTGGGACTTAAAATAATCATCGTAGTCAACAAAATCGACAAACCCGACGCAAGACTTTCCGAAGTCGGCGATGAGGTGCTTGAACTCTTGCTCGACCTCGACGCGAGTGACGAGCAACTTCAAAGCCCGATTTTGTACTGCAGCGGCAAACAAGCCACCGCAACTCGCGACTACAACGTTCCCGGCAAAGACCTCAAACCGCTTTTCGACACCATTATCGATTATATCCCAGCACCCGAAGGCGACGAGAACGGCGAATTGCAACTTCTCGTGTCCGCAATCGACTACAACGAATACGTCGGTCGTATCGGCATAGGCAGAATCGAAAGAGGCAAGGTCGATATGGCAAAGGAAGTCGTGGTTTGCGACTATCACAGCGGCATTTCGCCGTACAAGAGCAAAATCGTCAACCTTTTCCAAATCGAAGGACTCAAACGCGTTCCCGTCGAAAACGCTATGGTTGGCGACATCGTTTGTTTCAGCGGTATAGAAAACATCACAATCGGCAACACCATTTGCTCGCCTGCAAAAATCGAACCCGTGCCGTTCGTAAAAATCGGCGAACCCACTATCGAAATGAACTTCTGTGTCAACGACAGTCCGTTTGCGGGCAAGGAAGGCAAGTTCGTCACCTCTCGTCACTTGCGCGAAAGATTGTTCAAGGAACTCTTGAAAGACGTTTCGTTGAGAGTGTACCAAACCGAAACCCCCGATACGTTCAAGGTTTGCGGCAGAGGCGAAATGCACCTTTCCATTCTCATCGAAACTATGCGCAGAGAAGGGTATGAGTTCGGCGTAAGCACCCCGAAGGTCATTTTCAAGGACATCGACGGCGTAAAGTGCGAGCCTATGGAACAACTCTTTATCGATGTACCCACCGATTGCGTAGGTTCGGTTATGGAACGTATGGGCGTAAGAAAAGGCGAACTCGTCACGATGAATCCGCAAGGCAGCCGTATTCGTATGGAATTCAAAGTGCCCGCACGCGGTTTGTTCGGCTTCAAAAACGAGTTTTTGACGGACACCAAAGGCGAGGGCGTTATGAACCAACTCTTTGCGGGTTACGCGCCCTACAAAGGACCAATTCCTCGCAGATTCACAGGCTCTCTCGTCGCATACGAAACGGGTGAAGCCGCAACTTACGGACTTTTCAATGCGCAAGACAGAGGCGTTTTGTTCATTGATCCGCAAACCCCCGTCTACGAAGGTATGGTCGTCGGTATGTCGCCCAAGAACGAGGACATTCGCGTCAACGTCTGCAAGCGTAAACACGTCACCAATATGCGTGCCGCAGGTTCAGACGAAGCCTTGCGCCTCAACACGCCCCGCAAATTCAGCCTCGAAGAAGCCATCGAGTTCCTCAACGACGACGAAATGCTCGAAGTTACCCCCAAGAATATCCGCATAAGGAAGATTATTTTGTCGGGGTCGGAACGTTTGAAACTCGCCTACGGCGGCAAAAACGCCTGATTGAGCGAATAACTTTGTCAACGCCCCTCGTCTATCAATTCACGTACGCCTATGTACGTTAGGATTGCTATCCGAGGGGCGTTTCCTTGTTCTTCATCTCAATCAGACGTTTTTGCAAGTGTAAAAAAAAATTTTAAAACAAATATCACCCCAAACATTCTTCTAAATATATATTTTTTAACAATCCTATCTTTTTTTCTAAACAACTAACTTATACTTATTGTTTAATCTATTCACTAATAAAAAACATATTCAATATGAAATATCTTTCATATTTTCTTGACAATTCGCTGTTCGGTGCTATACTTTTGGTGAAATCAAAATCTCATTTACGAGGGTAGGTATGAAAGAAATTACACTCAAAGTTGAAGGTATGCAATGCGGTATGTGCGAAAGTCACGTCAACGACACGGTGCGTAAGGCGGCAAACGTCAAAAAAGTTACGTCGTCGCACGTCGAGGGCAAAACCGTCGTAATTTGCGAGGATAACGTAGACGTTGACGTCATCAAAAACGCAATTCAAAAAGACGGTTACAACGTCGGTGAAGTGGACGTCAAACCGTACGAAAAGAAAGGTCTGTTCTCGTTCTTGAAAAAGAAATAAGCGTAAAATAGTTAGGTGAAGTTGCAAAGAACGCAGTTCCGAGGGATAAGAGTGGCAAAATAGGGAAGACGGGTCAGCACTCGGACAAGCCCAAAAGGTAATCGCTCGTTGCGCCAAAGTACTGGGCGCACTTGTAAATCGCGGTTGCGGTGGGCTCGGCTTGATTGTTTAACCATTTGGAAATCGCACGCTGTGAAAAGCCTATGGCACTTGCCAACTCGACTTGCGTTACCTTCTTTTCTGTCATAAGTTGTTGCAATCTTTCACCGAACACCATATGTAAATTTTAGAACTATTTTTCTATCATTTGTTTGTATAGAACTATGATTCTATCTTGCAAAGTGTAGTAAAATCGCAATTTCTGCGTGCGTTTTCGATGAATCCGTATTGCGTCGGAAGCGGTTGGAATCGCCGATATTTTGCCGCGATTCAATGCGCACTTTTTTGCAAATCTCAATCGAACTTTCGTGCTTGCGATTTGCCGTTCGTTTGCTCGATATATCGTTAGTTTTTGCATATTCGATAAAATTAAAACGCCACCGATTCGGTGGCGTTTCATATTGCGTTTTATATTTGATTAATACTTGAATTGCTCGGTGAAGTAGTCGACGAGGCTGTCGATTGGCAAGCGGACTTGCGCCATAGTGTCGCGTTCGCGCACGGTTACGCAACCGTCTTCGAGAGTGTCGAAGTCAACGGTGACGCAGTAGGGCGTGCCGATTTCGTCTTGACGACGATATCTCTTGCCGATGGAAGCGGATGTATCGAAGTCGCAAGCGAAGTGCTTGGAAAGTTCGATATAGAGTTCTTCCGCTTTCTCGTTGAGTTGTTTTTGCAAGGGAAGCACGGCAACTTTGACGGGTGCGAGCGCGTGGTGCAAGTGAAGCACGACTCTCGTATCGTTTTCGCCGACTTGTTCTTCGTCGTACGCGTCGCAGAGGAATGCGAGGAACACGCGGTCTGCGCCGAGGGACGGCTCGACGACATAAGGAACGTATTTTTCGTTGGTTACGGGGTCGATATAACTCAAATCCTTGCCCGAAGTTTTCATATGTTGATTGAGGTCGTAGTCGGTGCGGTCTGCAACGCCCCAGAGTTCGCCCCAACCGAACGGGAATTTGTATTCAAAGTCGGTCGTCGCTTTGGAATAGAAGCAGAGTTCCTCTTTTTCGTGGTCGCGAAGTTTGAGGTTTTCGTCCTTCATACCGAGGTCGAGCAACCATTGATGGCAGAAGTTCTTCCAGTAGTTGAACCATTCGAGGTCCGTTCCGGGTTTGCAGAAAAATTCAAGCTCCATTTGCTCAAACTCGCGGATACGGAAGATGAAGTTGCCGGGCGTGATTTCGTTGCGGAAACTCTTGCCGATTTGACCGATTCCGAACGGGATTTTCTTGCGGGTGGTGCGTTGCACGTTTTTGAAGTTTACAAAAATGCCTTGCGCGGTTTCGGGGCGAAGATATACGGTTGAGGTGGAATCTTCGGTAACGCCGATGAAGGTTTTGAACATAAGGTTGAATTTTCTGACGCCAGTGAAGTTGCTGTTTCCGCAAACGGGGCAGGGGATTTTATGTTCAATGATGTATTGTTCCATCTGCTCGTTTGTCCAACCCGAAATATTTTCTTCGATGCCGTGCTTTTGGTTGTATTCCTCGATGAGGTCGTCTGCGCGGTGACGAGATTTGCAAGATTTGCAGTCCATCAATGGGTCGGAAAAGCCGCCGATATGACCGCTTGCTTGCCACGTTGTCGGGTTCATAATGATTGCGCTGTCAAGTCCGACGTTGTAGGGATTTTCAACCACGAATTTCTTCCACCAAGCCTGCTTGATGTTGTTCTTGAGTTGAACGCCGAGAGGGCCGTAGTCCCAAGAGTTGGAAAGACCGCCGTAGATTTCACTTCCGGGATAGACGAATCCGCGGTTTTTTGCGAGGGCAACGAGTTTGTCCATAGTCAGTTGTGCCATAAAGTAATCTCCTTTCGCACTCATCCGGATGATGAGCCGATAAATATTGTGTATAAATAATAAAATAACGGCGCGAAAAAGTCAAAGATAATCGTTATATAACATAAATTAGGATATATTTACAAACGGTGCAAACGGAAAGCGGATTGAAAAGCGGAAGGCGTTTCCAAAGTGCAAATTCAATTAGAAACGGAAAGCGTAACGATTCGTTTGCATAGAAGGGAAGCGGATAACCGAAACGGAAGCGAGTTAAAAGCGGAACGTGCTCGTAAATCGGAAAGCGGCGCAAATCAAACGCGCCACCTCGTTTGAGATGACGCGTTTGCGACGTAGATACGAAAACGTAACTTCGGGCAATGCACGCTCACGCTATGCCCGCGCGACGCTTGTTATTTGCAGCAACCGCAGCCGCCCGTGCCGCCACCGCAAATGCAGGAAAGGATGAGAATCAGCCACACAATGTCGCAAGAATTGCATCCGCCCATCGTGCCGCCGCAACCGCAGTTGTTCAAGAGCATCAAGAGCAAAATAATGTCGCAACAATTGCAGCCGCATCCGTTTGCACCGTTTGTAAAGAATCCGTTCATTTTATGTACCTCCTTCTATATTCGGATTGCTCCTACATTACCTTACGCAACCTTTGAAATTTGTGTTACAAAGGCATTGAACGGATTTGAGATAAATATATTTTTGTGTGGATCAATTAAAGCGAATGATAGGAATAGTTGCGGGATTGCTGCTTGCGCTCGTGGTGTCGGGGTTATGCTCGCTCTGCTTCAACATCGACTTAAAGTGGTGGATTGCGCTCGATAAACCCGCGTTTGTGTTGCCAAACGTGTGGTTCAGCGTGTTCGTATGCGTGAGTTATTTGTCGTCGGTGCTTGCAATATCGAGGCTTGTCGAGTACAAACATATTTTTCCGTCAATGCTTTATTTTTTCGTTTTGGGAATATTTTGCGTGCTGTTCGTATTCTCGTTTTTCACGCTGAAAAATTTGCTCGTCTCATTCATATCGATGACGATAGTGCTTGCGACGTCCTATGCGCTCTTTATCCGCTTCCTCACCAAAGAAGTGAAAATCGCCCTTGAATTTCTGCCGACGTTTCTATTCAACGTCTACGGCTTTTTGTGCGTCCTCTGCATTTTTATGAACAATTAATGTATTTAATACTTGTAATAAATGTCTAGTATATTTTTCAGATGTTAAAAGGATAATTTGCAATTTTTATATTATTTTTATTTGAAAGATGTTTTCGCAAACGGTTGACTTTTCTTTTGGATAACAATATAATATCTATGCTTAAAAGAAAAGCCCTATCTTATGTAGCATTAGCCCAGCTGGATAGAGCGTCTGGCTACGGACCAGAAGGTCAGGGGTTCGAATCCCTTATGCTACGCCAAATAAAACGCAAGTTGAATTTTTGACTTGCGTTTTATTTTGCTTTTTTAGGGATTCGAACGGGCGAATGGCAAACAATCCTGTGAATTGTTTGCCCGCCCCGGCGTGATAGCGCAGACCAATAAAAGGCTGTTCAAGGTCGGTCTGTTCGCACTTATGACGTGCGTGCAAACCGCATAGGTCAAGCGGAGCGAATCCCGTCCTTGTTTTTGGTGTCTGCACATCACGCGCCCTGCCCCTCGGTCAGGCTGCACGCGATTGACCTTTGGTAACAATCGCTGATGAACGAATCCCTTATGCTTCACCAAGAACAAATAATACGAACTCACAAAACGAGTTCATATTATTTTTTACAAAGAATTTCTTTGCAACTAGGTTTTATCTATAAAATTATAAACGTTTTCACGACAATTATTGCATCAAAATTTGGCGACCGGTATCCCGAATTTTGACATCAAATTTTCCTTATTTTGATGTCAAAACGCAGATTTTCGAGCAGTAGCGAAAAATAAAAAACCGCCAAACTTCTACTGTTTAGTGGCTTTTTGTGGTGCGATATGACGGGACTTGTAGCGAGCGAAGCGAACGTAATAGCAAAACGGGCGAATTTATTCGCTACAGTGAAGCGTTAGCTGTATAAATGCAGGTTGCAAACAAAGTTTGCCGACAATGCAATTTGCAGTGTCGCAAGTCCGTCACCGCAGTATAAAGGAAAAAAACGAACCCCAAAGGTTCGTTTTATTCTTGTTTGGTGCGGATGACAGGACTTGAACCTGCACGCGCTTGCACAAGAACCTAAATCTTGCGTGTCTGCCAATTCCACCACATCCGCTCAAATCTTCACTATTATAGCACAATTTGCCAATATGTAAAGCACAAATTTTTCACAAAGGCTCTCTAAACAGACGACTTTTTGAAAAAAGTCGATGATTTTTTGATTTTTATATCTAAAAATTGTTGCATTTTGGCAATTTATTTGGTATAGTAATCGTTGCTTGCGGGAGTGACTCAGTGGTAGAGTGTCACCTTGCCAAGGTGAAAGTCGCG
>CAKQLT010000003.1:0-57449 GCA_934254715.1 uncultured Clostridia bacterium | reverse complement strand
GAGTTACACGCCCCTACCCCCCCTTGTAGAGGAAGAACAAATTGCACTTTGTGCAGTTATGGAATAATAAAACAATCAATACTCTTATTATATCAATAAAGGTGAATGTATGAAACACTATCTCGAATCCGTCGAAGACGTATGCAAGAACGTCGAAACGACTCAAGACGGCTTATCCTCGCAAGAGGCGACCGCTCGTCTTGAAAAGAACGGCAAAAACAAACTTGCCGAAGGCAAAAAAGAGCCGATTATTTTGCGATTTTTGAAGCAATTTATCGAGCCTATGACGCTGATTCTCATCGTTGCGGCGATAATTTCGGGCGTATTGACCGCGGTCAACAACGCATCGAGCGCAACCAAAGAATTTCCGTCCGACGTCATCATCATTATGGCGGTCGTCATAATCAACGCCATTCTCGGCGTGGCGCAAGAGAGCAAAGCCGAAAAAGCCATCGACGCGCTTCAAAAGATAGCCGCCGCCACGTCGAAAGTCATACGCGACGGACACTTGGTGGTCGTAAAGAGCGAAGACTTGGTCGTCGGCGACGTAATCGTGCTCGAAGCGGGCGACGCAGTGCCCGCGGACGCGAGAATAATCGAGTGCGCGAGTATGAAAATCGAAGAAGCCGCTCTCACGGGCGAATCCGTACCCGTGCTTAAAACTTGCGACGTCATCGACACACCGAGCGGCGAAGTCCCTCTCGGCGACAGAAAAAATATGGCGTTTATGGGCAGCACCGTCGTGTACGGCAGAGGCAAAGCGGTCGTCGTGGCAACGGGTATGGACACCGAAATGGGCAAAATCGCAAACGCCCTCACCCAAGCCAAAGAGGGAAAAACGCCCTTGCAACAAAAGTTGTCGCAACTTAGCAAAGTCCTCACCTACCTCGTCATCGGCATTTGCGTGGTGATATTTGCGGTCAGCCTCATTCGCGCGGGCGTTGACGGCTCGCTCAAAGCGGACGTTGCCCCCACCATACTCAACACGTTTATGATTGCGGTATCGTTGGCGGTTGCGGCGATTCCCGAAGGACTTGCCACCGTCGTCACGATAGTGCTTTCGATAGGCGTAACGAATATGTCAAAGCGCAACGCAATCATACGCAAACTCACCGCCGTCGAAACTCTCGGTTGCACGCAAATCATATGCTCGGACAAAACGGGCACTCTCACCCAAAACAAAATGACGGTCGTAGACCACTACGGCAGCGACGAAAATCTGCTTGCAAACGCAATGTCACTCTGCTCTGACGCCGAATACGACGAAGAAAAAGGCGAAGCGACGGGCGAGCCGACAGAGTGCGCGCTCGTAAATTACGCAAAATCTTTGTCTTTTGACAAGAACGAGCAAAAGGAACTTTATCCGCGCGTTGGCGAAATACCTTTCGACTCTATGCGCAAAATGATGACCACGATACACACCGATAATAACGGCGAAGTGTTGCAATTCACAAAAGGCGCGCCCGACGAAATCGTAAAACGCTGCGCTTTCTATCTCGAAGACGGAAAAGAAACGCCTATGACCGACGAAAAGCGCGAGGAAATTCTTTCCGCAAACAAGGAAATGGCGGACAGAGCGTTGCGCGTGCTTGCGGTTGCGAAAAAACGTCTTGACGAGCAAAAGAGCGAATACAGCACCGAGCAAGACGAAAAAGATATGTGCTTCGTTGGTCTTGTGGGTATGATAGACCCCGTACGTCCCGAAGTTAAACCCGCAATCGACGAGTGCAGAAAGGCAGGTATCCGCCCCATAATGATAACGGGCGACCACAAGGACACCGCCGTCGCAATCGCAATGCAACTCGGCATAATCACCGACCCGTCCGAGGCTATCACGGGCGCGGAACTCGACAAGATAAGCGACGAAGATTTTGCAAACGACGTCGAAAAATATTCGGTATACGCGCGCGTTCAACCCGAACATAAGACGAGAATCGTCAACGCGTGGCGCGCAAAAGGCTACATCACCGCAATGACCGGCGACGGCGTGAACGACGCACCGTCCATCAAAAACGCGGACATCGGCGTGGGTATGGGCATAACTGGTACGGACGTCACCAAAAACGTTGCGGATATGATTCTCACCGACGACAACTTCGCAACCATCGTATCTGCGGTCGGCGAAGGCAGACGTATCTACGACAATATCCGCAAATCCATTCAATTCTTGCTTGCGTCCAACCTCTCGGAAGTGCTGTCTATCTTTATCGCAACGCTTGCGGGATTCACGATATTCAAGCCCGCGCATTTGCTTTGGATAAACCTCATAACCGACTGCTTCCCCGCTCTCTCGCTGGGTATGGAATCGCCCGAAAGCGACATTATGAACCGCCCGCCGAGAAACAGCAAAGACGGAATTTTCGCAAACGGTATGGGCTTTGCAATAGGCTATCAAGGCGTGCTTATCACTCTCATAACCATAGCGTCCTACTTTATCGGCACGGAAGTGCTTGCAAAAATGCACCACGCCGAAGCAATCGCAAACGGCTTGTACAGCGCGGAAACGCTCGGCTCGTCTATGGCGTTTTTAACGCTTTCGATGGCGGAAATCTTCCACGCGTTCAATATGCGTTCCTTGCACGGCTCGATTTTCAGAATCAAGAAACAAAACTGGTGGTTGTGGGGCGCAGGCGTGCTTTCGCTGTTGCTCACCACTCTCGTCGTGGAAGTGCCGTTCCTTGCAAACGCATTTGAACTTGCAAAACTCGACGGCGCGGAATACGGCATTGCAATCGCGCTTGCATTCTCGATTATTCCTATGGTCGAACTTGTAAAAGCAATCGCGCGTCTGGTGCGCAAAAAGAAAGGCGTCGTTCTTTCCGCATAAAACAAAAAAGCGTAAAAAAATAAGTAAGCACATTGACCCGAAGTCAATACCTTCGCTTACTTACGTCGGTTAAAACCAACGCTGAAAGTATATGCAATCGTTTGAGCGTTGTCAAGCGAAAAGCAATGCAAAACGGCGCAAAAAGCCTATAAAAAAAGAAAAGCCGAAAGTTTCGGCTTTTCTTTTTTATCATCTAATCAATAAAACTCTTTCGACGTGTTGGGTTTCCACTCGGAATAGCCTTGCGGATTGGGCGATTGCGTTTTGACAAACTCGCAATATCTCTTGCGAAGTTCGCCCGAAAGTTTATAGTCGTCCTCGCCGAATTTGCGCCACGGGTGTTGATTCAAACCGAATATATACCACAAGTCCGCGCTGTGCCACGCGCCCTTACCGTCGCAAGGAAGCGGGTGATAAAAATGCGACAGCCAAACTTTGCCGTTGCCTTTTTTCATCATCGTTTTCGCTATGCGTTCGAGATACGGCGCAAGCAAGTCGTTTTTCGTAACGCCGAGAATACACGGGATTTGCTCGTCCTTATACGCGTTTTTATAGAGGTCTTTCCGCACGATTTCGCCGTCGAAAACGGGCATCGTGGACAGCATAGACAGCGCAAGATTCTTCTTGTTTTGTCTGTACCAAGCAAGATAGAGGTCTTGCGAGTTGCAAGTTTTGGGGTCGAGACCTCTCTTTTGCAAGTCCTTGCGCACCCTTGCGAAAAAGCGTTTTGCGCGTTTGAGCGATTTCGGGGCGAATATACCGCGTACGCTCGCGCCGCCCGAAAGCATAATCGCGCCTTTGACCATATCTTTGACCTTTGGCAACAGAATGAGATTCTGCAAAGAAATCGCGCCCGCGCTCTGCCCCATAAGCGTTATGCTCGACGGGTCGCCGCCGAAAACGGATATATTCTCTTTCACCCACTCGATTGCGCAAATCATATCGTAAAACGCGAGATTTTGCGCGCCCTCGTCGGCGTTGTAGCCGAACACGTTTAGCCTATAATTCGCGCATACGCAAATCACGCCCTCTTTTGCAATTTCAGTTCCGTCGAACGGACGTTCGTCGCTCGAGCATATCACGAACGCGCCGCCGTGAATATACAGCAAAACGGGCAAATTTTGCGCGTTTTTCGGCGCATAAATATTGAGATTCAAGCAGTCTTCCGAGTGACGGAAAGTCAAACCTTGCCTAAACTCTTTATAGTAGAAAATATCTTGTTTGGATTTCGACTTACTCTCGTCGAAAAACTGTCTGAATTGAGGACAGCCGTCCCCTCTGCGCATAGCGTAGACTTCTTTTTCGAGGGGTTGCAGAACGGGTTTTTGGAATCTTTCGCCTTTTGCGAATCTGATTCCCAAAAACGCCGCCGTATCGCCTCTGTCAATGCCTCTTATAACGTGATTTTGATTGTTGATAACGTATTCCATAGAAAAGTGGATATTTGTTTTTTAGAAGATATGTATTGTTGATTTTTCAAAAATACAATATTTTGATGAAGAACAAGGAAGCAACGCTCGCGCGGCTTAGTACTTGTTAAAAACGCGATATTTGAGCGTCAGACAAGGAAGCGTCCCTCGAACGACAATCCGCTTGCGCACGAAGTGCGCTCTACCAAATCCATTTTGTAAAAATGCAATATTTTGATGAAGAACAAGGAAGCAACGCTCGCTCGGCAACCCTAATTTACAAATCGTAAATGAGTTGACGGCGAGCATTGCTGACACAGTTATTCGCAAAATAGTGCATTTTTACCACTTGTTTTCACAGTACTCGCAGAACGCATACATATCCCTCACCTCGACTTTCGTGCCGTCATCGAGGATTGCAGTTCCGTTCCAAATGCCGTGGACTTGGTGGCAATGCATACGAAGAAGATTGAGGACGTTGAGGTCGCCGTGATGGTCGTAGAACGGGGTCATCGTGAAATCGAAACGCCCGTCTTGCGAAACGAAATGCCACGGCTCGGAAAACTTGTCGGGTTTGGGGAAAACTTCGACGTCGACGGGTCCGAATTTGTGGGCTTTGCCGTCCCAGAAGATTGCGGTTTCGGTGGCGTTGGATTCGTCGCCGATACCCCACGTGATTTCAAAGCCGAACATATGGTCTTTTCCGTCCGGTCCTTGAACGACTTTCGAGCCGTTGCCCCAGTACCAAACCATTTTGTAGGGGGTGTTGACTCTGCCCCAGTCGAGGAACGCAAACGTGTCCTTTTTGTCGAATTTCCAAACATTCTCGCCCCAGCGGAAAGTGCCTTCGCAAGGCATACAGTTTTGTTTGGTGGTCATAAAGTATCTCGTTGGATTGTCTTTGAACGGAAGCACGGTTGTGATGTTTTCAAGTCCGTCCATAATGTCCATAGTGAAGTTTGCCTCGACCTCTTTGCCCTTGAACTTACCCTTGAAATACATCGTTCTGACGTTGGTTTCGGTGACGACTTTCATATGCGTTTTGCCGACGGTGTGGTCGAGAACGTTCGGCTCGTCGCCCTTTGGGGGAAGCATATATTTTTTGCCGCCCAAGAACAGCGCGGTACATTCGAGAATCGTGCCCGAATGGATTTTGCTATTCTTATGCGCGTGGTGAAGGTCGGTTATTGACGCTTGCGCGTATCCGCCGATAGAGATGTTTGCAAAACTGATTTGCACCATAAATTCGCCGTTCGAGATTTGATAGAAATCCCATTCTTTTTTACGGTTTGCGGGTTTGGCTTTTTCGCGGTCGTACTCGAAAACGTTATGTCTTGCCCAACCGGGGGCGAGCAATTTGCCGTCGTCGCCGAGCAGTTTTGTAGGCTTCGTATACTCGGTTTGCTTGCTGTTGAGTTGACCCTCTAACCAACTCGGATAAGTTCTTTTCATAATTTCCTCCGTCCTATCAAATTTTTATATCGATAAGATATAAAAGATTATACGAAAAGTATAAAACAAAAATGCCGTCATTTCAAGAGCGATTTTTTACAAAAGTACGATAACTCTGACCGCGCGGCAAAACGCCGAACAAGGTTAAGCGGCGTTTGCGCTCGCTTTTCAAACCTCATACCCAAGTGCGTACCGAAAACGCATATCGAAAGTCCGTATATATCGCCACAAAAAACGATAAAAAAGTCGCGCCAAAAACTCGCACGGAAAGTCTATGAAAAACGAGAAAATCGTGTTATTATTCTTGTGTCAACAACGTTTCGAGGCAGATATGGAAATAAAACCGATTGCAATCATTCATACGCCGTTCAAGGAAAAATTCGGCATACCGCGCCAAAGCGGCAAAGTCGCGACCAAAAGTACCGTCGTGTTTGAAAAGGAATATCGCAACCCCGACGCTTTGAGAGGAATCGAGGGCTTTTCGCACTTGTGGCTGATATTCGATTTTTCAAAAGCACACCGCGACGAGTTTTGCGCAACGGTACGTCCGCCCCGTCTCGGCGGCAACACGAAGATGGGCGTTTTTGCCACACGCTCGCCCTTCCGCCCCAACTCGCTGGGCTTGAGTTTGGTCAGACTCGTCGGCGTAGAGGACACCGAACAAGGCAACGTATTGATTGTGGAAGGCGCGGACATTTTGGACGGAACGCCGATTTACGACGTAAAACCTTATCTCAAAACCGATTGCGTACCGAGCGCGGTTTGCGGATTCACAGAGGATATAACCCACGTTTTGGAAGTGAAAAACGTCGAAGTCCTTGACGATTTACACGAGGATATGAAGCAAGAAATCGTATCTTGCATAGCGCAAGACCCTCGCCCATCCTATCAAGACGACGACAGAATTTACGGTATGAAATTCGATTGCTACAACGTCAGATTCACGGTTAAAGACGGCGTTGCGACTATCCTCGATTATCAAAAATCGGAAAATTAAATCCTGTGTCAAATACGCAAAACAAGCGTTTTAACAAGCAAAAACACGCACATAAAGTGCGTGTTTTGTATTTTTTTCGTATCATTTATCGAAAATCTATTCCGTCAGTCTATAAAGAACTTGCTGTGATTTGCTTTGAGCATAGTGTGCGGCACGCTCAGTTGCGCAAGGAACACCGAAAGCAACACTATTATGCAACCTACAAACTCTTTTGCCGAATAACTCTCGTGCAAAAACGCAACGCCGCCGATAAACGCTATGACGGATTCGAGAGACATAATGAGCGTTGCAAGTTCGGGCGGCGCGTACTTCTGCCCTAAGGTTTGGAAAGTGAATCCCACGCCCGCCGACATTATGCCGACGTAGAGAATGGGGATTATGTTTTGTGCCACCGCGCTCGCCGGCGGAAAGCCCTCGATTGCCATTGCGGGCAAACTCAAAAGACTTGCCACGACGAACTGCACGAAGGTGAGTTTAATCGGGTCGCACTCGTCGACGTACACGTCTATGAACATAATTTGAAGGGAAAACATAATCGCGCAAAGCAGCAACATTGCGTCCGCATAGGTGAGTCCGCTGTCGCCGTTTATGCACATAATATAAAATCCGAGCACTGCAAACACGATTGCGAATTTGCCGTTCGTGGGAATACGTCTTCTCAAAAGCACGTTTAGAAGCGGCACGATGACGATGTACAGCGCGGTGATAAATCCCGTTTTGCCGACGGTGGTATGCGCAATGCCGTACTGTTGCAGATTGTTTGCGATAAACAAACTCAAACCGCACAATGCGCCACCTATCAAAGTGGATTTGTTCCACCCCGTGCGAGTCGTACCCTTCTTTTTGTCTACGAGCATATTTATTAGAATGAATATGCCAATAACGCCGACCGCAAGCGAAAATCTCAGTCCGTTGAACGTGAAAGTAGGCACGTCGGAAGCGGCGGATTGCTGTGCCACGAAGGCAAAGCCCCAAACCAGCGCACACAACGAGCAGAACAATATTCCCGTTAAGTTGTGAGATTTGTGTTTGACCATACTTCTTATTTTATGTGCTTTTCAAGCGTTTTTGACAAAGTTTTGTAGTCTTCGAGGGACAACGCTTCCCCTCTCACGAGCGGCGGAAATCCCGCTTCCTCGACGATTTGAGTCGCCTCTTGCTTTTCGAGCGAGAACGCAACGGAAAGGTTGTTTGCAAGAGTCTTTCTTCTCATAGCGAAAGACGAGCGTGCGAGTTTGTGAAGAAGCGCCTTGTTTTCGCCGTCGAGTTTGTGGCGGTTTATATCTATGCGCACGACTGCGCTGTCCACGTTCGGCGCGGGATAAAACATATTTCTCGACACGTTTCTCGTAATCTGCGCGTCGCCCGCCATTTCGATTGCAAGCGTAATTGCAGAATAGTCGGGCGTGTTCGGCTTTGCAACGAAGCGAAGCGCGACTTCTTTCTGCACCATAATAGTTATGGATTCCACGTCGAGCGTGCTTTCGATAAAGCGCATAGCAAGCGGCGTGGTGATATAATAAGGCAAATTCGCAACCACTTTGAATTTGCTTCCCACGATTGCGGCAAGTTCGTCGTCTTTCATTTTGAGGACGTCGCGGAACACGACTTCGGCGTTTTCGACGCCTTGAAGCGAGAGCGCAAGCACGGGCTCTAAATTGCGGTCCACCTCGAACGAGTACACTTTTTTTGCGACTTTTGCAATGGCGCGAGTGAGCGTACCCGCCCCCGTGCCTATCTCGACGACGACGTCGTCGCCCGTTATTCCGCCGTCCGCAACGATTGCGTCGAGAAGGTTCGAGTCGGTGATGAAGTTTTGACCCAGAGCCTTGTTGAAGCGGAAGTTTACGCCGCGTATTATGTCTTTTATGCCGTTATTTTCCATTTATTTCCTTTCAAAAGCGCGTATGTGCCGAGACGTTTGTCACATACTACTATCGTACCGAAGATAAAACGTCAAATCACATCGGACGAACAATCGAAGTACAAAAGATAAAAAACAGTGGTCACGAGTTGTCTGCTGTTTTTTCTTAATACTCGGTGTCCTCTCTTATGGTTTCGCGCACCTTGTAATGCGCGCCGACGCTCTTTGCGAGTTCGCCGCAAGCCTTGACTTCGTCCTCGCCGATAAAATCGACCACCGACATAGTCGTGTCTATGCCTGCGTCGACGCAGTCTTTGGTGAATTTGAGCATAGCGTCAAACGCCGCCTCGCCGTACTTGCTTCTGCAAATTTCCTGATACGCTTCGGGCGTCGAAGCGTTGAGCGACACGGACACGCTGTCAACGTAGGGCGCAATGAGTTTTGCAACGTCATCGCGCTTGTTGATGAGATTGCCAAGTCCGTTCGTATTGATACGGATTTTGCAACCTTTCTTTTTGAGGTAAGGCGCGATTTGCGAAATCATAGACAGATTGCACATCGGCTCGCCGAATCCGCAGAAAACGATTTCTTTGTACTTTGACAAATCGTACATAGAGATGTCGTCCACGAGTTCCTCGAAAGTGGGTTCTTTCAGAAGCCAAAGGTCGTTTCCGCTCACGCCGTCCTTGATGTTGCGAATACAAAATTCGCAGTTGTTCGGGCAACGGTTGGTAACGTTGAGATATAAACTGTCGCCGAATTCATAAACGTAATTGTTGGTCATTATATACTCTCTGAATTTTGTTTTTTATCGTTATCGATTTTGCAGTTTCGTCAAAATCGAGGTTTTACACGCTCATTTCAAGCGCGTAAACAGTCGTTTTGCGTTTTTTGTGGTGATATTCTCGATTTCTTCCACGCTCACGCCGAGCACCTCGGCAGCCTTTTGCGCTACGAGCGCGACGTACTTCGGTTCGTTGGTTTTGCCTCTGAACGGCACGGGCGTCATATACGGACAATCGGTTTCCAAAAGCAATCTGTCTTTGGGAACGACCGCCAGCGATTCGAGATTATGCTTTGCGTTTTTGAAGGTTATCGCGCCGCCGAACGCGTAGTACGCGTCGAGTTTGTCAAAGATTTTCACGTACTCGCTCGACCCCGAATAGCAATGCAAAAGCAATCCGTTTTGAACGTAGTTTCGCATATCGAAAAGGATTTTTCTCGTGTCCTCGTATGCGTCGCGAACGTGCAAAATCACGGGCAAATTTGCTTGATTTGCAAGTTCGATTTGCTTTGCAAACGCGCTCCTTTGCACTTCCCTTTCGCTCAAATCGTAATAGTAATCGAGTCCGATTTCGCCGAATCCAACGACTTTGCCGTCCTTTGCGAGTTCGAGCAATCTTTGGCACGCTTCGTCGTCGAGAGTATCTGCGTCGTGAGGATGCACCCCCACCGCCGCATACACTTTGTCGTACTTGTTTGCAAGCGTAACCGCAAGTTCGCTCGACGGCATATCGTAGCCGACGCATATCGCGCTTTCGAGATTGTCCTTTGCAAAATCCTCGACGATTCTGTCTACGTCGCAAAGCAGTTTCTCGTCGTTTAAGTGGCAATGAGTGTCAATCAACATAGCCGACTTATCTCACCACGCTGCCGCTTTCGACGGGCTTTTCGGGGGATACGAGCACCACTTCTTCACTGCCGTCTTCTTTCTTAAAGCAAGCGCAAAGAAGCATACCTTGGCTCTCTATTCCGCGAAGTTTTGCGGGTTTGAGGTTGTACACCACGACGACGTTTTTGCCCACCATTTCTTCGGGCGTGTAGTGTTTTGCGATTCCGCTCACTATCGTGCGAGTATCGTCGCCTATCTGCACGGAAAATTTGAGAAGTTTGTCGGCTTTTTCAACCTTTTCGGCGGTGAGAATTTTTCCGACGCGCAGTTGGATTTTTGCAAAGTCCTCGATTGTGATTTCGCTCAAATCGACGACGTTTTCCGCCTTTTTATCTTCTTTCTTTTCCTCTTTTACGTTCTCTTTCTTTTCGGGTTTTTCGGGCGTTTCTTCGGGTTTGTCCTCTTTGACGATACCCTTTGCGAGCAAGTCTTTTTTCACTTTGTCAACGTCGATTCTCGCAAAGAGGTGCGCGGGATTTTCCGCAACTTTCGTGCCGTTTTGCAAAAGTCCGAATTTGTCGAGGTCTGCGTACTCTCTAAGCGTAGTTCCGCACTGCTCGACCACTTTTTGAGAGGTGGACGGCATAAACGGCGCAAGCAAACTCGCGCAAATCACAATCGTTTCGGTGAGGTTGTAAAGCACGGTTGCAAGTCTGTCCTTTTGGCGCTCGTCCTTTGCAAGCACCCACGGCATAGTTTCGTCGATATACTTGTTTGCTCTGCGCAAAACCGTGAATATATCGCTCAACGCGTCCGCCGAACGATACGCGTCTATATTGGCAAACACTTTGTCGCGCGCCGCTTTTGCGACGGATTTAAGTTCGTCGTCAACGGGTTCGCTCACCCCCTTGTCGCAAACGATTCCGCCGAAATACTTGTTGGTCATAGCAATCGTGCGTTGTACGAGGTTGCCGTACACGTTGACGAGTTCGCTGTTTATGGTGTCCATAACCAAGTCCCAACTTATCACGCCGTCGTTGTCGAAAGGCATTTGCGAAAGAAGGAAATATCTCACGCTGTCCACACCGAAATAGTCCACGAGGTCGTCTGCGTAAATGACGTTCCCCTTGGACTTCGACATCTTTCCGCCGTCTTGCAACAACCACGGGTGTCCGAAAATCTGTTTGGGAAGCGGCTCGCCGAGTGCCATAAGGAAAATGGGCCAGTAAATCGAGTGGAAACGCACGATGTCTTTGCCGATGATATGCACGTCTGCCGGCCATTCCTTTTTGTACAAATCGCTCGAATTGCCGTCCGTATCGAATCCGATACCCGTAATGTAATTGGTGAGCGCGTCGAGCCAAACGTACACGACGTGGCGTTTGTCGAACGTTACGGGAATACCCCACGTGAACGACGTTCTCGACACGCAAAGGTCTTGAAGTCCGGGCTTCAAGAAGTTGTTGACCATCTCGTTTTTGCGGGATACGGGAACGATGAAATCGGGGTGTTCGTCGTAGTATTTCAAAAGGCGGTCGGCGTATTTGCTCATATTGAAGAAATACGCTTCTTCTTCCGCCATCTCGACTTTGCCGCCGCAGTCGGGGCATTTTCCGTCGACGAGTTGGCTTTCCGTCCAAAACGATTCGCAAGGCGTGCAGTACCAGCCCTTGTACGAGCCCTTGTAGATGTCGCCTTGTTTATAGAATTTTTCAAATATCTTTTGCACTTGCTGCTCGTGCTCTTTGTCGGTGGTGCGGATAAATTTGTCGTAGGTGGTGTCCATCAAATCCCATATGCGCTTGATGTCTGCGGCTTTTTGGTCCACAAATTCCTTGGGGGTCATTCCCGCCGCTTGCGCTTTGAGTTCGATTTTTTCACCGTGCTCGTCCGTACCCGTTTGGAAAAACACGTCGTAACCTTCCATACGCTTTGCTCTTGCAACGAGGTCGGAAAACACGATTTCGTAGGTGTTTCCGATGTGGGGTTTGCCCGAAGCGTAGGCGATTGCCGTGGTCATATAAAATTTCTTTTTGTCTTGCATATTCACCTCGTCGGCAGACTAATGATGTCCGCCTTTTGGATTGATTTATACATTATACATCTTTTATTTATAAAAGTAAATCATAAGTGCATATGCGCGCGAGGCGAAAAATACAATATCGTATGAACGTTGCATTTCTGTTGATAACGGCAATATCTTTGGTGCTGATGACGATAACGTCCCCCGAATCCGCCTTTCCCACGATGATAGAAGGCGTGCGCGGCGCAATCGAACTTTCATTCAAACTTTGCGCGATATACGCCGTGTGGCTGTCCGTTCTGAAAATGGTGGAAGCAACCGCCCTCGACAAAAAGCTGTCGAAGATTCTGCGTCCCGTGGTATGCAAGATTTTCAAAAACGAGTCGGACGACGCCTACGACAAAATCTGCGTCAACCTTGCCGCAAATATGTTCGGAATGGGCGGCGTTGCAACCCCCGCAGGCATAAAAGCGATGAGCGCGATGAGCGACGGAAGCGACAGAGCAACCGACAATATGATTATGTTGCTCGTGATAAACGCAACGTCCATTCAACTTATTCCCGCAACCGTGATTGCGCTTAGGGCAAGCGCAAATTCGCAAAGTCCGTCCGACGTGATTTTGCCCACTTTAATATCCAGCGGCATAGCCACTTTGTGCGGAATGATTCTTTGCAAAGTGTTTTCGCTAAAAAAGAATAAAAAAGATTCAAACGACAAAACAAGCACTTTATTTAGCGTAAATCGCAAAATAAAACCCTCGTTTTGCAAACGTGGCGTAAAATCGCAAAGAGGTGGATTATGAGCGTAAGTATGTATATACTGCCTATTCTTCTCATTCTTCTCATCATAGTTTGCATCGTCAAAAAGGTGAAAGTATACGACTGTTTTTTGCTCGGCGCAAAGGACGGACTCGACCTCGTAATTGACATCTTCCCCTATATCGCATCCATATTCGTGTGCATAGAAATGTTCAAAGCAAGCGGTCTTTCGAGCATAATTTCGGGGTGGCTTGCAAAGCCTCTTGCGTATATCGGCATACCGAGCGAAGTTGCCGAAATACTCTTGCTCGTTCCCCTTTCGGGCAACGGCACGATTGCGATACTCGAGGACATAATAACGAAATACGGCGCGGATTCGTATATCGCAAGGTGCGCTTCGGTGATAGCGGGCGGCAGCGAAACAATATTCTATATAGCCGCCGTTTACTTCTCTGCGTGCAAGGTCAAGAAGTTGCGCTACGCAATCCCCGTATCGCTTTTTTGCACACTTTTGGGCGCGCTCATCGCGTGCGCACTCTGCCGCTTTATGTGAAAAACGACGCGAAAAACGCAAAACGCAACGGATAACGAAAAAAACGAATATTGCGATATAAAAACTACTTAAAAAAACGACGAAAAGTTTTTCGCCGCAATTAAAAAACGTGCGTTCGAGCAAAAAGCAAATTGCATACGGCAATATAAAATCGATACGAAAACCAATAAAAAACGACATAAAAAAACGCCGAAAAAACGGCGTTTTTTCTATGTTTTTTTGACGTTTTTCTATGCGTTTATAACGTTATTTTTCGATAGCCGCATTGAGTTTTGCAACGAGTTCGTCCACGTTGATTCCGTGTACTGCCGCCGCTTCTTCGAGAGTTTCGCCGTGTGCGAGCATACAATGCAAGCAGTGCATTCCGCTCTCTTGCAACACTTCTGCGAGTTTGTCGGGGTCGCCTTGTGCGAGTACGTCGATGATGAGCATATCTTTTGTTACCATTGTTTTTACCTCCGTAAAGATATATAAATTTTAATTGTTTTCGTTAGTTTCAAGTCGTTTTTAGGCTTGTAGTTTTGCGCTTTCGGTATTGTCGTTTTACGACTTTAACCTTTCGCCTTGCGATTTGCAATTTAGCGTTTTCGTATTGCGTTTTACGGTTTTACGCTTTTCGACCGCGGATTAGGTTTCAAACTGTCCCGTCAGCACCGCCCACGCGATGAACGCGACTATGCCGACCGCCAAAAGCACCGCGATTGCGACTTTAAGCGGCGATACGGGCGATTTGCCGGTGGACTTGCCGGTTCTACCATTGATGATGAAACGATAGCCTTTTTTGCGGTATACGTACGCGCAGACCCAAAGCGGCAACATCATATAGTGGAACGCCGTTCCCTTGTACGAGGTGTGCACGTTGAGATAATCCACGACGTCCGCGCCGTAACCGTCGATTATGCGTTTGCGAATGGTGTCGTCCATCTGACCCTTTGCAACGTCGAATCCGTCTTTGAGCGAGGTGTCGTACTTCTCTGCCGAAAAGCCCGCAATGTAGTCCTTGTTGTACGCCTCGAGATTGTCGGTGTCGTAGGGCAAGATTTTGTTCAACTCTTTTTGATTGAGTTGCGTGCTTGCCTCGACCGCCACGTCCTCGAAGAAGTTGCTTGTCGAGCCGTTGACGTCGTACCACTCTATGTAGGTTTCGATATGGCGGTCCTTGCCGCTTCCGACGGTTCTCGTGCGACGTTCGCCAAGTCGTCCGTCGTAGGTGGAATCGGCGTTGGTCGTGAAAGCGTAAGACGGGATATACACGCCCTTGAAGTTTTCCACCTTGAAACTCTTTTTTAGTTTAATAGGTGCAAAAATCTTCTTTTTTATCCACTTTTTGCCCGCTTCCGAAGCCTGAGTTTTGGAAAGCGCAAACGGAAGAATACTGTCGGGTTTAAGCCCTTTCATATCCTCGAGTTCGACAACGTTCGTACCGCCGCAATAAGGACATTTTATTGCAGTGTCGAAAGGCGCGAGTTTGACTTCCGCGCCACAGTTGGGGCATTTGTAGGTCGAATCGTCGAATTTGACCTCGCCCTCGTCGAGTGCTTGAACGTAATCGCGCTTGAAGCACACTCTTTTGTCGATTGTGCGAGTTGCGTCGCAATACGAGCAATGAAGCGCGCCTTTTTCGGGGTCGTAAACCATATCCGCGCCGCAGTTTTGGCACTTTACGACCGCCGAAACGTTGTAATCGAAATCATTTGCCATACGTGTTTAAGTCCGTTTTATCCTTTATCAGCCGATTTTTGCGCCGCACTCGGGGCAGAATTTCATACCCGATTTAACTTTTGCGCCGCACTTTGGGCATACGACGTTCATCGGTTGACCGCATTCGGGGCAGAATTTTGCGCCTTGCGGAACGCTTGCGCCGCATTTAGAGCATTTTACGGTTGCCTCTGCGCCAACCTTTGCGCCGCACTCGGGGCAGAATTTCGCACCCGCTTTGACGGACGCGCCGCATTTTGCACATTTGATTTTTTGCGTTTGCGCTTCGTCGAGGTTTTGCGCAAATTGATTGCCCACTCTTGCGCCCATTCCGAGACCGATTCCCGCCGCGCCGAACATACCGCCCATTCCGGGGTTCTTTGCCGCGTCGCGCATTGCTTGCACGGATTCGTATTGAGCGTACTCGCCCATCTTGCCGTCGAATACGCCGAGCGTGGTGCGTTGGTCCATCGCCTTTTCGACGGATTCGGGCAACTTGAAGTTGCGCACGATGACGGAATCGATGTCAAGTCCGAGTTCGTTGAATCTGGGCTTCACTTCCTTGCATACTGTGTCGCCGATTTCGAGATAGTTTGCCGCAAGTTCGAGCGCGGGAATTTCGCATTCGCCGAGCATATCCGTAAGTTGAGCAAGCACCAAAGATTTGAGATGTTCCTCGATGTCCTCGGTCTTGTAGGAATGCGTTGCGCCGAAAATCTCTCTCATAAAGAGTTGCGGATTCATAACGTGGAAAGAATACTCGCCGTGACCTGCGATGCGAATCATTCCGAAGTCCTTGTCGCGCATCATAACGGGATTGGGCGTGCCCCACTTCATTTGAGTGAATCTTCTCAAACTGACGTAATAAACGTCGATTTGTTTGGGATTTTCAAACGCGTATTTCCAGTTTGCGAGCGCGGTGAGTACGGGCGTCGAACCTTCGTCGAGTTTCCAACTGCCTTCGGTGAAAACGTCGCATACGCTTCCGCGATACACGAATATGGCGGCTTGCGACGGACGAACGATGAGTTCCGACCCTTTCATAATCGCATATCTGTCGTCGTATTCAAATTTGTGAACTAATGTATTTTGAGAACTGTCTTCCCAACTTATAACTTTGAGAAGTTGTCTTTTGATGAGTCCCATAAGTGCCTCCGTTGCTTTTATTATATGTATTATATCACAAGCGGCGATATTTTCAATAAAAATTTATACTTGCGCCGCTTTGTTTGCAAAATGCAAACCAAACTTGACAAAAAAACGGCATATTTTGTTGATTTTTTGCTCGTTTTTCGTATATTTTATTGCCGCTCGATTATGTCGATACTCGTATTACTATGCCTATACGCCACATTCGGATTTTACAAAAACCCCTTTGCAAGAAACGAAAAGCCTCGCTAAATGCGAGGCTTTTGCGTATCGTTTTGCATAAACGAGCGATAAGAGGTTATCCTCTCGGATTCCACTCTATCGTTTCAAGGCTGCTGATTGCTTGGTAAACGGGGATAGTTTGTCCCGCTACAATTGCGCTGTGCGAGTTCGCAAAACTTTGCGTTGCCTTTTGAGTGGTAACGACCGTGCCGTTGCTGTCAACCACCGTGCCTACCGCCGCATAGAGTTTGTAGACTATCTTGCGGTCTGCGGACGTGGGAAGCGTGAGGCTCGTGCCTGCCGATGAGAACATAACCGCGTAACTTGCAACCAACGAGTTGTCGGAAGCGGAATAAACTTCCGCCGTGCCGAACCAAACTACGTTGACTCTGTTGCCGTTTACGGTCGTCGTAGTGTTGAGCGTCGTGCCGCTGCGCAATCCGCTTGCGCTCGAAATCGTCGGCGCGAGGTTTGCGTTGGTTTGAACGACCGTCACCGAGATACGTTCTTGGTCGCCGAGTTGAATCGTTGCGGTGTTGCCGCTTGCGCTCGTCGTGATTCCGCTTGACGTGACGGTGTATTGCTCGTCCGCGGGCATAGAAACGATTGCGTAGAAGAACTCGATGTCCGTCGTCGTGGACGCCGTATCCGGATACGTAACCGTGCCGTCTGCCGCATTGAACGTCGGATTGTAGACGTTGAACGTTGCAATATAGGTGAACGGCATAGACAATCTGGTCGGGTCGTTGGGGTCGATACTGAACGAACTGCTTGCTTTGCCCGAAACGATTGCGGAACTGTAACCGCCCGTCTTTGCCGTGAGTTTGGTCACGCCGTCCGAACCGACCGTGGTTTGCGCCTCTTTGATTGCCGTTGCTTCCATCTTTTGGACGAGGAACGGAATCTTGTATTCTTGGACATTTCCGTCGATACCGATAAGTTTTGCGGTGACGTAAATCAAGCCGCCGTTGTAGGAAGGTCTGAACTCGTCGTAAGACCATACGAGCGTTCTCGTATCGCTTCTCGTCGAGTACGTCATAGCCTTGACGCTTCCGTCTGCTTGACGTTCGTTGAGAGAGATTTCGGTGGGCATCGTGGGTTTGATATACTCGTACGGATTGATATAGGTCTTGTTGGTTGCAAGAGCGTAACCCGTGAGTTTTTGAAGTTCACTGTCGTTGGCAATGCTTTCTACGCTTCTGTCAAGAACCTTGACGCTGAATCTGATACGTTGCGTGCCGACTTCGTTTGCAGAGGACGAATCCGTTGCCTTGTAGTTGTACGCGCCGTCGTAGTTGACGATTGCGTACGCGTAGTATTCGCCGCCCGCATACGTCACGTTGACGCCGCTGAAGTCCCACGTTACGGGCACGTTGACCTTGGTGCCGTTCGTGAGCGTGACGGTGAGTCTGGTCGGGAAGTTTGCGTAATCTCTGTTGAGTTCGTCCGCACTCAACTCGACGTATTGTCCGTCAACGAGTTTGTACGTGCCGTCGAGGTTGTTCTTGACGTAGCCTTCGGTCGCTACCGACGAGGGTTCGTAACGGTCGCCGCTGTAGCCCGTCTTTCTTGCAAAGACGTTGCCGTTTGCGTACGGGTCGATTACGAATACGCCGTCCGTCAACAAGCCGCAAGTATCGCCGCTTACGAGCGTCGCTTCACCGCTTACTCTGCTGTTGTTGACGTGTACGGTGACGTCTACCTTTGCCGTTGCGCCGTTGCCTTCAACGCCGCTTGCGAGAGTTGCTTCGACTGCTACATTGCCGCCTCTGTACGTGTAGTTGACGTTGTCCGCATTCCAACTTGCGTTGAGAGTTTGCGTCGTCACGTAAACGAGAATGTAGAGGTCTTGTCCGCTCTCGCTCTTGTAGGTCGTGTTTGCGGAATCGTAGTTTACCGTGCCGTTATACAACGCATAGTTCTTGGTGTCCGCGTTGTAGACGTAGAACTTGACGCCTACGTAGTTGCCTTCCTGACCTTCCGCCTTGAACTCGTTGTTGACCGAGTACACGCTGTAAATGCCGGGATATACTTCGCCGTCGGTGTCGACGAATCCGTGACGCTTGTTGTAAGTGCTGTTGTAGTCGTATTTGCTGCCGTTTGCGGATCTGCCGTCCGTCCACCACGTTTGCGCAAGCATAAATTGCGCGCCGACGTAGAACGTTGCGGTGGAAGCATACTTGCTCGTGTCGTAGACGGTGTTCGCTACGTCTGCATATACGTCTTTGTTGTACTTGTACGAGCCGACCGACATATCGTTGTACGCAAGGTCGCTGTTTGTGAGCGTAACCTTGGACACGCGGATCTTGATCGACATTTCAAACGCGTCCATAACCTCGATTTCTTTGGCTTTCGAGTTCCATACGCGAACGGTCATCGTTCTGTCGAGGGTTGACGTGAGTCCTGCAAGGTCGCTTGCGGTGGGCGCGTTTTCGTAGGTGATGTAGTATTCGCCGACGTCGCCGTTTGCAAACGTGAGTTGCATAGTGTCGGGCAGTTTGTCTTGACCGACGTATGCAAAGTGGTTGTAGTAAACGTATTGTTCGGGCATACCGGTCGCTTTGTTGTATACGATGTCGATGTATCTGCCGTCATACGCGCCGTTCGTCTTGCCGACGAGCGTGTCGGTGATTGTGGAATACTTGCTCGAATCGGAATACAAATATTCGAGGTCGGTGTCGCCGAGCAAGAGTTCTGCGTCCGCAATCGTACGGTCAAGTACCGTGACCGGTACGTTGACGCGTTGTTTTGCGAGCATATATCTCTTTTCGTTCGTAAGAGCGAAGTTCGGGTCGGTCTTTTGCTTGTACGCAACGTAGTCTTCGATTGCGACGTAAGTCGGGTTGACCTTGCCGTCGTCGGTTATATCTGCAAGGACGTAGCCGCCGTTTGCTTTCTCGACGCCCACGAGCGCGGTCGCCATATACGCCGAGTTGCTCTTTCCGCTCTTGATGAGTTTGTCAACGTCTGACCAGTCGAAGTACGCGTCGAACACGTCGCCGCCCGTCGTCGTGATACTCATCTTGTTGGCAAGATAGGAAGCGTCTTTGTGAAGGAACGTATCCACCACAATCGAGCGATTCTCGTAGTCGGACATAAACATAATGCTTCTGTTGACTACGTAAACTTCGATTTCGCCCGTTTCGACGTTGACGTTCTTGCCCGCGTTGTACTTGTACGTCACCGCGACTTTGTACTTCTTGCCGAAGTAGGAAGCCACGTTGTCGTAGAACGCTTGATTGTCAAATTCGTATTCGACCGCAACGTATTGCGTCTTGTCGCTGCCGCTGACTTTGACTTCTTGCAAACTGCCCGATTCAAAGAGCGTGCCGCTCTTTGCGTACGGGTCGAGAACGTATTTTTGAGCCTTCGCAAGACCCGTGATACCTGCGGATTCGACCGTTACGGCGACGTTCACGTCACTTTCGAGCACGACCTTGTTGCCGTCCTTGGAAGTTATCGTGAGAGTCATATTGCCGCTAAAGCCGCTCTCTGCCGTGTAGTCGTCGCTCCACGCAAGCGTGACGGGGATAGTCTTCTCGCCGACCTTGACGTTTGCGCTCTTGGGCAAGCCTTGATAGAAGTTGTCTTTTGCAACGTCGATTGCAAAGTCGCCTGCCAAGTAGCCGCCCGTAAGTTTGTCAATCGTGAAGTCGTTGTTGACGGTCACGACGTAGTCGCTGTAAATATCCTGACCTGCCACGTATACGCCGAGAACGTACATCTTGCGAGTGAAACTGCCCTGCTTGATTTCGTCCGCAGTCGGCATTGCCGTGCTTTCCCAGTGGATAGGTACGTTGCGATATGCGACGCCGTCAACGGTGACGGTTGCGGTGCGAGCGAACTCGAACTTGTCAAATACGTCGTATACGTCACTCATTCCGTCGGGAACGATTTGTACGTTCGCGTTGAAGTTTTCAAGATAAATCTTTGCCGTGAACGCGTCCGCACTCGGATAACGCATCGTGAGTCCGTCGAAGAAGAAGTACTTGCGCTCGACGTACAACTTGCCGTCCTCGTCCGACTTCAATTCGTCTTTGCTGGGCGCGGCGTAGTCAACCCACTTGACGTCAACGGTGATTTCGCCGACGCCTTGTGCGGTTTGTACGGTCGCTTTGCTCGGCAACTTCCATTCGTCGAAGACGTTGTACGCGAGTTTCAACGTATCGTCGTCAGTGCCCGCGACTTTGCCGTCTACATACGTAAGTTTGCTTTCCGCGTCGCTCATTGCGCCGCCGACGAATTCATAACTCGGAATGTTGACGTTGAAGGAAACCTTGTTGTTGCCTATCGTCATATAAACGGTTTGCGTATTGCCCGTGCCGGTTACGTCTTTGCCCGAAACGATTCTGTCGAACGCTCTGACGTATGCGATGTAGGACTCGCCCTTGACCAAGTTGACCTTGACAGCAGTGCCGCCCTTTGCGTCGCCCCAAGCACTCGTCTTGAAGTAGTCGCTCGGGTTGGTTGCAAAGTTGATCGGGTCGATACCGAACGCAGTGCCGTCAACGACGTGAGTTTGTTGATATACGCTGCCCGTGTAGTTGTTTATATCCGCAAGTTTCGCTTCGAGTGCGGCGAGTTTCGCTTCGTCGTTTGCATATTTTCTCAAATACGCCGCGACGTCGCCGATCGTTTCGTCGTAGAAGAAGTTTACGGATTGTATCGTTTGTTGCTCGACGTTGAGTCTGAGCGTGATCTTTTGCGCCGAATAGATAGGCTCGCCGTTCTCGTCTACCTTGCCCGTGTTGACAAGTGCGAGTTTCGTGCCGTCCTTCGTGCCGTCCGCAGTTGCGTACGCTTCGACTTGCGCGTAAATCGTACCGCCGTCAAAGATGTTTTGTTGCGATTTGAGTTTCGTGCAAGCGGCGTTGGTGTAATACTGCACCGTCGTCCAGTCGGGGAACATCGTGTGCGTGTTCATACCGATGGAAACGTTGAACTCGTCGTATCTCTCGTACCAAGTCGGGTTGAGAGTGTTGTCGTGTTCGACGTTGACAGTATAGGCAGAGGGTTTGACCGCGTTCACTTCGATGGGAACGTAAACCTCTTGCTTGCCGCTGTATTCCGTGCCGATGACGAGTTTCGCATAGAGCGGATAGGTTCTTTGATTGCTGTATCCCTCGTAAGTGATTTCGTCGGACGTGAGTTTGTGCACCGCGTTGTCGTACGCGTTGAGGTAGGTTTCGCCCGCCTTGATGAACGGCGCTTCGACGCTGAGTCCGTTGCCGACGGTCAAGTTTTCGACGCTCGTGTTGCCGCTTGCGTCTTTGACGTTGAGCTGATACGCCGTGCCGAAGGAATCTGCCGTTATCGTTTCGTATTGATATTGATCGAATACGAGAGCCTTTGCCATAGAATCGAATTCGTACGGTTTGACGACGATTCTGACGTTGACTTCTTGCGCGAACTTGCCGGCGTAACTCTCGCTCTTGCCTACGAAGCCGCTCTTATCCGTCGAAACGAGATTCTTCGTGACCGACGTGAAGATGCTGAATCTCTCGCCGCCGACCTTTGCTTTGATCGTTACGTCAAGACCCTTGTAGTAGTTTACGACGTCGTTGCCGCTCGAATCTTTGGTCGTGATCGCCGCAATTGCTTTTGCGAGTTCCGTCGTATCCCACTCGACGTCGAAGCCCGTCATAGAACTTTCGTTGACGAACTTGCCGTTGACGAAGTGGAATCCGCCAAGGTAGGTCACGAGGTTTTGCATACTTGCGTCGATGTCCATCGCTTTGAGTTCGAGGATCGTCGTGTAGTTGCCGCTAGAGTCACGCTCACTCTTGAAGTTTTGCGTTACCGTGCCGTCCTTGTCGTTGGACATTGACGTGAGTCTTGAAATCTTGTAGTTCTTTGCAGTCAACGAGATAGTGTCTTCAACCGCTTTGCCGAGACCCCATTGATAGGTGAATCCGACTTTGACAACGTTGCTTTCCGCACCCGTCGTCCAATCGGTCGAGCCTTGCCAATCGTACTTGAAGTCGTCTGTGTTCCACTCGATCGTGCCTGCGGGGAATTGTTTGCCCTTCGGCAACTTGTTGCGGCTGAGCACGTAGTACTTGACTTCTGCGCCCGTCGAGTCTTTTGCGGTGATCGTCTTGTAGACGTCATTGCCGCTTGCGTCCTTCTCGGTCACGAGACCCGCAACGTATGCAGGCATCAACAAGTACTTGTTGCCGTCTTTGTTGAGGTTGGCTTCCGCACCTGCGTCGATTTCCGCTTGCGTGGGTTGGACGAGGATTTGATAGCCGTTTTCGGACGGTGCGCCGCTTATCGGGTCGATAACCGCGTACGCCATATTGCCCGTCGAATCTTTGAGATAGGTTGCGAACGTGTACTTGCCGCCCGTTCTGAACGGGATTCTCACGAGGTCGGGAAGTTCCGCCATATACTTGGAACTATTGGTGTCGATGTCGATACCCAGTGCCTTTTCGGAATAAGTACCGTCGTCGTTTCTGTAATAGCCCTTGATTGATTGTGTTTGCGCTTCCTTGTCGTTGGTGACGTAGACGGGGATTGCGTAAAGCACCACGTTGAGCGCGTAGCCGTATACGTAACCCGCAAGACGTCTGCCCGAAGCGTCTTCGGAAGTTGCCGCCGTCAAATCGACCGTCGCCGCGTCCCAAACGATTTGCGTGCCGGGCGCGTCGCTGTAGTCGCCTGACTTATCGTAGGACTGCATTTGCTTGCCGCTGAGATAAATCGGGAATTTGACGTTTGCGTATTGCGGGAACACGTCTTTGTTGAGGAATGCGCTGTCGCGAAGCGTGATAGGCGTCGTAGAACCGCTCGACAACACTGCACTGCCCGATCTCGTTGCCGGATCGTCGATTACGATTTCGGTGGGCGGTGTGACTTCGGTGTCAACCTTTTCTGCGCTTTCTGCGTCGTCAAAGTACAACATACCCGTCGTGAACGAACTGTCTTGTATGCTGTACGGCGTGAGACGAATCATAAAGAAGTCCCAAGCCTCGCTCAAACTGGTCGTCGTGCTGTTTGCAGAACCTGCCGCAACCGCGCCGCCGCCGTTTGCCATACGGTTCATATCGCTCTTGGTGGTGGTTTGCGCTTTGTTGTACTTCATTGCCGTGCCGGTGCCGTTCTTCTCGGCGTTGACCATAATTTCGATGGCTTGAATACCGGGTTTCACGGTTTGACCGCCGGTGCAACCGTAATCGCGTGCAGTCGGGTTGAGATCGACGTAAATGTTGATGGACGGATCGATTTCACCGCTTGCAAACGGAATGGGAAGAATACCGCCGATGAGGAAGTTCAAGTCTTCGATGACTTCGCTTGCGAGGTTCTGGATAGTACCGTAACTAAGCGATACGCCTGCTGCGTCGAGCGCGAACAACAACGCCCACTTCGTCAACGTTACCGGCAAGGATCTTGCGAACGGTTCGACGTAGTTGACTTTCTCTTGCGTGGACGCGTTCTTCTTGACCAACTCGTCGAGTCCGTTGTAGAACTTGGTGATTTCGTCGGTGTCGCCGATTCCGTCGATCGCGTAAGAGGACAAACCGCTGCCGGTTATACCCGTCTTACCGTTACGAGCCTTTTGGACGTCGCCGAAGTACGCTTCGCCGTCGTCACCGTCGATCTTGTCTTTCATCAAGCCCATAAGTATGGACGTGACCATAATTATGAGTTCGTTGTACGAATCTTTGTTGAGCGTGACCTTGACGGAAATCTTGCCCGCGCCGTTGGTCACTGCCGTTGCGTTTTCAAAGTACGGCCAGTACTCGTTGTCGTTGAACAAGTTGACGTCAACGCTCTTGACGAGGTTGTCGAGTTTGACGGGGTAAGAATACGACGTCTTGTCTGCGTTCCAACCGCTTGCCGCTTGCGTCGAAGTGGCGTCTGCCGCCGTCTTTGCGGACGGATATTCATACGTTGCGTCATCGCCGTCCGTGCCGTTTACGAGCGCGAGAAGCGGCGAACTGCCCATCATACTGCCGAGGTCGAGGCAGTTGAGTGCGGAAATCAACGGCGCGAGCGTACCGACCAAGCCGCCCGAAGGAAGCGTGATGTTGGTGACGAAGATGTTGTTGCCGCCCACTATTGCGGAAAGTCCCGTATCTGCCCTGTTGCTCTTTAAGTCAAGACGGATATTGTATTTTTCGGGTGAAGACTTCGGTATGTTGGTTGACGTGAGAACCTTCTTGCCGCTGAGCGTTATGCTTGAATCTTGATACAACGTCGCGACCTTTCTTGCTTGAGTCAACTGCCATACTTTGTTCTGAATGTTGATGGAAAGACCCGGTTTCAAACTGTCGATGACGTTTTGAATGAGGGACATAATGCCCGATGTCTTGGACAGAGTCAATCCGGTGTAGCCCGTCTTCACCGATTCGATGAGTTTTGCGGATTCGACCATACTCTTGCCGAAGCCGAGTTCAAAGTCGCTTATCTTGACGTTTGCGCCCGTGCCGACGCTGTCGAGTTGCGCGTTGAGGTTGATTGAATCGAGACCCTTTGCGCCGAGGTTTACGTCAAGTTTGACCGACTTGATGGGCGGAAGTTCGATGTCGCCGAGGTCGAGTCCGAGCATTCCGATAAGCGTTGAGATAAACGCGTTGTCGAAGGACACGCCGAGACGTCCGTTTTGAATGTCGATTTGCAAGTAGAGCGCGTTGCTTGCCGCGGCGTTCGCACCTGCGGTGTTCGCGTCGGACGTGGACGCGTCGGACGTCGTTGCGTCTGCGCTTACGCTTGCGCCGGACGCCGTTTGTGCGTCGTAACTCGGGGTTGCGCCGAGCAAGCCTGCGATGCCTTGAAGTTTAATCTTGCCGAGACCCAAACCGCTTGCGTCAACGTAGAGCGCGTCGGAATAGATTTCGTTGGACGAATATGCGCCGCTTGCCAAATCGAGTTCCCACTTGCTGCCGTCTTTTCTCATAAGTCTGGAAGAACCGAGATAGTAGAGGCTGATGATGTTGGAATTGACGGGCGCGCCCGCAATGATGTCAACTGCGATGTCGCTGAACAAGATACCGCCGATACCGTACGCGATGATAGGCGCAAGGTTTACGTTTGCCGCAATATTGATGGTGAGATTGATCTCATTTGCCATCGTGATATTGATGTCGGCAAGAGTGTACTTATAGTAAGTCGTATCTTTGGAATACGTCTTTTCGGTGTAGAGTTCGTACGCGTCGTCCGCGTTCTTGACGTAGACTTTGCCTTCGTAGACCTTTCCGCCGTCGGTGAGGGTCTTCGCGTCTTGCCACGTGAGCGTGCTGAACTGTCCGAACATAGCCTGACCGCTGAGCAAGTTTGCAAGAAGGTCTTGCGTCCAGCCTGCCAACGATTCGTCGTAACCGGTTTGTCCGGGTTTGAGGTTCTTGGACGTCATAGTGACGTTGAGCGACGCTTTGAGACCGATCGTGGGCAAGTTGAGCGACGAAATGTCGAACGTACCCGTGCCGTTTACGAGCGTTTCGAGGTCGAGCGCGAGGATTTCGAGATAATCTCTCGGCACTTTTGCCGTGTGAGTGTATCTGTAATACGTCTTGCTTTCGTCAACGGGGTTTTCGTCGAGGACGTACTCGCCCGCCGCGTTCTTGACGTATTTTTCTTGCGACGGATTTGCCGCAAGTTCGTCTTGAGTGAGTTGCTTGTAGAACTTCTTGTCTTCGGTGGAAAGTCCGAAGTGTTCCGCAATGCCCTTGCTCGTATCCTTCGTTATGCTTGCCGCAGGAATGTCAAGGCAGAAGTACAAGCCGTCGCTGAATCTCAAGTTGACGCTGATGACGGTCTTGTCGCCCGTTGCGTCCATTCTGACAAGCAAATCGCCGATGTCGGGAATCAAATCTTTTTGTTCGAGTCCGCGAATCGCCATTATCTTCTTGTAGATTGCATTGACGAGGTCTGCGTTGAGTTGCAACAAGAGTTTTTGCGGCGTAACGTTGATCATAAAGTATGCGTAATCCTTCAAATGATCTTTGTTCGCTTCGATCGTGCCGATGTCCTCTTTGCTTGCAATGCTTGCGCCCGACGCGTCGGTGGTTTCTTCTTGATTAAGGAACTTGCCGAGTACGCCTTCGAGCAAACCGTCAAGGTTGAGGTCGGTCACCGCGACTTTTGCCGTTTCGCCGAGTATGCCGCTGAGGTCGACGTATACCGCGTTTTCAATGAGGTAAACGCCGAGCAACGTCTTTGCGGTGGTCATACTTGCCGTCTTCTTGTTGAGTTCGAGTCCGAGTTCGACTTTGTACGTTTCAACGTCGATATTCGCAACGAGGTCGAGCGTGAGGAACGCGCCTTGGTCGTTACCGAATTCGTTGACGATGTTGAGTTTGAGAGTAGAGCCGCTGATTGCGCTGTCGGGATTGATGAGCCCCATAATCATATCGAGGATTTCGCTCAAATCGATTATGTTGTCGTCGCCCGCTTTGCCGCTTCCGTACAAGGAAATCTCGATTGACAATTCGAGGTGTGCGGTTGCGCTTTGCAAACTCGTATAGTTGCTGTAAGAAGCGTTGTAGTGCGTCAAGTCGCCGTCCGCTTCGGTTGCGAGACGATACGTGCCGTCTGCGTTCTTGACGTACTTGCCGTCTTCCGCTTCGACGTACTTGATTGAACCGTCTGCGTTCTTATCCGCAAATTTCTCGTCTTTGTCCACAGAGAAGTCTTTGTTCACCGTAGCGTAAAGTTTGCCGAGAGAAATCGCGATTGCGAAGTCGCCTTGTTTGAGGTATGCGCCCTTCGTGCCGCTTGCGGTGTGTTTCGCAAACGTGTTCGTTGCCGCGTCGTAGTCGTAGGTGTCGCCGTCCCAAGCAGGATATGCGTACGCAACGAGTGCGTAATCGTCGGTGGACACGAGTACATAGGTGTTGTCATTGTCGGTAACGGTGGCGCCGGCGCTGTCTTTCTTTTCAACTTTGCCAACCGTGTAGGAACCGTCCGATTCTTTCTTGAACGTTGTGCCCGACCAGTCGCTTCCCTTCGAGTACTTGCCGTTTGCACCGTACATCGCATTGAAGTTGTTGACGGTTTCGTAATAGAGCGTGCCTACCTTGAAGCCGAGGTTGATGTCGATGCTGGGCGAGTTGCCGTAGAAGTTGATGGTGATACCGCTGGTGTCCTTGGTGTCGGTCGTGTAGAGTTTGGGCAAGAACTCGCTGATGCCTTGAAGCACTGCGCTGTCGCTGCCCGCGAGCATACCGATGAGGTCCGCGATAAGAGTTTCGTTGAGTCCGACCGTGATGAAGTCGTTTGCGATGAGCAATCTGCCGAGTACGACGTTGAGAACGCCCCATACGTTCGACGGAATCAAGCCCGTGTTGACTTCCTCGTCGTCAGCCGCAACGGACGCTTGCGCGCTTGCGGTCGTCGAACTGCTGCCGAGTATGCTCGAAAGGTCGAGACCTTCGACCACGCCGTACGAGAAGAAGTCGCCCCAACCGACGATTTCGCCGATTTGGCTCGCGTCGATGTTGAGATAGAGTTTGCCGTCTTTGATTTCAACCCACAAGAACGCTTGCGGCTTCTTGTCGCCGTGGAAGTTGGTTTCGTAGGTCAATTCGAGATAAATCTTCGCGCCTTCGAGGGCTTGCAAAATGCCCACGCTCGTGTCGCCCGAAATCATCTTGACGAGATTTGCGAGTTTGAGATACGCCTTGAGGTTGAGGTTCAAGCCGATAAGGCTTTGGAATTCCTTGTTGCCTTGAAGCGAAGTCGCGATGAAGTAGAGATATTCGCTGATTTGCGGATCGTCGATGAATCTCGTGAATTGATACGTCCAGTTGATGACGTCGTCGAGAGTCATCTTGATGTCGAGGTTCATTCCGAGTTCGACGCTTTCGAGGTCCGCAAGTACGCTTGCAACGTCAAACGTGCCGCCGCCGAGCAAATCGCCGAGGTCGAGTGCCAATGCTCTCGTGTAGTTGGTGAAATCGGTGACTTGTTTGTAGACTTTCGCGCTCGGATAACTCTTTGCAAAGTCGTCCGCTTCGCTCATATCGGTGTATCCGTTGCCGTTGGGGTCAATCGGATAATAGGTTTGTTCGTTGTAAACTATCGCTTTGCTCTTTTCGCTTTCGGTTGCACCGTCCTCATACACGCTTGCAAGAGCGTATTGCAAATTGCCCTCGCCCGTGAAGCCTTTGAGCGTGTCTTTGTCCGTCTTGACGAAGTTGCCGTTGTTGTCAACCGTGTAGAGCGTGCCCGTGTAGGTCGCAAATTGGTTGGTATTGACGAGGTTTCTGTACTCTCTGTACGTGTCTTCGTCGAGGTTGTTGTTGCCTGCGATGTCGTTGAGGCGTTTGTAAACGAGCATATACACGCCCTCAACGTCGGTGTACACGTCGCCCTTGAACGCCAACTGTCTTGCGGCAAGCACTTCGCTCATAACGGGCGCGGCTTTCATATATCTGTCTTCGGGACCCGCAACCGTGTTGCCGTTTGCGTCTTTGCCCGTGTAGAGGTCGCCCTTCGTGCCGTCCTCGTTTGCGATATAATCGTAACCCGTCGCTTCGTCGCGTATGAGTTTGAGATAGTCTTTGCCGTTGTAGTTCTTTCCGTAGTAGTTGCTGTAATCCGTGTTGTCGTTGTCGCGGTAGAAGTTCGCATAGTAGAAGATTGCGTTAGAGCCTTGTTGCATTGCCAAAATATCTTCTTTTCTGCCGAACTCGATGGACGAGGACTCGCCCGTCACACCGTTCAAACCTTGAATGTTGAGTCCGAGGTCGAACACGGGGATATCGCCTTTCTCGTTAAAGAGAATTGCGCCTATCGTAATGTCGTACGGATTGAGGTTTTGTTTGAGATAAACTTTGAGGTTGGGCAACATATCCGCAATGCTTGCGTTGTCGGGCATAAGTTCTTTGAGAAGAACTTTTGCAAAGCCGGACGTCACGTTGAGTGCGAGCGCGTTGGTGAATATGTTGACGAACAAACTCGTCGAATCCGAACCTTGTTTGTCGGGATTGAGATTCGTCACGTCGTCGGAAGCAACGGACGCGTCTGCCGCAACGGCGTCTTTGCCGATACCTGCCACGAGACCCGTGATAACTTCTTCGAGCGTGTACTTGCTCATATCCACAAAGAGTTTTGCGTCTTTGCCGAGCAACGCTTCCGCGTCGATATAGAGACCCGCTTTGCCCGTGTCTTGGTCGTTGTCGTAGTAAACGCCGAGGATATGAGGCTTCGTGCCGTCGAGCAACTTGACGTCGTAGTTGTTTTCGTCTCTGTCTTTGCTCGTGACGTAGTTCTTGCCCGTGCCGTCGTCAAGCAAGTCGTTTTGTTCGCCCCAAACGTCGATTGCAACGTCAAGGTCGCGAACGTCGATACTGAACGACGGAAGAATGTAGAGTTTGAAGCCGAGGTTCAATCTGAGCGAGAAGTAAACGTTGAACGTCATATCTTCCGCGATTTGGAATTTGCCCGTCATTGCGCCGAGCAAGTTGCCCAAAACGTCGCCGAGCGCTTCGTTCACGCCGTTGTATTTCTCGTCGAGAGTGCTGTTGACCCAAACGTACAAACCGCCGTTTGCTTTGAGTGCGTCGAGGTCGTCCGAAGCGGAAACTTTGACGTAATCGCCTTGGAACTTCTTGAACATTATGCCGTTGAGTACGGTCTTGTAGTTCGCGTCGGTGAGTTCTTTGCCCGTTACGCTCTTGTACGCTTCTTGATAGGTTGCGTAATCGAGGTAAATCTTGCCCGATTGAATGAACAGACTGCCTCTCAACGCAAGCGAGATGTAGTAGAGGTTGTCGCTGTCAACGTAGTTCTTGTACGCGTAATCCGCATATTCGGGCTTCGAGAAGTCGGGTTGCGTAATCGAACTTGCTTGTTGAACTTTGATGTAGTAGTCTTCGGGGCTACGGTCGTCGGTTGCGGGGATAAGAACCTTCTTTTCGGTATTGTAAGTGTACTTCTTATAGATGAAAGTTCTTTGTACGCGTACGTACGCGGTCTTCGCCGTGTTCTCGACGTAGTATTCCGCACCGTTGTTTTCGATTTCCGCGATGAAGTCGGGGAACAAATCCCAACTCGTCTCAATCGGATTCGCGCTTGCGTCTACCGCCGCCGCAGGAACGTATTGAGTGCCGTTCTTGACGTACAACGAATCTTTGGTGATTGCGATGAGTTCGCCTCTGTACTCGTAGTAACGAGGACCGTTTGCGTACTTGCTCGTATCGAAGTTGCCGCCGGTGTAGTAATCGAATTCCCAGTTGCTCAAACCGTCGGAAGCCTTATCCACGCTGGTGTAGATATCTTCGTCGGTGTTGATGTAACGTGCGCCTTCCGCTATGTCGGTGAATCCGAGATTATCCATCGCTTCCTTGCCCGTGACGTAATTGAACTTGGTTACGCCGACCGACGGCGCGTTGATTGCGATAGACAACTTGTGATTCCACAAATAGAGGTTGACCGAGATGAACTCGTTGCGCGCTTGAAGCGGTTTGACGATGTTGTAGCGGAAATCGACCGCTTCGTATTCGCCGCTCGTAGCGTTGCGGAAATAGAGTTTCGGAACTCTTATCAAATAAGTGTTTTGAAGTTCCGCAACCTTTTCGCAGTTGTTGATTTGAGTTTGAGTCGCGTCTGCGTAGAGGACGTATGCACCGCTTGAAAGTTTGACGTAAACATTGACTTTCTTTACGTCGTAGTAACTTGCTTTGCCTGCCACGACTTGCTTGTCGTACGCTTCGCGCTCGACGGTGGACATTTCGGATTTTTGTACGTATGCGCCGTCGCTCGCCTTGAAGTAGATACCCTTGTTTTGGTCGCCGTCGTTACCGCTGTACTCGGTGATGTCGAACAAATACTTGGACTTGGTGAGAGTGCTTTCAAGTTCTTTTGCGAACTTCTTGTACTCTGCCGACGATTTGTCGAGACCGTTTACGTTGTTCTTGAACTCGTCGATAACGTCTTGCGCGTTCTCGTAAGAGTATCTCGTGTTGTCCGTGTAAAGCGTGACGTTGGGTTGGTTGACGAACTTATCGTCGTCGAATTGGATTGCGTTCTCGCCCATTACGAGAGAGAGAATGCTGTTGATATAGTCTGCGTTTGCAAGCACCTTGACGTATCTCGACGTGATTTGCAAGCCGTATGCAAACGTTCTGATATAGCCGAGAATGGTGTCGTCTTTGACGAGCGGGAAGGAAATTCCGCTGTCCGTGCCGTCGTCGGTGCTGCCGTCGCCCGTCGTGTCGTCCGCCGCCGTCATTGCCTCGCCAGAAGTGAGTGCGAAGATGCTGCCGACAAGTTTGCGGATTTCGTTTGCGTCGATACGCAAGGACGGAATATTGAAGTAACTGAGGTCAACGAACAAGCCACCGTTTTCGCGCTTGTAGTTGCCCTTTTCGTTCTTGTAGCAATAACTCGAATCGTAGGAATATCTCGTTCCCGCGAACGTATCCGAAGTTATGTAGTTGTATTCGCCCGTCGTTTCGTCGAGATAGTAACTGCCGTTCTTGGTTTCAAAGTAGTGGTCGTATCTCTCGCTCGGGTCTACGTAATGTTCGCTCGTTACGTTGGTCTTTTCTTCTTCCGTGAGCAACTCGAACGTGCCGCCTACCATATAAATGCCGAGCATATCGTGGTAGTCTGCGTCGTTGCCGCCCTTGGTTTGAAGTCTTACGCTGAGGTTGACGTAACTTGCTACGTCCGCAATGAGGTTGGTCAGTTGCGTCGTGTCGATGTTTTCGATGACCTTTTTAAGCAAATCGATGACGGTGAACAAATCCATATCGCCGTCGAATTGGTCGCCCTCGTCGGTGTACTTGACGAGTTCGGTGCGCATAAAGTTGAGCAATGCCGCAACTTGAATGTCAACGTCCAAAACGAGTTGCAAGGAACGATTTACGTCGCCGCCGTCGTCCGCTTGCGCCTTGATGACGAGAAGTTGCTCGTCGGTGAGGCTCGGGAAGAACGCTTGAAGCACTGCGCTCAAATCGATGTCGTTGTCCTTGCCGCTCTTGAATTGCGTCGTAATGTCGATGGTTTCGCTGAGCGTGAAGCGGTCAACGTCGTCCATATCGGTGTACTCTGCAAGTTCGTCGCCGCTGAGGACGTACGTGCGAGAGTTGGTGAACGCAACGTCGAGATTCTTGATTGCAAGTTCGAGCGTGAGCGTCATATCGTACTTGCCGCCGTCGCTGACGTAGGACTTGTTTGCAACCGCGCCCGCAACGTACTTGTAAATCGCAACCGCGCTTTCGCCGTCTTCGAGCATCGGAAGTTTGGTCTTGTCGAGCAATTCGCTGCCGTCGCCCTTGCCGTTGTCGAGAACTTTGACGAGATACGGAACTTTTACGCCCTCGTCAACCTTGACTTTGTACTTGGCGTAGCGTTCTGTACTGGTCTTTTCGGGGGTGATTGCACGGACGTAGTTGCCGTTTTCGCCCTTGACGTAGTTGCCGTTTGCGTCTTGCTTGAAGACGTAGTAGATTTCGGAAACGCCGACCTTGTTTGCAAGGCTTTCATTGTCTGCGTCCGTTCCCGCGTAGTCGGAATCTTTGTTGTATCTGTCGCCGTCGAGACCGAGCGCAACGTCAACCGTGAGGTTGATGCTGTCGGACGTGTTGAGTTCGACTTGCAATCCGCCGTTGATTTCTTGATAGAACAAGTCTTTGATGTCGAATCCGAGCAAATCTTCGGGGATATATTCGAGAATCGTGTCAAAGAGTTTGTCGCCGAGTTTCAAGGTGAGCAAATCTCTGTTGATGAGCATCGAAAGAGCAAGTTCTTTGTCGTTGAGGTCAACGTCGCTTGCTTGTGCGCCGCTTGCCACGGACGCTTCGCTCGTGGAAGCCGTTTGCGAGCCGCCCGCAACAAAGTACTCTTTATCGGTGTCGAAATCGATGATGTAATCTTTGAGGATTTCCGCGATGTTAAGACCGCCGATTGCGAACTTTTGAATGTTGAACGCGTCTTCAAGGTTGACGTAAATCGTGTTGTTGACGTAGTACGCGCCGAGCCACAAACTCTCGTAACCGGTTTCGGTGACGTTGATAAGTTCGACTTTGAGTTCGGACTTGGTGAGGTCGTAGATGTCAACCATAAGCGACACGTCGAGTCTGAAGTGCGCGGAAGAATAACCCTTCGTGGTTGAGGGCATTTCGACCACTACGCCCGTGAGGTCGCCGATTATGCTGCTCAAAATCTTGCCGAAGTCGAGCGTGCCTTCCGTGATACCGAATTCGAGTTCAACCGAGAAGCCCACCGTGATGATGGTGTCGTAGAACATATTGGTCGGAATATCCTCGAAGTCGTAGACGTTCTTGGTTTCGTCGGTGTACTCGATTTCCTTGTTGAGAGTGCCGCTCGTTACGAACGTCGAGTGCGCTTTGCCGTCGCGAATGTATGCGGGCAACAATTCCTCGCCCGCGCCGAAACCGAGTTCGATTCCGCCGAGTTTGAGACCCATATTCACACAACCGATTGCGACGTCGAGTCCGATGTAGTAATCGCTGATTTGATTGTAGAGGTCTATCGTTCTGTAATATTCGCCGTTTTCGTCTTTGACGTAGCCGAACAAACGAGATCTCAATTCTTCGATCTTTCTTTCTTCGCCGTTATAGCGGATATAAGTGTCGCCTGCAATGTACGTGTCGGTGACGCTTTCAACGCCGTCCGTTCTTCTGTACATTCTGTAACTGCGCAAACTTACGGGGTCGGTGATTCCTTCCACTTTCGCATAGTAGTTTGCGTTGGAATGAACGTACTTGCCTTGAACTTTGTTTGAAATCACTACGTACGTGCCGTTTTCGAGCACTGCGTAGGTCTTGTCCGCATCGTAGTTGCCGTCCGTAAATCTCAACTTCTCGCCGTCAACGGGGGTGACTTCCTCGCCTTCGACAGTCACTTCGTAAACGTAAGTGGTGCTTGCAAGATAGTATGCGTTGCCTGCGACGTAGTAAGTGTCGGTGTCCGCTTTTTGGCTGAAATCTTCGGTTTCGTACTTGCGGTATCTGTCGCCCTTGTACTCGTTTTGGAATTTCTCGTACAGATCGGGATCGGTCGCTTTCAAATCATCTACGAGCTTGTAAACGGGTTGACCGAGGTCAACGCCCAAAGAGATGTTGAACACGTCGAATACGTCTTCGAGCGAGCCGAGATCGGGCATAAACGTTGCAAGCACGAATGCGATCAACGCTTTCGTGATTTGGATTTGGAATTGAGAATCGCTGTATGCAAGCAACAAGACCGCGTCGCGTTGGCTAGAGCGAGTTTGCACTTCGTCGCTTGCCGTTTGCGCGCCGTTTTCTTCTTTGTCGCCGCCGATTGAGCCGAGTTTTTCAATAACTTTCTTTGCAAATTCAACGAAGTTCTCAATCTTGGAATAGTTTTCCGCAGTGGAAACTACGCCCGTGAGGTCGAGATAGAGCGTGCCGCCGCTCAAATACATACCGCCGAGCACCTTTTCGTTGCCGTTTCCGGTGTCGTTTGCAGTGTCGTATTTTGCGAAGTAGCCCTTTTCGTTCACTTCGACGAACTCGATTGCGAGTTCGACTTTGCTCAAATCGCTGTTATTGATGAAGTCGCCGAACGTGCCGCCGGACGCAAGTCCTTGCAAATCGAGCGCCGCAAGGTCGATGTTTGCGGAAACTCTCAAACCGATACCCGCGTTGAATGCGCTGAGCGTTTGCAAGTTGATAATCATATCGCGGAACGCGTTGGGAAGCAAGCCGCCCGCGTTGACGACTTCCGCGCTTGCGGAATTGAAGTAAATCAAGCCGCTTACGCTCAAAGAGATGTTTTGATCTTGATACGCTGTCTTTCCGCACTTGTTGTAGAGTTTGACCTCGCTTGCAAGAGCGTTGCGAGTGATTTCGTTGCCGTCCGCGTCCGTTTCGGTGACGGTGATCGGCATATCAACTCTCGAATAGAACGTGTTGCTTTCGGGTGCGGAAGCGTCGTTCTTGTTGACGTAGACGTCGTTTTCTGCGTCGTAGACGTACAAGCCGTTAGGATCGACGTCGTATTTGACGATATACGCGTATTGCTTGCCGTCTTCGCCCGTTTTTACGGTTGCGTAAGAGCGAGAATACATTTGAACGTCGGTGAGGTCTTCTTTTGCGTAACGCTTCGTGCCTTCGGGCAACGTTTCGCCGTCGCTGATAAGTCTGTATTCGCCGTCTTCGCCGAGAACGTACGCGCCGTTTGCGTCAACCGTGAAGTTGGGCTTGCGGTACATACCCGTCTTGAGCAAGTATTCGCCGTCGTCGCTCGCCTCAAACGTATAGTAGATTGCGTTGTCGGTGAGGTCCGTCGTTCTTTGATAGTTTTCGCCGCCGAAGCCGCCCAAAAGTTTGACGATGTTTTCGATGTAGTCGTCAAGTGAGATGAATTCGAGTTTTTCGTCGTTGTCGAGAAGCGGTTGATAGTTGGTATCAACGCTTACGAGACCGACTTTCGCGTCGAGTCCGAGATTGAGGTCGATGAGATATTGCGTGTTTTCGACGGGGTCTTTCTTGTTTGCAAGAGCAAGTTTGAGTTGCAAAGCGAGTGCTTCGTCAACGCCGCAGTATGCAAACTTGTCCGTTTGCGGATAGATGAACAAACCGCTTTGAGATTCGTCCACCACCGTGTTTTCGGAATCGACTACCGTCTTGAACAACATCGAGAACAAGTCGTTGATGAAGTTTGCGCGCACGAATACGCCGAGTTGGTCGATTCTGTTCGTGTTGCCGCCCGTCGTCCACGGTTTGCCCGCAAGTACGATCTTGGAAACGATCATATTGAGGATTTGACCGACGCTCATTTCACCGTCTTGCGTGTCCGCCGCCGTGCTTGCGTCGCTGCTGCCCGCGCCGAATTCAACGCCGAGTTTCTCGATCAAATCGATAAGACCGACTTGTACGCGAGGACCGCCGATACCTTCCATATCGACGAACACAACGCCGTCTTCGAGATATACGCCGAGTTTGGTGTTTGTGCCTTCGTGCTCGTAATCGAAGTCGATTCCGACGTACGCTTCCAAACCTCTGAGGATTGTTTCGACGTCGAGATTGAGGTTCTTCAAGTCAATCTTGGACAAGTCTTCCATACCTATCTTTTGAAGGTTGAGCCTTGCCTTTACGTCGAGTTTGAAGCCGTCGTCCATCTTGTCGGAAAGCACGAGGTTGAGTCCGAGACGTTTGAGCAAATCGCCGACGCTGAACTTGTCGTTCTGCACGTCGAAGCCGATTTCTTCGTTGTCGGTGTTAATGCGGATTTGCGGAAGCATAGTTGCGAGAATGCTCTGCAAACCGTCCATATTGAGGATAAGATTGAGCAATTCGTCGAATGCGAAACCTTCGCGGACGTAAGTGCCGTTGGGGTCTTGCACGAATCTTTGCTCGTTGCTGCTATACGAATATCTGTCGAGCGGCGAAATGGTTTCGAGCGCTCTTTGGTCGGTGACGAGAGTGTACGTTGCGCTTGCGTAGTAGTCAACGATAAGACTGAGGTCGACTTCGATGATGTGCGCGTTGGACATCTCGGTGTAGTAACCTCTGTAATCGCCGTTTTCCGCTTCGACGAACGTGCCGCCGACTTTGTTGTATCTCTTGCCTTCGTAAGTTGCCTTTTCTGCTTCCGAGAGAAGAACGAACTTATCGTCGCCTCTGATACCCTTTTGCGCTTTTTCGCGGATTGTCGCGTATGCGTTGCTGTTCGCGCCGGTTGCCACGTCGATGTTGTCAACGCTTACGCCGAGTGCGATAAGGTTGCTGTCAACGTTGACGTTTATTGCGATAGACGGGTCGAGTTGCAAATCGACGCCGACGGAAATGTCGAGGTCGAGTTTCTCGATAATCGTCGCGATGTCGGTGCTGCTTCCGTTTGACGTGAGAGCCGCAATAAGTCCGACGAGGACGTTTTGCATAACGAGTACGCTGAGTTTGCCGTCCGTGATGTCGAGAATGAGTTGCATTTGCTCGTCCGCGCTGTTTGCCGCGACTTCGTCCGCTGCGGTGGAAGCACCGTTCTTAACGATGGAATTGAGGTCGCCGAGAGCGTCGGTTATGTACTTGCAAAGCACGTCGCAAAGGTTCGTACCTTCGAGATAAATGGGTTCGCGACCGAGGCTTCCGAAATCGAAATAGATGTTCTGACCTTCGATGTAAACCGCTAATATATTCTTATTTGTTATTTTATTCTTAACTTCAAGAACAATATTGCTCTCGTTCGGCTCGTTGAGCGCGAGGTTTGCGCCGAGGCTCAATCCGATGTTGTATTCGATGTCGTCGAACATATCGAGGCCAAGCGTAATGCCGAGGTCTGCAAGGAACAAATCGAGGTATTTTTCAAGGCGTACTTGCTCGTCTTGTCCTTTGAGTTGCAAATCGAGTCCGAGGTCGACGTTGAGAGAAAGCGTGTCGAGATTTTCCGCCGTCGTGTAGACGTTCGGGTCGAAATCGTCGGGCAACACACCGCCCTCTTTGCCGAGCGCGAGTTTGATTGAACTGAGTTCGAATCCGACGTATGCGGGGTCGATTTGAAGATTGAATTCGAGTTTATAATCGTCCTTCCACGCAAACGCAAGATAACTTCTGTCCGAATTGAGTTTGATGAACTTTTCGGGGTCAACTTGCTTGCCTGCGAGCATTTGTACGAGGGTTGCAACGAGTGCTTGTGCAAAGTTGATTTGCAAACCTTCGGTGTCAACGCCGATATAGCCGATGATGCCGCCGAGAACCTTGCCGAGGATACCCATAAGGTCGATTCCGCCGCTTGCGCTCTCGTCTGCCGCCGTGGTTGCCGTGTCGTTGCCGCTATTCGAGCCGCCCGTGAGCAATCCGCCGAGCAATCCGCCGAGGTCGATGTTGTTAAGCGCAAGGTGGAAGTCGTTGCTCAAATCGAGGTAAACGGTGCTTACCGATTGACCTTGCGCGTTTTCACCCGTGCTTTGCAAACGCAACGCGAGGATAACGTGTTCGAGTTTTTCCGCGTTGGTCATCTTTTCCACGAGCGTTATCTTCTCGTTGTAGATTTCGATTGCAATATCGCTGTGAGACGCGATGTACGCGATGTCGAGCAAACTTGCCACAGTGTAAATTTGGTCGTTTGCGTATTGTTCTTGATTTTCGTCGGTGACGTTGACTTTGACGTAGTTGCCGTCAACGAGGACGTAACCTTCGCCTCTGTAATTGAGGTCGGTCACTTCGGTGAGCGCAATGCCGCCCGCAACGTATTGTTTGACGTATACGTCGCCCTCGAACGTCGTGCGTTCATCGTCGGTGAGAAGAATGTATTTCGCGCCGCTGAGTTTGTAGACTTCGACGTATTTCGCGAGGTCTGCGAGTTTTGAATTTTCGTACTTCTTGAACACTACGTTTTGAGTGAGGTCAACGGGAACGTCGGGATTGAGATGTGCGTTGAGAGCAATGCGGAATCCGATGTTTGCGCCCGCTTCGACAGGCACTTTGTAGGTGAGAAGAAGTTGTCTGATGAACGAATTGAGTTCGGGATTGCTGTCGTCGAGGAAGGACGCAATCCATTCGCCGACCGTCCAAGACTTGTTGCCTTGAAGCGCGCCGACCGTGAACGTGCCTTGAATTTCGGCGTAAATGCTGGGAATGGTGACGTCGCCGTAGTCGTTGAACAATTCTACGTCTTCAAACACGTTGCCTTCGCTTTGGACGTAGGACGCCATTTCTTGCATTTGTTGTCCGTCGCGTACGATTCTGATAGGTTCGACCGCGTCGCCGCCGATTTCGAGTTTGAGCGGGCTGAGCGTTTCGCCGTTTTCGCCTCTGACGGTCGTGCCGATATAGATTTCCGCACCGCCGATTTGTTGACCTGCGTCGTTGTTGACGTCAAGCGCGATACGGACGGGTTTGTTGTCGAATTTATCCTTTACGCTTGCCCAAGCGATTTGCGCCCAAGCAGTGATGTCGCTTGCGTCGATTCCGATGAGTTGATAAAGAATGTCGGTCAAGCCTTTTGCGATTTGCAACTTAACGTTGTCGGAAGAAAGCGTTGCGATGACGTCGAGCGCAAGAGCCTTTCTCGCGTCTGCGTCGTTTTGATCGATCGTATCTTCCGCCGCCATTGCTTCAGCACCCGTTGCGCCGTTGACCGCGACGGTCGAGTCTTTTGCAAGCAATGCGAGAATGACCTCATAGAGGTCAACGTCCGTTCTGACCTTATCCAAACCGAAGTTGCTTGCGTCGATGTAGAGCGAACCGCCCGTGTAATAAAGTCCGAGCAAAACTTTGCGTTCTGCGGCGAGTTGACCGCTTATGTCGCTTGACTTTTTGCCCGTAAGTTCAATCATCAATTCGCTGACGTTGCCCTTAGTGTTGATTTGGGGCGCGCCGAGCAAATATTCGACGATAGGCGAAAGGTCGAGTTGACCCGCAATGCGCAACTCGTAATTGAGATTCATCGGCTCGTCGAACGCGAGAGTCGCTTTGGTTATATTTTCTTCTTGATATATACCGTCGGAATCCTTGTAGTAAAGTTTGCCGGTGTATCCGTCGGGAACGGGCGTCTTTTCGATTTCGACGTATTTGCCGTTTGAATCGAGCCAGTATTTGCCCTCGCCGAACACGAGTTCTCTCGCGCCTTGGTCCGCCGTGAAGTTAAGACCGAGCGTGAGGTCGAGTCCGATGAAGGGATACTCGAGAATTTCGGTGAAATCGTCGCTTTGACGATTATCGTTCAACAAATAGTTGGTCGCTTTGTCGTTCAAACCTGCGGACAAGCCGTTGAGGGACAAGTCAAGGTTGACGTTGTTGCCCAAAGATACGAACACGCCGAGTTGAAGTTCGGGCAGATTGAGTCCGTCGTTGAGAGCAATGCGGATTCCGCCGTCAAATTCCGTGCTTGCAAATTCGATCTTAACGCCGTCGATGTTGAGAAGTCCGAGGACTTGTTCAAAGAGGTTGGAAGCAAGGACGACTTCGAGAGCGTGATTGCCGAGTTTGAATCCGTCGATGATACCCGCCACGAATCCGAGAACGGCATTGATGTCCATACCGCCTTCTTCGGTTTCATCCGCAACGAGAGCCTGATCGCTCGACGAATCGTCGCCGTTCGTGCCGAGCATATCCATAAGTTCTCTAACGTTGAGTTTGATTTGTTTAACGCTTATGCAGAGAATGTCGGCTTTGAGGTACACCCAACCGTCTTGCAAATAAATCGCAAGCACTTCTTCGTTGTTGGATTGCTTGGAAATCGCAATCTTTGCGGAAGACTTCAAAAGCAAATCGAGGATTGCGCTCGTATCGAGACCGCCGGTAAGGTCGATGTCTGCGTTTATATCGAGTTTAAGACCGCCGTCGATGTTGCCGAGTTCGATCAACGCTTTAAGCAAAATACCCTTGAACATCGTGCCGATTTCTTGATCGGGCATATTGACTTCGATCTTTGCGAGTTCGCCTTTGAGAGTTTCGATGTCGAGGGTAAGTCCCGTGGACACGTTGACGTGAAGCAAATCGGTGTTCAACGCGCCGTTTTTGAGAATGGGAAGATATGCGCCTTCGTTTTGAGCAAGTTCGTTTTCGAGTTTTTCAAACGTCGCCTCGAAGTCGGGCAAATTGTTGATTTTACCGAAGGTAATGTCAACGCCGAGCGCAAGACCGATGAGGGGCGCGAGGCTGTATTCGGTGTTTGCTTCGTTATATTCGCGAACGCCGAGTTCCGCGCTCAAAGTGAGAGTCTTGTTTTGTTGTGCGCCGTTGTTGACGTATTTGAGCAACGCGCCGGTGATGGGAATGTCCGCACCCGCGTTGTCGCCCGTAAACACGAGCGAGAAGATTGCGTCGAGAATATCTCTCGACAAATCCACGCTTATATCTCTGATGTTGAAGATGTTTTCGTCCATACCGACGTTGATATGGTCGAGAATCATACTCACGAGGGACAAGACGTCCACAGAGCCTTCGCCTTCCGCCGCAGAGTACGCGCCGTGTTGAATGACGATTTCGCCGTTGTCCACGAACGCTTGTTGAATGTTTTGAGCGGTTGCGCCGCCTTTGAGTCCGTCGATTGCGCCCTTGATGGTTTCAAACACGGTGTTTACGAGGTTGCCCAAAAGTTCGTTGACGTTGATGTCGTCGATTTTGAACTTAGTTCCGTTGTAACCGAGCAAACCGCCCGCGTCGATATACACGCCTTCTCTCGCGCCGGTGTAGTAAGCCGTCACGCGTTTTGCGCCGTCACGACCGAGGATTTCCGCCGCAAGTCTGGTCTTTGCGGAATCTCTCGTATCGATTTCCGCTTGAAGTTTTATCGTGAGTTTCGCCTCGCCGCTGGCAAAATCTATTTCTTTTGCAAACAACGGTTTGAGTGCTTCGAGCATTTCGGGGTCGAGATTTTTGGTGAGAAGATTTGAAATGAGAGTGCCGAAAGAGCCTATCACGTTGTCGATAGACACTTTCTTTTCGTTGAAGTTGAGAGTGAGAGAGATTGCGCCGTCGAGAGTGAGGAAGGAATATTTTTCCGCGCTTTCGTTTACGGCGTCGTAAAGGGATTTTTCACCGTCTTGACGAGCGGTGTTCTTTTCGTTGCGATTTTTGAGAAGTCCGGGATTCTCTGCGTCGCCGACTAAGTTGAGGTCGGGGGTACCTGCAAAGTCTGCTTTCGCATAGCCGAGTTTAATGCCGAATTCGGACTGGAACGTGCCGTACTTTTCTTCAACGCCCTCTACGCCGTAAGAGTTGAGGTTTACGTCGATGTCGAACGTCGTGCCTTGAAGCGCGCCGTTCATAATGTCGGCTTCCATATAAAGAGCCATACCGGCGAGCGCGCCGAGTTTGCCCAAATCGAGACCGAGTACGTCTTTTACGAGTCCGATGATGTTTTCGGGGATAAGACCTTGTACGAGCGGAATTATGCTGACGATAAGTCCGAGGTCGCAAGGCATACGAAGCACTTGATGTCCGTTGCCGTAGTCAACGCGCGTGCCCTTGCTTGCGCCGAACAATACGTTGACGAGCAATTGCTCGACCGTCAAATGCGCGATATCGATTTTGATAAGACTGTTGACGAGACCGCCGATGTCGTAACCCATCAACGTGTCATACAAGATAGAGGAAAGATCGAGTTGTTCGAGCGCGTCTGCGAATCTCGACACGAAGTCGGTCATATTGATCGTGTCGGTGTAAACGACGTGCACGCCGTCGTCCTTCTTGATTCCGCGCATATCCGCAACGAGTTTGCCCTCGTAATAGTACGCGCCGAAAAGCAGAGATCCTTCGCCGTTTTTCGCCATCGTGCAGATGGTGTCTTGATCGACGGTTCTGCCGTTTATTTCGGCTGCCAACTTGCGGAATTCAACGAGTATTTCGCTGTTTGAATCGTCGAGCGTATCGATGTTGCCTGCAAAGCGAGCAACGATAAGCGAGTCGGACGAATCTTTGGAAAAGCCCATCACGAATGCCGTGTCAACCCTTATGTAACGCTTGTCTTTTTCCGCGCCCGCTTCGTTCAGAGCGGCGGCCTTAAAAGCGTTCCAGAAATCCTGCGCGCCGATGTACTCGGAATTGTCGGGATCCGGATTTGGCGTCGGCGTAGGAATGACGGGGGTGTCGGTGTTCCCGTCGGTTTTCGGATTGCACGCCACGAGACCGAACAGCATAACGCTGATCAGCACGAGCAACAATACGAGCGATAACTTTCTCATTCTCATAATCTCCTCCGAAACATATGCCTCTACGCGTGTAGCGCATATGTGTAGATTATTATACAGTCCAATTATACGTTTTTTTCACGCGTTTGTCAATACTTATCTTGTTAGAATGCCGATAACTATACCTTGTGGTAGGGCGATTTTCAAAGCACAACTTATAGGGGAATTTGCCCGATTTTCACACTTTTTCGCCTTCGCCGCGGCAAATTTTTCCTTTTTCGCCGCGTTTTCGGGTTTTCGCCGCCGAAAACGCGCAAATTTTGCGTTTTTCGACATTCTATCGCATTGTTTTCCATATTTTTACTGTCGTTTACTCGCACTTTTTCACACGGTTAGAATCAATGAAAAAATTTTTTCGTCGGCTCGAATTTTCAATTTTCGATTTTCGCGAAATTTTGCTTTTATTTTGCAAAATTCGCGTATCTATCCGTGCGGATTTTCTCGCTTTCCACGCCCACACCGTCGTTCGTTGACAGCGCAATCGAATAGTGCTATATTCATTTTATGCAATCGGACGTACAAAAAAATCCACTCGTCGCAGACGACGTGCAAATCACCCTCGTTCCCAAAAGAAAACGTAATCGCATTTGGGAAATCGACTTTTTGAGAGGCGTTTGCGTATTACTTATGATTCTCGACCATTTGGCGATTTTGCTCGGGTCGTATTTCGGCGTGCAGTGGTACGGATACGGGTTCGTCCGCAGAGGCGTAGGCGACGCTTTCACGACGTTTTGCTACAACTGGGTGAGCGGAAGCGCAAGCGGCGTCAGAGATATTATTCACCCAATCGTTTTGTTCGTTTTCTTTTCCATTTCGGGCATATCTTGCACGTTTTCGCGCAACAACGCAAAGCGCGGCGCGCAACTGCTCGTCGTGGCTTTGATTTACACGCTCGGCTCTTATATCGCGCAATATCAAATGGGAATCGACGGCGTTTTCGTTGCGTTCGGCGTGCTCGATTTCCTTGCGTTTTCTATGCTTTTGTACGCGCTTATATCGTTCGTGGTGCGCGACAACAGATGGGCAATGGTCGGCGCAAGTATCGCACTTATAATCGTCACGCTGTGTCTGTATTTTTGCTACACGCCGCCCGCGACCACGCCCAAAATATTCGCAATCGTATTTCCGCCGCACGACTTTTGGGGCAACTCGTCGCTGTTCTATTCGCAAACCGAGTTTTCACCGGGGGATTTGTTTACGCTCATACCCTACACCGCCTTTTATTTCGCAGGCGTGCTGATAGGCGAATTGTTCTACTATGAACGACTGTCCCTCGTGCGCTTCGAACTTACGAAAGCACTCTACAAAAAGACTTGCGACGCGCTTTACGCAAACGTCGAAAGCGAAAAGAAATCTCTGCGAGATTTTTCAATAAATACTCTCAATTTTATGCTCGGCGCGGGCAAGGTAACGACGGTGATTGCCAAAGGCATAGAAAAAGCGGTTTGCTTCTTCGGCAAACACGCACTCATCGTATACGTCGTACACGTCGTCCTTCTCGCCACCCTATTGAGCCTCATAAGCGGCTTGTTTATCACCCCGGGGAACTTTGGAATTTAGTTTTTCCCGTAGGGAAAAAAAATTAATAATTAATAATGAATAATTAATAATTGTGGAAGGCGAAGCCTTAATCCGAAAACTTGTTCTAAAACGAAAAATCCGTCGCTATAAAATTTGCAGGAACGGACTTTTCGTTTTCTTATTGCGTTTTGGTGCTCAATAGCGAGTGTTACAAATCCGACCGTGCGCTTCGTTTTTCTTTTGAAATGTTTATTGCTTTCGCTATTAAGATTGTCGCAAGTTTGTAGCAAACAGCCAAAGCAACGGTTGAAGAAAAAACTATCAAATATTTTGTCCATTCCGCAACGTCGGCGTAAACATAATCAAGAAGTTGAATTATTACAGGATGAAACAAATATATTGCAAGAGAAATCGAACCCAAAAAACTAAAAATCGAGTTGATCTTTTCGTTTTTTATCACAATTCCTTTTCCCGCAAAAGTTATGGATATTGCAAAGAATGTGCAAACAACGGCAACTATCATTCCCACAAACGATAAATTTGGATCGAGCGGCAAAAATCCTACGACAATCGGCACAAGATAACAAACAATTTCCAAAGCCTTTAATATTGCCGTGCCTTTTTCGTCATATTCTTTTCGCGCAACGGCTTTTGCAACGTGATAAGCAAACATTCCCACGCACATTTCGCCCCAAGCGCGCAAATCGAAAATGAAATTTTGAGTCAAATTCCACTTCATTGCAAAGCCACCTATAACCGCTAATACGCCCAATATTCCAACCAATATCAACGGCACAAACACACCCTTAATTCTTTTTCGCAACGCAAATGCGATAGGTGCCATTATCGCAAGACAAATCAGCATAGAAGAAATGTACCATTCGGGCACAATGAGCGCATTGCTAAACGAAGAATCCCAAACAACAAACATTTGTACCAAAAAGACACTCGGCAGACCTTGCACGAATTTTTGTTCGAACATTTGCGGTGCACAAGCCGCCAAAACTACTATTGCGGCAATTATTGCCACGCAATGCACCGGCAATATTCCTTTTACTTTTTTTGTCATAAATTTGCCGTAAAAAGCAAAAAGACTATCGTCTTTTTCAACAAACTTATCAACGGAAACAGCGAAAAAATATCCCGAGAGAATGAAGAAAAACTCAACAGCCAGTGCGCCCCATTCGAAAAAATCGGCTTTTGCCACCGAAAAACTCGCTTGAACGTGATAGCCTATAACCAGTAGACTAAACATAAAACGAGCAAATTCCACCAGCGTGTTTTTCTTTGTCATATGCACCTCATCGTTATCAATTATCTAACAAATTATATTCCAACTCGAAATCTTTGTAAATAGCGTAAATACAGAATTTTTTCACACACTTAAAAACTGCGATATTTGGATGAAGAACAAGGAAGATGCGATTTTTGAACAATGAGCGTACAAAGACGTACGTGATTTGTGAAAAAATCGCATCTGACACAGTTATTCGCAAAATAGCGACGTTTTTATTTAGGGCTGCCGACCAAACGAATTTGGGGAATCCCCCCTCTACCCCCAAACCTCATCGACTCGTTGACGTCGGCGACTTGGCGCATAATGCGACGAGACAATCTGTCGGGGGACTTGACGTTTTTGACGAGATAGGGTTGTTGCGCGTCGGATACGATGAGAATTTTGCCGACACCGAAAAGGCGCTCGAGGGCGTTTTGCTTGGTTTCGACCATCTTTATTTCGCAAAGAGGTATGACGACGGTGCGGGTGTTGAGGATTCCCTCTCTGAAAACGACCTTGTCGGGCGTGAGTACGAGTTCTTTGGAATTGAGGCGTATCGTTTCGACGAGCAGACTTGCAAGAACGATAACGCCGACGCCCAGAAGCACCCAGCGCATAACGTCGTCGGTGAGATATTGAGCCGGTTCGGTTTTGGTGAACAAGCCCTCGATTTTATCCTTAAAAATCCAAACGACCGCCGTAAGACCGCCCAAAATCACGGCAAGAAACACGGTGCGCAAATACACGCAAGCGGAAAACTTGCCTTTTGCCACGACCCTTTCTATTTTCGAGTATTTTTTTTCAAGCGTTTTCATATTTCACCTTCTTATTTGAGGCATTTGGGAAATTTTGCTATTCTCGTAAGCGTACAGCCGAACGGAACGTAGGTTCTTTCGAGGCTTTCCTCGGAAAAACTACACTTTTTCGGGAAGGACTCGAATCCGCTCGTGTCGTAATCCCAGTTAAGCACGTTTTTGGAACGGATTTTCAACTCGAAAGGAGGCTGTTCTTGCGCAAACGGCACGCCCGATATATCGTGCACGACCACTCTTTCGTCCTCAAACAGTTTTTTGGTCGATTTTTTGGACAAAAGCGGCGCGATGTTCCACTTTTTCGAGCATTTTACGATAAGCGTACGTCTGTCGCTCGAATCTTGCGTGACGTCGCAAGGCAGTTTGAGAGCCATAAGCAGATTGCCCTTGAACAAACTGCGCGAGCCGTCCGCGTTTTCCTCGACGGTGAGCGGTATGTTCATTTTGAGCATAAACGTGCTGCCCGCTTTGAGTATGCACTTGACGGAAATCTCTTTGCTTCCGCTCGCCACTATCTGACCGCCGGATATGAGTTGCATATACGTGTTTTTCGGCACGCGGAAATTGATTTTGACTTCGGGTTCGCCGTCCGCTTGTTCCACCTTGAACACGACAGCGTTTCTGAACGGATAGCCCGTGCGTTCGGAAATCGTAAGGTTAAAACCGCCCACGGACACGTCCATAGTGCAAGGCGCGTACGTGATGAAATTGAGTTGCTCGTCTTTCACCATACACGCCGTTTGCAAAAAGAGCGGATATGCGCTCAAAAGCGCGATTGCGCCCCTCGACGCTTTCTTGGTATAGAACGCGTTGTCCTCGTCGGCATACGGCAATTTTCTTGCTTGCGAGGCTTCCGTCTGATTGACGAAAACCATATCCTGAACGGCGGAACAATCGTCGAAACTCGCCCCCGCAACCATATTGAAAACTATGCGTTCGATAAGGTCGGCAAGTTCGTAACATCTCGTTTCTTTCACGACCTCGACGAGGGATTCGAGCATCTCTACGCCCGCCTCGACGTCAACCGCGCCCACGCCTTTCGCGCCCGCGATTCTCGGCGTGCAAGAAAACATACCCAGCGGCGTTCCGTGCCTCTTTTCGAGTGCGGAAACGAGTTTGAGCGACAAGTTTTTCAAGTTGTCGTCGCCAATAAATCTGCCGTACACTGCAGGATATTTTATCGCCTTTGCAAGGTTTACGCCGCTTGTTTCCACGGCGACTTTATGCTTCTTTTTGTGCCACTGATTGTTGACGTATTCGGGCGAAAGCGTCTTATGCTTTTTTGCGCCGTCTTTTGCACAATCGACACTTAAAACTTGTTTTTGTATATGTTTAAGCACCGTTTGCGAAATATAACGCTGATACGGCTTTTTGTACGGAAAGCGGTTTGCGAGTTTGAACCAGTCGTTGGAACTGTCGCGAAGTTTCTCGCCCAAGTCTTGCAACCATTCGAGGTCGGTCTCTCTGTAAACGGCTTCTATCGCGCCTATTTCTTCGAGCAATCTGGCTCTTGAATCGTACCAACTCGAACTCACCGAATAGGTGTTGAACTGGCTCTTGAAAAACTTTTTCAAAAACGGCAAAACGCGCTCGTTGTCCGTTGCTTCGTAGTAGGTCAAAAGGGTTTTTACCGCCTCGATTTTGGGCGTGAGCGACGACGTGTTTTTAGGTCCGAAATCGCCGCCCTCGTTTGCGCTTGCGAATATGAGCGACATAAAACTCGACACTTTCTCTTTGAGGTTTTTGTCGTCGAGAGCGCAAGAGAGCAAAATCAAACCTCGGACGTAGCGAGGCAGACTTTCGCCGCCGTTCCATTCCCCGTCCTTGACAAGCCCCGACAGCGAGCCGATACGCTTTTGAAGATTGCTTGCAAAACGCATTTGGTCGAGCAACCAACCTTGCGGTCTTATCGCGCCGAGCGGTAATTTTTTGAGGTTTTTGTCAACAGATTTTGCCAAAATTTTCCTTTCCGTATGGCTATGCCATACACCTTTCGCTTATTAATATAACTTAACACATAAAATTGACAAATGCAAGTGAAAGAATTATCATAACCGCAAAGGGGGTGTCAAATGAAATACGCTTTGATACTTTGCGACGGTATGGCGGACTATCCCGTCGAAGCGCTTGGCGGAAAAACGCCGCTCGAAGCCGCTCGCACACCGAATATGGACGCTTTGGCGCAGACGGCGCAAATCGGGCTTGTGAAAACCGTTCCCGACGGACTCGCACCCGGCAGCGACGTGGCAAATCTCGGCGTACTCGGATTCGACGCGCGCGCTTGCTATACGGGCAGAAGTCCCCTCGAAGCACTTTCAATCGGCATAGATATGAAAGCCGACGACCTTGCTATGCGCACGAATCTCGTCACGCTCTCGCAAGACGAGCCTTTCGAGGACAAAATTATGCTCGATTACAGCGCGGGCGAAATAAGCGCGGACGAAGCGCGCGAACTTATGAACTGCGTCGTCGACAATCTTTCTTCGGACAAATACAAATTTTACGTCGGCACGAGTTATCGCAACTGCCTCATAGTTTCGCACGCAAAAACGGGCAACGACCTTACGCCGCCGCACGAAATAAGCGACAGACGTATAGGCGAATATCTGCCCAAAGGCGAACTCGGAAAAGACCTTACGGCGTTTATCGAAAACTCGTACGAACTCTTGAAAGACCACCCCGTCAACCAACGCCGAATCGCACGCGGCGAAACCCCCGCAAACGCGATATGGTTTTGGGGCGAAGGCACGAAGCCGTCAATTCCGAACTTTGAGGACGAGTACGGCAAAAAAGGCGCAATGATAAGCGCGGTGGATTTGCTAAAAGGCATAGCCATCGGCAGCGGTATGGATTCAATCGACGTCGAGGGCGCAAACGGAACGCTTGACACCAACTTCGACGGCAAGGCGCAAGCGGCGATAAACGCGCTTGAAAACGGCGAGGACTTTTGCTTCGTTCACATCGAAGCGACGGATGAGTGCGGACATCAAGGCGACGCTTTCGGCAAGGTCAAGGCAATCGAACTTATCGACGAAAAAATCGTGTCGCCCATCGTATCGCACTTTGCGCAAAACGGCGAAGATTTTGCACTGCTCGTACTTCCCGACCACTTCACGCCGGTGTCCTTGCGCAAGCATACGAACGAGCCCGTTCCGTTTATGCTTTTCTCGTCGAAAACGGCAAGCGCGTACTACTCGCTTTGCACCGAAAACGAGAGCCTCGAAAACCGCACATTCAACGAAAAAGCCGCAAAAGCAAGCGGCGTATATCTCGACAAATCGTGGGAACTTGTCGACAGATTTTTCTCAATCGAATAACCCGTAAAAACTCGAAACGACGTCGCAACTGCACTCGTTGCGGAACGTTAAAAATGCAATTAAACGTGCCTCGTCAAGCGTTGAAATGCCCTATCGAAACACAAACTTTTAATTAATGAATTTACAATCAAAAAACACAAAACCGACGCTTTACGCGTCGGTTTTGCATATATAAACGTTGTTTGTTGCTATTTTATCGCAAAATTGCGTTTTAAAAATCTCTATGATTTTTTGTGCTTTTAAGCGATTATTGCTTGTAGCCGTGTTCTTGCACGGAATCGGCGACGGTCTTTCTTTTCTTCTTTCCGTCAACGAAACGCTGCACTTCCACTTTGTACTTTTTGCTCACCGCCGCGCGCACTTGTTTCATAACGAATTTGGTTATTTTAAGCGCGAGTTGCACGAGTGCGACGAGGAACGTCGCACCGAATACAATCCACTTGACGAGGCTCGTTTCGCCCGTCGCAAGACCCGCCATAGACACGGCGGTCAGCACGAGGAAAAACACGTTGACGAACGCCTTGAATATGCCCAAAATTTTCTTGTAGGTCTTTATGCTCGTTTTCAGTTTTTTCTTGTCCTTGAAGGTCAACACCACGAGCACGATAAACACGATTATAAGCACCGCAAGCAACGGAATCAATACGTAAGTGTAAGTGGAATCCACCCACTTTTTTGCGACGAACGTGCACACCGACACGATTGAATACAACGTGCAAATCAAAGTCCATATTGCGCTTGCGGTCTGCACCGCCGACATCTTTTTGTCTTTTTCTTCGCTTTGTACGAGTTGCTCTGCCGCCGCCACTTCCTCTTGCGAGTATTTGTCGTCAATCGGCGCAACTTCTTGCGCTTTGGGCTTGAAAATCGCCTTTTTATCTTTTGCTATAAATTTATCCTCTATTTATATTAGGTTTCGGTGATAGTACTGTTATCCAATTTTCCGACTCGTTCGCTTGCATATTTAAAGCAATAAGTGGTGTCCTTTATACTTCCGCTCGTCCAAGTGCTATCGCTTTGATAGCAATTGTTTTGCATTGTAGAGTTTTCCAAGTGTCCGACAATCGTACCCATTCTCGTTTTTATATTTCTGATTGCACCGCTGTTTCCGACGTTTAATGTGCTATTTTTGAAGCAATTATATATCAGTTCCCCACCTGCGCAATATCCGACAACTCCGCCGACGGAATGTGCTTCGCCCTCAACGAAATGTGTTACGGTTGAATTTAATGTGTTGATTCTGTTGAGCGTTCCGACATTATATCCGACACAACCGCCGAGTTCACCGTTCCCGTAAACCGTGCCTTTGAACGAAGACAATCCGATAGACTTGTAATTTGCCCCGACCAGACCGCCAAGATTGGATCTGTTGCGATTGCAAACGAGATTGCCTTGAACGGACACGGTCAAAATGCCACCGTAATTCGCACCGGCGATTCCTCCGACATTCACCCAAGAATCACCGTGTTTTACCGCACTGGTGATATCAATTTTGATTGTCAAACTCGTAACAGTACCGTTTGTTTCGATTTTTCCGAAAAGCCCGAAGTTGCGGTCGCCCGTAATGGTTGCCGGAATATTGATTTTGACGCCCGAAATCACCTTTAGTTTCCCTTTTAAATTTCCGCTGAACGACGGAATCGGTGTCCAGTTTACACCAAGTGTTGAAACGTCGATATTGTTTTTCAACGTAAAGGTATCGCCGCTGTGGTTTCTTATATTGTACAACTGCAAAGCATTATAAATGTCTGTATCCGAGCATTTGATTGTGTGCTTTACGTTTGAAATCGTACGTGTCAATACGTCTCCGCTATATTTGTTTTTGATTTTAATGCGCGTGACGGCTATTTGCACATCGCCGACAGCACCTTGCTTAAACAAATCTTTCAAACCGCCCGTATACTTTCCGTTTGTAGACGTACCGCTATATGTAAATTGTTGTGTGTTTGAACGTCCCGATACGGTATAATCAATCGAAGTTATGTAGTCGGATTTTTTAAACGTAACATCGATTGCATTGACCATATTGACACTCGCAATGCCGATTTCGTTTGGATTAAACGTTGTTTTGACGCTTAATACAACGCTGTCGACACCCTCGGCACTTATTGTCAAATGCGAGTCGATATCGCGCGCCGCCGTTAATTGCAATGTTCCGTCCGTAGTGTTGAAACTCATAGAATCCGCAACCAAATTGACAAGAGAATCGGACGTTTTGATAAGGTCGTTATATTTATACTTACCGTTTACATACAAACTCACTTTGTATGTCGCATCTCTCGGCAATAAATACATACCCGACGATGTCGGGTTGATTACAGTCCCGTTTTGCGTGATTTTCCAAGTATAAATATCGGCGGTGTTTTTCTTAACCGTAGGAATCACGGAATTTCCTTGTTCGCTATAAACGCCGACGTAGTATTTTTTGTTCGGTTCAACATTTCTAATACGCAGATATCCGTCGGACTTATAAACGAAGTCGCAAAAATCCGCATTATCGTTTACAACAATATAATTCAAGTTTTGCGCATTTTCAAAGGTCACAACATACTCTGTTTTGCTTGAGCCGGCAGGCGCAGTAAACAGATGATACGAAATATTTGCGCCCGACACAAAAGATCCGTTTGTGCCGACCGACCAAGAAGCATTATCTTTCGATGCAGTGACGCTCGCACTCGTTGCGGTATTATCGCCCTTTATTATAATGTAATAACTTGCATTCTTCTTGCAAACAATCGACATCGTTGCGCTCTTGACAAAAGACGAATTAAGAGTCCTTGCGTGTTCCAATTCGCCGTTATATTGATTTGTTAATATGTCTTGAATTTGCGCACCGTTTACTGCAAATTTGTATATACCCGTTTCGGTTGGTTGGAACTTTACCACACTCGACTTACCGCTTTGCAAGCCGACAGTTTCGGCGGTGGTTGAAACGCTCTTAACGTCAAACTTGAATTGTCCTTCTTTTGAAGTGGCACTTTTATTTTTCAAGACAATTTTTTGATTTGTATTAAGTGCAAACGTGTACGTTCCGTTGCTTTTTGCAATCTTTTTTCCGTTGGCATACAAATCTATATTGTCATCGAGCGACGTAACGACAAACTTGCCGTTGTATGGCGCAAACGAAAAACTTTGACTTCCGTACGGCAACATATAATAATTTACGTCACCGACAGTTGACAATGCATTTGTCTGCGGTTCGTTGATATCATAGTAAGCGGACGGCGAAACGACAGCCCCGGCGATTTCTCTGTCGCTACCGCGATAAATATTTGCACCGACAGAAAACTCGAATTGTGTGTATTGTGTCTTTCCGTCCGTATGCGAATAATTGAATTGTGCGTTTGCATAATTTCCCTTTTTAAAATACGCGGCATCATCATCTGTCGGTTGCAAGATTAAATGTGCAGTCCTTACAAGAGCGCCGAACGCTGCTCTTTGCGTCTGTCTTGTGTTTGGGAAATACTTAGGTGAATATGCTTTTCCATCTGACGTTTTGACGCACTCGATTTGTGTGCTGATAGAACTCAATATTTGACAAATGTCAACCACGTTTTGTGCAACAGTAAACAAAGACGGCGGCTCAAATACCCACAGGTCTTTTGCTTTCAAAATATCAATGCCCGCTTTAATAATAGCCTCCGGCAACTCGGATGTGTTTTTGTGAGATTGTCCAACATATTTAGTTATAGAATACTTATAATTATTTCCTATGAAAAAGTAGCCATAGTCGTTGTTAACGTCGTATTGTGCGTCGCCGATATTATAATCGTTTTGGTTGCGAATCTGTCCCGCGAACGAGATATTGCCGAGCATATAATCATCGGATTCAACATAACTCAAGTTCGTACTACCATTTAAGGTCTGAATCTTTGGCAGAGGCACAATCGCAGATGTAATCCCATTCAAAAGTCTAAATGTGCAAAAAATATTTTTGGTAGTACCGGTGGATACCGTCGGCAATGAAATAGCAGCAGTTTGATTAATATATACAAAATCAAGAGTACACGCAACTTCCACCTTGATATCCGCAAGATAATCCGAAACACTTCCGGTAACGTTCAAAAGGATAACGGTGCTTTTCAAAACCGTATCTGTCAGTTGTTCCGTAATAATTGCAAATCCGTATGCCTTCCCGACAAAAATCGTTTTATTTACATATGTAAATAATGCTTTCGGAATTAGTTTTATGATATTGTCGTCTTTTTCAATCTCTGCATTAACGACATAATTCGAACCCGAGTAAGTGGAAAATGCACCGTGCATAGATCCTTTCACAAGATAGCCAGCAGTTCCACCACTTATTATTATAGTGTGATTAACTGTATGTGAAATAAAATCGTCTCTATACTGATTAAAATCTATACCGTTTGGTGATATTGTGTTTGTATATTTGCGGCATAATTCCGTTACATCTTCGGTATTACTATCTGCATATGCAGTTTCCGTAGGACTGCATAACACAAGTGCAAAAAGCACACCTATCGAAACAAGCATAATCAATACGACCAATATTGTCTTTGATTTAATTAACGATACACTTTTTTTCATAACTTTCTCCCTCTCACTTCTTAAAATACTTATTGACGTGAATAGTAAATTCAACACCGTTTTCATCAACCGCAGTCGATGTTAAAAATGCACAAAACACTTTTACATTTTTTTCATCGTCAATATCGATATAACGTCCGCAACCTACCTCGTCTTTATTTTGAATCAACGCTAAAGTTTGATATTCCGAATCTTCATAATACTGTGTTTTGTTGTATTGTATCACTATATTTGGATCATTTAAGACAATTTGTTTTTTCTCGACAGTAACGGACGAACCGAACTTTTCCATTAGAGCCTTTATCTCGGCAAGTATTAAAGGATCGTATGTATCTTCAACTATTTCGTTTGTAAACGGTTTTCTATACGAAAAATTACTTCCGTCAATAGATAAGATACGCCATATCCTTGACGTGCAATTTTCAACATTTTCTTCGATATGATAAATTTGCACATCATATGTGTCCGTTGCAGGTTTATCATAAGTTCCGTAAAAATTTTTTAATCGGTATTCTTCGGGGGGTTGATTGCACGCCGAAAACGTAAATATCGAAAAAATCAATATTGTTGCAAGAAAAATGGTAAAAACAAACCTGTTTTTCATCAATTATCTCCTCAATTTATTTGGTTTAATTATTATAAAATATTATATACCACATTCATATGCGCCGAAAATCGACGCATATGAACGAATTTTTTATGTTTTTATCGATAAACGTCGTTAAACCCTTTTCTCGACGACGCGTTTGAGGAAGTCGTCGCAAAGACGGATATTTTCGATTGCCGCGCCCTTGTTCCAGTTGAGCGGATAGCAATGGTTGTCAAAGAACTTGGTGCTGTGATGTTCCTCTACGTGTACGCCGAGGTCTTGAAGTTTTTTGACGAGTTTTTGTCCTTGTCCTTTGCAGAACATATCTTTTTCCGCATAGGTGATGAAACTTATCGGGAATTGCTCGTTTACGAAGCCGAACGGCGCGAGAACGTCGGAATATTCGTATTTGTCGAGTTCTTTGACGTGGATTCCGCTGAAATCAAAGAGGATTTTGTCCGTGAGGTTGAAGGGCATTTTTTGTCCGAGAGCCTCGCCGATGTCGTAAATGCCGCAGTCGAGCATAGCGGTGCGGAATTTAAGGTCGGTGCTGACGCCGAATCTGGTTTGCAAATCCTTGTTTGTGGAAACGCAAGAGAGCATTGCCGAATAATAGCCGCCGGCAGAGTCGCCCGATACGCACATATTGTCGAGGTCGAGATTGTACTTTTCGGCATTTGCGCCCACCCAGTTGAGTGCGTTCACGAGGTGTTGTATTCCCTTCGGGAACAGATATTTCGGGCCGAGACCATAGTTTACGTTCACGACGAAGAAGCCTTTGTTTGCCGCCCATTTGGCAAGACCTCTGCGGTAGTGTTTGTCGCCCGCCACGAAGCCGCCGCCGTGAATGTAGAAGAACACGGGATATTTTTCGTTTCCGTCTTTTTTGACGTAGTAAGTGTCGAGTTTTTCGGCGTCGTCCTTGCCGTAGGCAATATCCGTTTCTATCTCGAACTTCACGTCTTTGAAGCGAAGCATTTTCTTGTTGTTTTGCGAGCCGTCGAACATCTTGTCGATTGCCACGAACAAAAATTGCGCAAATGTCATAATGTACACCCCTTTAAGATGATATTTATTATAAACGTATTTTAGCACATATCCTACACTTGTGCAACAACCAAAATCGACGCTTTTCGACTATTATCGCAAAAAATCCGCCGTTGACATATTCTGAAAAGTGTGCTATAAACTCTATGAAAACCTTATGTGGACTTTTCCGGACGGACGTCACCTTTTCGCCACACAACGCTACGCGCTGTGTTTTTTTATGGCAAAAAACACTTTTGAGGTATTATGAAAAAGTTGAAACTTCCCAGCGAAGTCGTCTATCTTGCGGCAATAATTCTGCTTGCGTTTTCCGTCGCTATGCTCACGAGCGTGGACTTCGGCATATCGATGATTGTCGCCCCCGCATACATTTTGAGCCTCGTCGTGCCCAATCTCACCTTCGGACAAGCGGAATACGTGTTGCAAGGCATACTTTTCGTGCTGTTTTGCATAATAATGAAAAAATTTCGCCTTTCCTATCTGTCCTCGTTCGTCACCTGCCTCATATACGGCGCGGTTTTGGACCTTTTTAGGCTCATTCCCTTGTTCAATCCGACGATAACGCCCCCGGGAAGTATGGACCTTTGGGCGAGAATCGTGATGTTTATTCTCGGCGTGCCTATGTCGGCGTTTTCCATTGCGTTGTTTATGAAAACGTACTTGTATCCCGAAGTGTACGACTTGTTCTTTATGGGAATAAGCAAAAAATACCGCATAAAAACCGCCGTTTTCAAAACTTGTTTCGATTTGTTTATGCTTGCCCTCGGCACGACTATGACGCTCGTCTTCTTCAAAAAATTCGTGGGTATCAACTGGGGAACGCTCGTAATGACGATTTTCAACGGCACGCTTATAAGTGCGTTCTCGAAACTTTTGGACAAATGTATGGTGTCAGTGCCGATATTCAAGTCGTTTGCTTCGCACTTCGGCCTTGACGAGCCAATGCCGAAAGTCAAGAGTTCGCCCTACGTCCGCGAGATTTGACGTTTCGGAATGTAAATTATTTGTTATGATAATAACATAGGAAAAAGCCGCTCAAACGAGCGGCTTTTTTAAGAAAAATCAAAACTTTCCCCGTCCTCACGGGGGTTGTTCTTCCTTTACAAAAGTGTAGTGCGTGAACCCTAAATCACACATCACCCCTTCCCTTCGGGCTTTCCCCTATTGCTCAAACATACGACATTTCTCTACAAGATTGCACA
>CAKQLT010000002.1:0-65658 GCA_934254715.1 uncultured Clostridia bacterium | reverse complement strand
GGGCAACACTCGGTACTCGCATAGATAAGTATCGTCCTCTTGTTATACCACTCGTTCACGGGCGAAAAAATCCACACTCGCCCATTCACTTGTACTTATCATCAAGCTCGGCGCTCGCTTTCTCGCCGCCGTTGCGGCTCGCGTTCCGTCTTCGAACAAGTTATGCAACAAAACACGATTTGTGTTGTAATTTGTCTATGCTAAACACTTTTCGTGTATTTATACTTTTATAAAACACTAAATTTTGCCATTTTTCCTTAAGAATCAACAAATTACAACACATATCGTGTTTTAGACTTTCTCTATCACTTTTGCGATTTTTCGCAAAGTGTTGTTGAGTCCGTCAGAAAAACCGTTTCTTTCGACGTATATTTCGCAAGGTTTTTCTTTTATTATCGCGTCAAGCAAATTGTATTCTTCTTCGTCGAACAATCTCACGATTTCGACTCTGCGCCTTTCGGTCAGATTCTCTACGATTTTGCCGTCTGTTGCGATTCTGTTCTTTCCGCCGTCACTTCCCGATATAAACGCCGCTATGTCGAAAACGTCTTTGTCACCCTCGCTTCCTTCGAGCAATCTCGACGCTACGTCCGCAATTTCCGCCCAAGCGTCTTTTAATGAGCGCATACGGAAATTGAAAAGTCCGTCAATGTTGTAGTCCATCGAATCGGACAGCACTTTTGCCACGACGTTTTCTTCAAAATCCTTGTCAAAATGAAGCATAGAGCAAATCAGCGCGCACTTTGCGTACGACATACGGTGGACGGGCAATCTTTCCAAAAAGAATCTGAGTTTCAGATACGACAAAAACACGACCGCGAGCGTGCGATACATTTCGTTTTCGATTTTTTGCGAAACGTCGCAAGACGATGCGAGATATATCCATATTCTCTCGTCGTTTTCTTCCGTCGCGTAGGACACGTCTTTGGTGCATTGAAGTTTTTTGAGGATATAGTCGATTTCCTTTCCGTACTCTTTGCCGATGCTAATCACGTTTGACCACATACAACTATTGTATGCAAACGCTATACAAAAATTAGTGGAATATTTTGTAGAATACAAAAAGAAAGGAACGCCTTGAAAAAACGTTCCTTAAATGCTGTTTTATGATTTACGGCTTAAAAGGTCAATCGATTTTTATAACCTTGCAATCGCCGTTTCTCGTATCAACCTCGATTTTGATTTCAAAATCGCTGCGCTTGACTTCGAGTTCGATGATATACGTGTAATAACTGCTTTTCAAATCTTTGCCGTTGTAGTTGAAGTCCGCGTCCACGTCTTCGGTTTTGAAGTCGTCTTTGCTTGCCACGTTGACGTACGTGAAGTTGTTGGAATCGCTGACGAACTCAAACGCTTTTGTCTTTGCGATGTCGATACAAGCGGATTTTGAATACACTGCCGACTTTTTGGCGTACGACGCCGCCGAGCCGAACACGCCGCCCAAAATTGCGGCAATGACCGCAAGCGCGCATACGAGCGAGCAGAACGGAATGACGATATATTGCCATTTGAATTTCTTTTTGGCTTTTTTCACGTCTTCCGCGTCCGCTTCCTTAACCGGCGATTCCTCGCGCACGGACTCGTTTTGCAAAAACTCGTTGGCTTTTGCGAGTTGCTCTTTTACGAATTGTTTTTCTTCTTCGGTGGCGACACCGTCCCGATAGTGTTTGAACGCTTCGTCAAAATTCATATGTTTGCCTCCAAAATTTCTTTGAGTTTGAGCCTCGCTCTATACAGTTGAATCTTCACGTTATCCGTAGATTCGCCGACGATTGACGCTATTTCCTTGACGGACATCGAGTCGAAATAATAGAGCCGCACGACCTCGCGATAACCGTCTTTCAAGAGCGATATTGCCTTGTAGAGCGCGCGATATTCGTCCTTTTGAATCACGTCGTCCACAAGCGAATCGTCCGATTGCACGTCGCCTTCTATCGCTTCGATTCTCTTGTTTTTTCTGAGCATATCGAAGTAGAGATTGCGGCACACCTTGAACAGCCAGAACTTAAAGCCGTCTTTTTCCTCGTCGATAGAGCGGATTGCGCGCATATACGCTTCTTGCACGATGTCCTCGGCAAGCGTGCGATTGCGGCAGAACGAAAACACGTACAAGAGAGCCTCGTTGTAGTATTTCTTAAACAAGTTTTCCCAAGCGGTGTTTTTCATTCATCCCTCACTATAAAGACGTTCGTATCCTATTTCGGTTACTGATTTTTGCTATATTTTTTTCAAAAAAACGCGATATTTTCGCACATTTTTCGATATTTTAAGGCGCACTCAAACGGTTGCGTTTACGGCGATATACTCTTTGGGGGTCATTCCGTACTCTTTTTTGAAGCACTGAATGTAGTGCGTTTGCGAGCAGAACCCGAAATAATAGCCTATTTCGCCGTATTCCACGCCGTTTGCAAGCAGAGTTTTGGACGCTTCGAGTTTTTGCGTAACGATGTATTTGTGCAAACTTACGCCGACGTACTTTTTGAATTTTTGCGACAGATAATCCGCGCTCACGCCGCACTCGCTCGCAACGTCGTCGCAAGTCAGCCTTTCGTGAAGCCTCGCGTTTACCACCTTTATCGCCTTGCGGATATACGGCGGATATTCCAGCCTTTGGCGGTGACTTTTCACGAGCATAGTAAGTTCGGTTGCCTTTTCGATGAGAAAATTCATTATTTCTTCGGGCGAATCCGTCTTATCTACGGTTTGAATGTACGCGTCCGAGAGGTTGTACGCCTCGCTTTCCATAAGTCCGCCTTCGACGGCGTAGCGCGTGGCGAGCGTAATGCAACTGACCGCAAGATACTTGACTTGTCGCAAATTGTCGTCGCTCATTCTGCCTACGACCAACGCTTCGCTCATAAAACTCGCCATATTGCTTTTGAGTCCTTCGAGGTCGCCGTTTTTAACGCAAGTATAGAACGCCACTTCGCGACTGTACGGCGTATGCGCAACGCCGCTTTCTCGTTGCTCGAATTGCGGATTTTGCACGCCTTTGGGAAGGAATCGGACGTTAAGTTTTGCGTTGTCGTCGTTGCTCATACGAAAATAATATCATACTTTTTGTATTTTACAACGGTTTTTTGATATTTTGTAATAAATTTTGATATAAATCTATCCTTTTATAAAATAAAATGGTATCGTAAAAAAATATCGAAAGGGGTATTTTATATGAGCAAGGAAAAGAAAGACTGGACTCGTATGGTTGAGGGCAAACTCTACAACTCGTCGAGCAAAGACATTTTCTGGCAACACGCAAGGGGTATGTGGCTGACGCAAAGATTCAACAAATGCCCCGTTTGGAACGCACCCAAACAAAAACGACTTCTCAACAAACTCATTCCGTCGTCGAAGGGCAAATCCGTTTGGGTTTTCGCGCCGTTTTATTGCGAATACGGCGTAAACATTCACGTCGGAAACGATATATTTTTCAACTATCACTGCACGCTTTTGGACATCTCGCCCATAACGCTCGAAGACGGCGTATGGCTCGGCGCAAACGTCACTATCGCAACGCCTTGTCATCCGTTTTTGGCGAGCGAACGCTTAAATCAACAATATCCCGACGGCTTCCACGACCTCGAATATTCAAAACCCGTAACGATAAAAAAGGGGTGCTGGATTGCCTCGAACGTGACGATATGCGGCGGCGTTACGATTGGCGAAAACACGGTCGTGGGCGCGGGAAGCGTGGTGACTCGCGACTTGCCCGCCAACTGCATTGCGGTAGGCTCGCCCGCAAGAGTGCTTCGCTATCTCGACGACAAGGACAGAATCGACGTTTGGAACACCTATATAAACGACGAAATGCCGTTCTCTATCCGTGAAAAAGAAAAACTCGCCGCTCAAAAATAATCGTATCTGTGATTGCAAAAATTCATATTGAACGTTGAGTGCAAAAATGATATAATGAAATATAGTTTTTCAAAACTCGTTTGATTATATAAATAACGCGCACGCGCATTAAGTCGCGCCGCAAAAAGACGAAAAACACAGAATCGGCACTTTATCGCCGAAAAACCAAAATATAAACACTCTGTTGGAGGAAATTATGAACGACAAGGACTATTTGGAAATACTGGGCAAGTTGACGCTTGACGAAAAAGTGTCTATGCTTTCCGGTTCTACAAACTGGCTCACTCAACCCGTCAAACGCGACGGAATCGACATTCCCGCCGTGCGTATGAGCGACGGACCGAGCGGACTCAGACGTGAAAAAATCGGCAAAGGCGTCAACATTATGCAAACGCCCGAACCCGCAACTTGCTTCCCCGGCGCAGTCACCACCGCTTCGAGTTGGGACGTAGACCTCGTTGAAGAAGTCGGCGAGGCTATCGCTGTCGAGGCTCAATCGCTCGGCGTTTCGACCGTTCTCGGACCGGGCGTAAACATCAAAAGAGGTCCGTTGTGCGGAAGAAACTTCGAGTACTTCTCGGAAGACCCGTTCCTCGCAGGTCGTATGGGCGGCGCGTGGGTTCACGGCGTGCAAAAGAAAAACGTCGGCACTTCCCTCAAACACTATCTTGCAAACAACCAAGAATACATAAGAATGACAATCGATTCCATCGTTGACGAGCGCACTTTGCGCGAAATCTATATGCCCGCTTTCGAGCATATCGTCAAAGAGGAACAACCCACGACCGTTATGTGTTCCTACAACCGCCTCAACGGAACGTACCTTAGCGACCACAAACGCTTCCTCACCGATATTCTTCGCGACGAATGGGGATACAAAGGCATAGTCGTAAGCGACTGGGGCGCAGTCAACGACCGCGCGGAAGGCGTCAAGGCCGGTATGGACCTCGAAATGCCCGGCAGCAAAGGGTGCGGCCTTAACGGCGGCACCGTTTACAAGGCACTCGAAGCAGGCACTCTCACCGAAGAAGACATCGACAAAGTGGTGCTTCGTCTCATCAGATTCGCATACGAAAACACCGTGCGCGAAATCGAAGGCGTAACCTTTGACATCGAAAAACACAACGCTATCGCACGCAAAGCGGCGGAAGGCGGCGCGGTTCTTCTCAAAAACGACGGCATACTTCCTTTGAACAAGAAGCAAAACATCGCCGTCATCGGCAAACTCGCAAAGAAAATCCGCTATCAAGGCGGTGGTTCGAGCCACATTCTTCCCACGAAACTCACGTCGTTCACCGACGCACTCGACAAAGCGGGTCAACCCTACGAGTACGCAGACGGCTACGTTCTCAAAGGCGAAGGCTACAAAAAGAGCCTCATAAACAAGGCGGTAAAAGCCGCAAAAGGCAAAGACGTCGTGCTTTTGTTCATCGGTCTTACAGACGCGTTTGAATCGGAAGGCTACGACCGCCACCACATCAAAATGCCGTCCTCGCACGTCACGCTCATCAACGAAATTTTGAAAGTCAACAAAAACGTCGTCGTCGTGCTTTCTTGCGGTTCGCCCGTCGAAATCGGCGACTGGGACAAGAGCGTAAAAGGTATTCTCAACCTCTATCTCGGCGGTCAGGCAGGCGGCGAAGCGGCGTACAACCTTCTCTACGGCAAGGTCAATCCGTCGGGCAAACTCGCAGAAACCTTCCCCGTCCACGAAGACGATTATCTCGGCTCTAAATACTTCCGTATGGGACCGAGAACGGTTGAATACCGCGAAGGCATTTACGTCGGCTATCGCTATTACGACAGCGCGAAAAAGAGAGTCAAATATCCCTTCGGCTACGGTCTTTCCTACACGCAATTCGAGTACTCGAATCTTCGCATAAGCGCAAACGCAATCAACGAAGGCGACCCGCTCACCGTCACTTTCACCGTCAAGAACGTCGGCAAGGTCGCGGGTGCGGAAATCGCGCAACTCTACGTTTCGGACGTCGAAAGCACTCTCTATCGCCCCGCAAAAGAACTCAAAGGCTTCAAAAAAGTGTTCTTGCAACCGGGTGAAGAAAAGGATGTCGAAATCACTCTCGATTCAAGAGCATTCGCATACTACAACGTCGCAATCAAAGACTGGCACGTCGAAAGCGGCGACTTCAAGATTTTGGTTGGCGCATCCTCTCGCGACATCAAACTCGAAGGCATCGTAAACGTGACGTCCAAGAATCCCGACGCACCTATCCCCGACTACAAAGCAGTTGCGCCTTGCTACTACGACATCGCAAACGCAACCGAAATCCCCGTCGCGCAATTCGAGGCACTCTACGGCGCAAAGATGATTGAAAACAGACCTTACGAAAAAGGCGAATTGCTTGCAAACAACACGATCGGTCAATGCAGAGTTTCGCCATTCGGCAAGTTTATGTACAATCTCTGCGTGGGCGTCATCAACCTCGTCGCGCTCTCGTCCGAGAACCCCGAAATGCTCACCAATTCCGTCAAAGATATGCCCTACCGCACGATAGCGGCGTGGTCGATGGGCATCATATCCAAGCGTTCGCTTGACGGACTCGTGGATATGCTCAACGGCAGAAAAGGCGGCTTCCGCAGATTCCTCAAAGGCTTCGGCAAAGAAAAGGAAGAAAAGAACGAAAAGAAATAATCGCTCGACAAATTGAAAAAGGCACTCGAAAGAGTGCCTTTTTTATAATCCGTTTTGAAAATCGTTTGCTTTTGAAAACTAATTATCGTTTATTTTTTCCGAAATTTGTCGTTTCTACAAAATTACGTTTCTTAAAAACCGAGTTTATTTGCAAACTTATTTGTCGTTTCTGTGCAGAACTTCGTATGCCATTTTCGGGTTGTCCGTCATTATGCAGTCCGCGCCGTTGGCTTGAAGTTTGGCAACGTCGTCGGGGTCGTTTATCGTCCAGTACTGCACCGCAATACCCATACTGTGCGCAAAGTCGATAAACTCTTTCGTGGACAAATCAAAGAAACCGTTGAAGCCCATCGGAATTTGCAAAACCTTGAAATTGAATTTTGCGTTCGTATTGCCGTAAAGGAATGCGAAATAGAAATCGAGCACTTCGGTTATACCCGCAGAGCGCACCACTTCTTGCTCGAATACGCCCAAAGCGTTGCACTCGTCTACGTACTTGCTGATTTCGCCGTGGAAAGTGCCGAACGCCGTGCGGTCAACGATGTCGTATTCCACCATCATACGGTAGAGTTTGTTCATAGCGCGTCTGCCAACGTCGTCGCCGTCCTTGATTTCGATGACGTAATTCATAGATTTGTCGGGGCGAGCGACCTTTTCGACGTAATCCAACACTTCTTTGAGCGTGACGATACGCACGTTTTCGAGTTCTGCGTCGAACTTGTCGCGATATTTGTATACGCCGTCTTCGGTTTGGAAGTTGTAACCGAAATTGTAGGTTTTGAGTTCGGCAAGAGTCATATCGCAAATCTTGCCCGTGCCGTTTGACGTACGGTCGATTTCGTGGTCGTGCATAAGCACGAGTACGTCGTCTTTTGTGAGGTGCAAGTCAAATTCGAGAATATCGACTTTGTAATTCTCTCTTTGCGCTTCTTCCATACATTGCTTGAACGCCGCCATCGTTTCTTCGGGTTCGAGAACGCCGCCCGCGCGGTGAGCGGAAAGCATCAAGCCTTCGGGCTTGTGGAAAGCGATATATTGATTGTCGCCGACGTAATCGGTGACGTGTTCGACGCGCGCGCACTTGCCCGTAAGCGGCAAAATCACGACGTTGAGCACCAACACGAACAAAAGCGTACCCACAATCGACCATACGATTGCGTCTTTCACGTTTTTTTTGTGCTTTTTCACTTGCGCTTTGACTTCGGGGGAATCCGTAAGCAACACGTCAACGCCGTCAACGTCACGTCTGAAAAATTCGTTCAATTTGATTTTCATTTTTCACCTTATCACAATATAAAATTTATAATATTGACATTATAGCACACGAATTTCGACTCGTAAACACTTGATTGCAACTTTTTTAGACATATGTATATTTGCGCATACACGAATACGAGAACTCTGATATGCAAATATGCGCAACGGTCGATATTAAAGCAGTAAGTAAACCTATTACGATTTTTGTGATTTTTTGACACACTTTTTGACACCATTTTGACACCATTTTGACACACGATTCTGCAATAAACGTGCAAAAAGCGGTAATTGCGAGTGTCGTTTTGGGTAAAAAAGGTAAAGAAAAACGCCATTTTCGGACTACCAAACCACGAAAAATTGCGGTAATGTGACTGATGACGGCAAGCAAAGGCGATGAGAGCACAAAGTATTCTCAATCGCTGTGCGATGACGACGAGCGCGCCGCGCGGTTGAAAGCCGCGCTTTTATATCTTCGTACACGAAGATATAAAAAATCCGTGAACGAATTTCGTTCACGGATTTGGAGCTGATGACCAGACTTGAACTGGTGACCTCATCCTTACCAAGGATGTGCTCTACCACCTGAGCCACATCAGCATATTTTTGGCGGAAGCGGAGGGATTCGAACCCCCGTGGGCTTGCACCCAAACGGTTTTCAAGACCGCCTCGTTATGACCGCTTCGATACGCTTCCATATAAAATCAAAGCAAATCGTTTCTTTTGTTTTTGAAACCGTTTTCTGTCCAAACGGTTTGACGCTTCGCTATCAAGCAAGACACGCTCGTATGCCTACGTTTAATACGCTTTCGTATCACTTCAAGCAATTCTTTTCACTATCAAGCCTTTTCAGTATAGCAAGAGTTTGCGATTGTGTCAAACATTGCCGTTAAATTTGCTAAAAAACTTGCGACGTTTTGCAATTTATTTTTACGCAAACTGAATTTGACCGTCGGTGACGGTGATTTTTGTGCCGACGAAAGAGGTGTCGTCGGGCGTTACGCCGCCGTTTCTGACGTCGTAGACGTATTCGAGATTTGAGCAACCTGCAAACGCATACGCCCCTAACGTACACGGCATTCTGTTTTCAAAATACACGGATTGAAGATTGGGCAGACCTGCAAAAGCGGCGGCGTCGATTTCGCATACGCTTGCAGGAATATGGATAGTTACGGGCAAACTTTTGAGGGACGAATCCGCGAATATGCTGTTGGTAATGCGGTAAACATTGTAGGTTTCGTACGCGTTTTCGCTTACGCCGTCCAGCGTTGCAAGCACTTTGCCGCTGCCCTTTTCCACCCAAATGACCTCGGGAATATACAAATCGGACAAATTGAGTCCTTGTGCGTTTTCGCCGTCGGTGTAGAACGTGGATATTTCGACGTATTTGCCGTCCAACCCCTCGACCGTTATTTCCTTATAATTGAAATACTTTGCCCAGACGTTGTTCGAGTCGGGCGTAACGGACGGGGACGCTTTGGACGAGCCGCCGCCTATCGGACCGTCGGGGGAAATCCAAACGGCATAGGAAACGCCCATCGCCGAAACTGCGACTGCAAAAAGCACTATTATTGCGACTATCATCGCGATTTTGTTTTTGCGAAGTGACGTCATACGGGCATATTCCCTTCTCTGATATTCACGCCTTGCGCAACGTTGTCCTTGATTTCAAACTGGAACGTGATATTCTTTTGCGTATTGGCGAGGTAAATAAGTTTCTCGCTACATTCCTCGTCGATACGATTGAAATAAATGGTTGCTTTGACATAGTAGGTTTCGCCGGGGATTACGAGCATATAGAGTTTGTAACTCGGCAATTTACGTTCGGCGTCTTTGAACGGTTGATTGTAATATATCGCGCTCGGATTGCCCGAAAAATCGCTCGGCGCAGTCGGCATTATGGTTTCGCTGGTTTTGGACTCACCGTCCTCTTTTAAGGTGACGAGTTCCATTTCGACGTTGAAATCGGAAAGATAATCTTTATTTTCGGCGTCGTTGTCGAGGTGAGCCGAAAGCACGCTGAGCATAAGCGATTTTCTTCCGTCGCTATACCCCGCGTCCGACGAGCCGACGAACGTTATCGGAAAATACAGCACGGCGCATTTTGCCGCGACGTCGATTTTGCTCGTCTGCTTCTGCTTCAAATCCGTACCGTACGGCGCGGCGTTGCCTTTTGAAAGGTATCCCGGCGTTGCCACGGCGGGCCAAACCGAAGTGCCGTAGTCGCTTGCGGCGTTCTCGTCGATGGATATGCTTGCGCTCTCTTGCAAAAGCGCGGAATCGGTGGTGAATCCGTCCTCGTTGCTGTCCGCAACGTTAGTAAACCACGCGGCGGTCACGCTGACTATCGTGACGACGAATATGAGTGCCATAACTACGGACGATACGATTAGAGTGCGTTTGGTCTTGTTCATTATCCTTGCGCCTCCTCGTGTACGTTCGTTACGTTGAGTACCGCCGAAAATTCAAACGTAGAACCCGAATAATCCATATGCGAATAGTACATCTGATTGGACAATTCCTCAAAAATCTTTTTGGTGTAATCCGTCGTTACGCCGTCCGTCGTGGTTTTGTAAATATCGTTTGCGGTGTATTTGTCCCTATCGCTCTTGAAAAACTGCATCCAGAACAGTTTTTCGGGCGCGAAAACGATATAGAAATCGAATAATTGCGACGTGGCGTTGCCTATGCCGTTCGTGCCGAAGTCGTTGATAACGCGCTTGTCAACGTCCTTTATGCTCGCGGCGTCGATTGAATCGTCGTCGTTTACGCGCGCAACGAGATTGTCGTCGCCGAACGTGAGTTTGCCGTACGGCGTGTACCAAACCTCGTTCTTTTGCGGTTCGAGTTGCAAGAGTCGTTGTCCTTGCATTTCCTCGTCGATGTCGTAGGTCTGATAGTTTCTTACGACGCCGTCCGCGGTTTCGTCGTGCACTTTGAAAAACCACGTGAACGCGAACGGAATGTCGCTCACCGGCGATACGTTAGAACCCGTAGCGGCGTAGATTTTGTTGGTTTTTTCAACGACGTTTTCCTCGTTTTCGTCTTTGGTAATCGAGCCGTCGGCGTTGCGCTTGTACTTCACTATCTTCACGCCGTCGAACGCCATACTCATATCGAACGTCTTGCCTTGCGTGTCGAGCGCAACCGTGTTGATGAAATAATACGCGCGGTCGCTCGTGTCAACGGCGTTGCCCGCCGCAACCGCTTTGGTCATAAGTTTGCCCGCGTTTGCGCCGCTTGCGCAAAATGCGGTCTGTCCGACGTACTGCATATTGTCAAACAGCAACTTACCGTCGGTGGACAAAGGCTGACGAGTAAAATCGATTCTGTAAGAATCCGCCGTAGACATCGTTATTTCAGCAACGGTGACTTTGTCGGCGTTGGAAAACCACGCAAAAGACGCGCCCACCATAACGACGGTGGTCACGATTATCAAAAGCGGAATCATAACTGACATTACGATTTTGAAGTTTTTGCTTTTGCTTGCTTGCATAGTTTATCCTTGTTTCTTTTGCTCGTGCCTTGCGGATTTTTATATATTTATATATAAACTACAATCGAGCAAGGTGTTTTATTTGATTTTTCGTCGATTTTTTTTGCACGATATTTCAACTTTTTGAAAACGTGCGGTTAGAATCACGATTTTGTGATATTTTCGCAATTCTTCGGATTTTCGAGCGAATTGCTTTTTTTCGCTCGTTTTTCTCGCTCACGGACGGCTTTTTTTGCCGTCCGATTGCGATTTGCGTTGCGATTATGCGACTTCTATCCAACTCGGATTGCTTTCGGCGTACGCCTCGAACATATCCTTGTCGCAAGTTATCTTGTATCCGAACGAATTGCCCGCGCTATCCGTCGCGCTCGTAACCGTTCCGAAGAACGCGCCTGCAAACGTGCTTGCAATGTCGAGCGCGATATTGGTCTTGAGCGTGAACGTCGCAAACGGAAGTTGTCTTAAAAGCGATACGTTTTGCTTGTTTGCGATTGCAATCGGATTGCTTTGCGTGCCGTCCGCCGTGCCTACGAGCCAACTCGACGAACTAATCGCGTATGCGTTTACGTTGAAACTCTTGCCGTCGCTCGTGAGCGTTCCCGTCGTCTTTGACAAAGAATACATCATTAGATATACGGAAACTACATCTTTGAGGCGCATACTCTGCTTTTCGTTTTCTTCGTTTTGCGAGCCTATTGCCGAAAGTTCGGTAATCTGCACGTCGTCGAGAACGTCAAACTCGCCTTTGGTCGGCGCGACCGTACCCGTGTAGTAATACTTGTTTTGCGTGCCGTAACCCGAAACAGAACCCGACATCAACTCGTTGAACGTCTTGGACTTGCCCGAAACGTTGTCGAATCCGCTTCCCTTTTGCCATACGGCGTTAGTCATATGATAGGAATCTTCAATCGTTGCGCCCGAAGTCGTAAACGCTTTTGTCGTGCCGCCGTATGCGGTGATTTGCACAAGGGAAACGACGTTCTTTACGCTTGCGCTCGTCGTGCCGACAACGCCGCCGACGGTTGCGTTTTGAGAGGTTATCGTGCCGAGAACGATTGCGTTTTCAATATCTCTCGCGCTCGTGCCGAACAGACCGCCCACCGTGCCGCCGCTTGCGTTGATTGCGCCGTGTACGGACACGTTCTTTACGCTCGTTTCGGTGGTTTTCGATTCGTAAACGCTACCGGCGATTGCGCCTACGTTGCCTTGATTTGCGTTGATAGTGACGTTTCTCAAATGCACGTTCTTTACGATACCGCTTTCGCCTATCACGTCGAACAAGCCGACGTTTGCTTTGCCGTAGCCCATAATATTGAGATATTCGATGACGTAGCCGTTGCCGTCGTAAGTGCCGTCAAAGCCCGTCAACACGTCGCTTCCGTTCACTTTCGACGTTGCCGTCGATACGAACAGACTGCCGTCTATCGTCACGTTTGCGCCCACTCTCGCTTTGAGTACGTTCGTGAGGAAGTCCTTGTTAGTTCCGTTCCAGTTATACTGCTTTTGCGTAACGTTGCCGTTGTCGTCTACGGACGAGGTCGTGAAGAACGCGTTGAGTATTTCGACGTCTTGCGCCGTGAACGTACCCGTTATGTCTTTCGTTTGCACGAACTTCAACGGAATGTCGTTTTGCGTGGATTCGTTGGAACTATAGTAGCCCCATTCGTTCTTTTCGGTGTCGAAGAACACCGCGTAATCCGCCGCTTGCAATTCTGCAAGATACTCGTCCCAAGTGGTTGCGGTAGAATCCTTGATAGGCGAATTGTCGGGCTTCTTGTAATCGCCGACGTATGCGCCGTCCTCGCCCACGCTAACGACCTTGACCCACGCGTAACCCGACGATACGATCTTGATCATATCGAGGTTTTGCGGGTTCTGATGCGCCGTGTAGTAGAAGGACGCAATGAGCAAACGCGCAAGCGAAGTTATCTTGTATTCGTTGCTCTCTGTGGACACGAAGTACGCGATGGTAAGAGTCGGCTGATTGCTCAAACGATAGTTGAGATTCATACCGTTGGTCGTAGACACGGACGCACCGAGTCGGGAATTGCCCGACCTACCCTGAATGACCGTGTAGCCGTGGTATTCTCTCTTTTTGTCGGTGGAATCTATCGGGCGGTCTTTGCCGTCATCGTACATCCAGCCGTTGGTGACGATGATGTCCGCGCCCGCCTTGTCCGTTTCCTTGTTGGTACCCTCGACGCGCGCCCAGTCGGTGTTGTAGGTGTTGTCGTCGTTGGCGTAACTTTGAGCGGTGTTCGAGTATTCCACTTTGACGGATTTGACGGTTATTTCGATTTGGATTTGCGGCGAGCCGCTCTTATTCTTGCGGTTTTGGTCGCTTTCTCTGCTGTCGTACACGGTGACTTTAGTCGCAAAGTTGCCGTCCGTATCGCTGTATGCGCCGTCGCTCGAATGATATACGTTGAACGTATAGTTGCCTGCGTCCGCGCCGTTCATCTCGAACACGAGTTTCTTGAGATACGAACCCGAAGTTGCTTTCTTGAACGTGCCGTCCGAGTCTTTGTATACGTCGTTGACGTATTTTGCAAAGTCGAAGCCGCCGTTCGTAGAGGTGTTGCGCAAGTTGTCGGATTCGGCGTAATTTGCGAAGACGGTCACTACGTCGCCCGTCAAAACGCCGCTTACTCTGAAGCCTTCGCCCGCGCGATATGGTTTCGTCGTGCCGTTGCCGCTTACGCCGCTGCCGCCGTAGGTCGTATCGTCAGTGTACGTCCTCGTCGCCTTGTTAGAGCGCAGTTTGTCGAGGAAAACTTGAATGTGTTTCGGCGTAATCTTTCCGACGTTGTACGCCGCCGTATCGACGCTTCCCAAAGCGTAGTCGCCGACGTTCGTCGGGTCGGCAAACGTATACGAGAACGTGACCTCTTTGCCTCTTATAACGTTGTTGCTCGAATCGTAAAGCACGTTTTCGTCGTCGTACGTTCCGCTGATTGTGAACGGGAATTTCGTAGGAACGTGTCCCGTTGCGCTCAACGTGAAGTAACTGTCGAGAATTTGTGCCGTCACTCTGTTGTTGCCGTCGTACACCTTTTCGAGCGTTGCGTTCGTAGCCGTAAAGCGCACGGACACGACGGACGGCGTTATCTCGAACTCGCCGCTCGTTATACCTTCGACGATTTCGTAGTTTTTGAAATTGGAATCCGAGCCGTCGGCATTCGTTCCCGTCACTTTGCTTATGACCGCAGTCATAAACTTCTTGCCGTCCGCAACGTGAGTTGCCGCGCCAGATATGGTGATTTCGATGACGTCGTTTCCTGCATATCCCTTGATATTCACGCCGTCTATCGTGCTCGAACCGTTTACGATTGCGAGGCTTCCGTTGCCGTCGATACCCTCAACGCCCGTGACTATCAAGCCTTGCGCCGCATTGCTGAACACGAAGGACGCGATTTCTTGCCAAGTGAGTTTGATTTGTCTGGGTTCTATCGTGTAAGTCGTAGATCCGCTTTCCGACGAATCTATAGCATAATTGTCGGCTGTATCGATACCGTCACGCTGTTTGGGAATAACGGAAATCGCATTGCTTCCGCTTCCACCTATTGAAATGTTATATACACCTACGTTTACAAGCGAATCGTGCGATTTGTTTTCAGCATCGAGCACTGAATACGTGATTGAAATCGCGTCACCGTAATAATTATACTTGCCGTCAGTTATATCTTGATTGTTGATTGAAAGTTTTGGCGTGACAGCCGTACCGTCATAAGTCTTTTTCCCGCCTTCAAGACCTTTAAGCGACAACGAATACTTATTGATTTTCCACGAAGCCGTTGTCGTCGCGCTGCTTGAAACCGTATAGTTTTTGCTTTGGCTTTCATCGAGCGTTACCGTTACGACATAATTACCCCACGCGATTGTTGACAAGCCGCCTGTGACATACGACGTAGACACGGATATGTTCGCCGCAGATTTGAAAGCAGAATCGTTTCTCGTAATAACAATACCGACTTTTACGCTGTCACCGCTTATAAGCCCCGTTCCGTCGTTTGCTTTTGCTTTTGTTCTAACGCCGTTCCAGCCTTGATTTTGCGCATTATACGTGCCGTTGCTCGTCGAGAACTCAAACGACAACGAGCGACGAAGTATCTCGTAATTCTTTATTATAGAACCGCCGTTTGAAAGCGCGGACGGATATGAACAACTGCCCTTGTTATCTTCGATAAAGTCGGTTTCGTTTTTATTCAACGTGACTTTTGCCTGATAATACTTCAATGCATTTACGCCCGTCGTAAACTTAACGGTTGCAGTCGTATTGTTTGAAGACGTGACGGCACTGACAGTGCTACCCGTACCGGACATAGACATTGTGAAATACTTGTTCACAAAGTTTGCAAAATCGCTGATTTCTTTTGCCGCTTTTATCGTCAACGTTATAACGCCAGTCGTTTCTTTATCGTAAGTGTGGCTTCCACCTGCACCTTGCCATTCAAACGTTAGCGAATTGGTTGAGATTGCAAGTTTCTTCGACTGTTTCGCAGTCGTACTGCCTTCGAGATTGAGCGTATAGTTTCCTGCCGTAAGCGTTGCGAAGGTAAGATAATACGAACCGGCTTTCTTTGCACCCGTGAGGTCGATTGAAGGCGGATTTCCGTTTATTGTGAGCGACACGCCTGCCAATGAGTCGAGTGCTATATTTCCTGTTTTCAACGCTGTGGAACTGGAATATAAATCGACTTCATACGGATTCGTTTCGCCTTCGAGTTTTGCGCAAGCCTTAGGCGAGAACGCCGCAAGCACCGCTATAGTGTCACTATATCCCGCTTTATTGACAAGTCCCGATATAGTCCAACCGTAACCGTGCGTTTTGTTGTCAAACATAACGGAATCCGTTCCGTTGCCGCTTATCGTCAACGTTGCAGGTTTAACGTTGAATCCTTTGGTCGTATCGCCCGTAAGATTGTACAGCGCAGTCGAAGCGTTCGAAAGCGAAATTTCTATGGTGTATTCCTTTGCGTTCTGGAAGTCGATAGCACAAGAGAACTCGTAGGTTTGTTTTTCACTCGGCTCTGTGACGTTGTACAGCGAATCGTTTACATCCCACTTGTTTTCGCACAAGTTGGTTATACCTGCGCCGACAATGGATATGCCGTTTATTGCTTCGGGCGTCATAGAATTTTTGCTGAGTGTAAACGTAGTTGCGTTGTTGTCTTTGTCCCTAATCGTTATTATCAAACTCAAATCAGAGCCTTTGTTCGGCGCGATATTTGATATTTTAAGCGTAACGTCGTGTTTGGCCGTGCCGTCGCTAGACTCTGCTCTGTCAACGCCGTAAACTCTCTCGCCGCTGTCCGAGAACGAGGCTTCGAGATCGCGCTTTTTGATTTCCCAATCGATTTCTACGCCGCCGACTACGTGAGGCGTGCCTTCGCTGTCAAAGTAGTAAATCTTGACTTTGGACTTGTAAGGCTTGCCCGCTTCGTTGGGGTCGGTCTTCGTGCTGTCCGCCGACGTATCCGACGAATAGCAGTACGTGTCGGGCGTACCCGTCGTCGGATTTTCGACGAACGGAACTTCGTCGCCTTCCGAAGCGGTGATTCCGACGGGCGCGAAACGCGCGTAGCCGTTGTAAGTGAGAGATTTGCCTCTCGAAATGGTGCGATAGTACACGGCGACGTTTTCCGCGAGCGCGTCTTCGTTTGCGGTGAGGGTTTTGATAAAGAACAAGCCGTCCGAATACGTTGCGCTCGGACGAGAGTTGCCCGACGTTGCCATATACAGATAATATCCGCTGTTTTCGCCCGCGGAAGTCGCGGTTGCGTAAAGCGTGGATTTTTGAGGTTGACCGTTATCGCCCAAAACTATTTCGGAAGCGGTGAGAGCCTTCGTATCGTCGCCCGCTTCGCGCTCGCTTGCGGTGTACGCGTCGGCAATGCGTTTCCAGTAGGATTCGTTTGCGTTGACGGAATGTTCCGCGCTGATAGTGCCTATCGTGGTATCGGTTGCGTAAACGAAGTACCAGCCCGTGTCGCTTGCGCCCGTCGTGTACGACTTTGCGCCCGCAATGGGTTTGACCCACGCGCCGTTCTTCTTTTCCGCGTTTGCAATGCCGAGGCTCGAGGCGAAGTATTGTTCCCACGTCATATTGGCGTCGGTTACGGCGGTTATGGTCTTTCCGTCGTATTTATGCGTGCCGGTGTAGTCGTCGTAATAGGTCTTTGGCGTGTACATCGTGCAGAATTCTTCTGTGAACACGACGGGTTGACTGCCGACGTACTCGACTATGGTTTCAAACTTGCCGAGGTCCGTTTGCAGTTTGCCTACGTCCGTACCCGCGAGGGTTGCGTTGGGATAGCCTTTGACCCAGTAGGAAGATTTCGCGTCGGTGTCGGACTTGGTGCGACCGATAATGCCGCCCACCATTTCCGAGCCTTCAAACGTACCCTCGACCGCGTATGCCGACTTGATAACCGTGCCTGCGCCCGTCGTTGCGCCGACGATACCGCCGACGTTTGCGCCGCCCTTGACGGTCGTGCCGTACGCGAGCATATTGCTTATGGTGATGTCGTTTGCGTTGACCAAACCGACGATACCGCCGACGTTGTTTATGCCGCTCGCAACGACGTTGCCGTTTGCGTAGTAGGTGTTTCTTTCCTTATCGCTCGAACCCCACTTTGCAACGCTTGCGCCGATAACGCCGATTGCGCCGCCTACGCCACCCCAACCCGTAGACGAGTCGGAAGCGTTGCCTTTTGCTTCGTCTATTGCGGTTTGATTTGCGTTGACGGTGAGATTGCCTTTTGCCTCGAAGTGCGTGTTGACGATTTGAACGTAATCGCTTTCAAGCGTGATTCCGAGCGTATCGAGCACGGTTTTGAGCGTAGAAGACAAGCCGATGTAGCCGACCGAGCCGCCGACCGCGTTGACCGCTTCCATCGTCAAGCCGTTCGATTTGTTGACGAATTGCGCGAATTTAACCGGACCTGCAAGCACGCCGATAGAGCCGCCAACGAAACCTGTCGCGTTGACGTTGCCTTCGTTCTCGAAGTTGACCATATATTCGGTGCTTACGCCCTCGATTGTGCCAACGAGCGCGCCGATAGAACCGCCTGCGAAGTAGCCGTGCGCCGTAACCTCGCCGCTGTTGACGAACAGCGTGTCGGTATCTTTTGCGGTAATCGTGACGTTTTTGCCGACGAAGCCTATCGAGCCGCCGACGAATCTGCCGCCCTCGACCTTGCCGCCGTTGGTGAACGTACCCGCGATTGCGCCCTTGCCCTCGTCGGTGACTTTGAGCGTGTCGGGCGAATCGAGCAAACCGATAACGCCGCCCACGTAGTCGCCGTTTTCGTAGGCCGTGCCGTTCAATGCGCCGCCCTTGACGTTGCCTTCGTTGGTTATGGAAAGATTTTTGATTGAATTTATTTGCGCGTTCGAGAGCGTTGCGCCGCCAATCGCGGTGTCTGCCTCGCCGCCGCCCGTCGTGAGCAAGCCTTGGTTGAGACCGATAATGCCGCCGACGTATTTTTGACCTTCTATGTCGCCCTTTTGCAGAATAACGCCCTTTACGATGTCCACGGTTGCGTAGTCGGTTGCGCCGAGAGAACTTGCGCCCTCGTTCTTGCCGACGATACCGCCGACGTTCTCGCCCGAACCCGTAACGGTTGCGGAAATCGTGATGTTGAGCGTACCCGACCTATACGGCTTTGCGTTTGCGACGTTAGAGCCGATATTGAGGGTGCTTTGCGAGTTGTTTACGCCGATAAAGCCGCCAACTTCGTTCGTGCCGACGATTGTGCCGCCGATTGAAATTTGCGTGCCTTTAAGGTTGCCGTCGACGAGTTTGTCGGTGTTGTCGGCGAGGATATATACAGTGCCGATATTCTTGCCGATGAAGCCGCCGACGTTTTCGGTGTTAGCGGTGCTCATATTCGGGCTGACGTCGAACTTGCCTATGAACGTAGCGGTGTTCGTACGACCCGCAACGCCGCCGACGTTTGCCGCCGCAAGCGGAATGGAAATCGTACCGCGGACGGTGACGTCCGAGCCGGAAGCGAAGTTTGCGCCGCTGCCCATATCGCCCACGATACCGCCGATACAGCTTATTGCCGCGTCGGAATCAGCCGATTGGTTGGTAGCCGCAACGCCCACAGTAATCGTACCTGCGAACGAGGACGTGCCGCTGAACGTCGTGGTGAGCGGGCTGACCGTGTCCGTCGAGTTTTGCGTAAATCCGACGAGACCGCCGATTGCAGTGCCGTGATTCGCGCTTTCGACAACTTGTTTGTCGCCGCCTTGGTCTATACGCGTTATGCTCGTGCCGCCGCCGACCGTGCAAGAATCGATATAACCGCCTTGTGCGTTGGACATACCGCCCGCAATGCCGCCGAGGCTGTGTTCGCCTTTAATCGTAACCTTGCCGCCTACGCCCACCGAGCAACCAGTGACGAATGCGGAAACGTATTGCGAACCGAATCCGAACACGCCGCCGATATAACTCGACGTAGTTGCGCTGTCCGCCGCTTGAATGACTGCGTTTTGCACGTTGCAATTTTCAATGCGAACGCTGTTGCCTTTGCCTTCCGCATTGCTCGAACCCTCGACGTAACCGAGTATGCCGCCGATATAATCTTTTGCGCTCTCGATATTGCCCGTCGTGGAAACGTTGCAGTTGCGGATTATCGCCGTAATACCCGCGCTGTACGAATTGCCGTGCTTCGTGTCCGCCAAACCGACTATACCGCCCGCATAGGTATCTTTTGCATACTTTTTGTTGTTTGCAATGCTTTCGTTTTCGACGTATTGATTGGTTTTTGAAACGCCGTATGCGCCGATAGTCGCGGAATCGCTCACGCCGCAGTTGTCGATAACCGACGAGCCGAGCGACAAGCCGACGATACCGCCCGTTGCGGAAATATCGTTTTCCTTTGCGAAAGACAAAATCTTGCTGTTGCCGCCTATCGCGATGTAGCCTATGTAAGCGTTTTCGACTTTAGAGAACAAACCGCCGTATTCGCTTCCGCACGTGACGTTCGAGGAATTGTTGTATTTGCCCGTCGAAATGCGCACGTTGTCGATATAGGTCATTTCGCCGTTTGCTTGTTTACCGCTGAAATTGCCCTTGAATACGCTGTTTCCTCTGCCCATAGGAATGAAGTTTTGCAGCGAGAACACGCCGTAGTGGCGCATACTGCCGTAAGAATCCCATTTATTCGGATTCGGACTTCCCGATTCCCATACGTTCGAGAGGGTTTCGCCGTTATAGTAGTAAGTATTCCACGCCCAGTAAGCGTAGTCCGTGCCGACGTACGTCGGATTTTGACCTTGATTGTACGCCTTGTTGAATATTGCGCCTTGCAAGAGCAAGTGATAACTCTTGCCGACTTTGTAATCGCCGTTTTGGTCTACGGCTTTGTACATAGTGTTGCTATCGTCGTTGACTGCGGCGGTATTCGTACCGTCGTAAGTTGCGAGTTCGATTCTCGTCGAAGCAATGCCTTCGAGGTTGTTTGAACCGTTTGCGATTTCGATATACTTGCCCTCAAAAGACAATCCCGCGTCGACGAGAGCCTGCATACCCATAAGGTCAACGCCGTCTTTTATTATATACGGATATTGTTCCGAACCCGCCGCAACGCCTTCGTCGTTGTATACGCCGTAGTCGTCTTTACCGTAGCCGACCGAACGCATACTCAAACCGTTTTGCGTGTCGAGTGCGAACATAGAAAGTTGCGGCAAGCAACCGTAAACGTACAACCAACTGTCGGGGAATTTCTTCCAGCCTATCGTCGAAAGGTTGCTGACGGCATTGTCCGAAATGCTTGCGTCCGCGCCTATAATTTGCTCTTTGATTGACGTGTAATTGCCGACCGAGCCGTAATTGAGCGTAAGCGCGGTTGTGGACTGGTCGAAAGCGAAGTTAGAACCCGTCATTCTCAACTTGCTGTTTTCGTCCATTGCGGCGGTCAACGAGTCGTAGGTGTTGTAAACTCGACCCGTTTCAAGAAGATTGACCTTCGTTTCACCGATACCGCCGACGCCCGAGTTTTGATACCACTGGTCTCTAAATTCGGGATTCCAACTGTTTTGACCGTTCTTGTAATAGGAATATTCCTTGCCGTTCAAAACTGCGCAACGAGACGAAATACAGTTGTTTATCGAATAGCAATCGGACGCTTTGATTCTGTCGGATTTGTCCGAAACGTCGCAGTAACCCGATATTGCCGCGCCGTAACGCAAATTGTTTTTGACCGTGTAACCGAATATGATTTCATAGTCTATCGGGCGCACGAAAATCGTTCCGACGTTATAGAGGTTGTCGAAAAGGACGTATCCCGTATGTCCGCTTTCGGTCACGGGTTCGGATTGTCCGACGATACCGCCCGCACGCACCTGCCACGAGAATTGATAGGATATATGTCCGTAATTCCACACGTCGCCCGCATTGTAGCCTTGCGAAATTTGAATATCGCCCGCAATTCCGACGAAACCGCCCGACACCGTGCCGCCGAAGTTTTCACGACCGCCGCCGTACGCTTGGGTCGTTTTGGGGAATGTGCCGCCCGCTTTTATCGTGCCCGTGTTGTAGCAGTATGCGATGATAGACCTACCGCCCGTCTTGACTGTGTTTTTGCCCGACGGTTGATACAACGCGCCTACGCCGCCGACGAGTCCGCCGACGATGTTCGAGTAGGTCGTGACGTCGCCCGTGTTGTAGGAAGCGTACATTCTGAGGATTGAATGTTGTCCCGTGATACCCACGAGTCCGCCCGCATAGCCGAAAACGTGTTGTCTTACGCCTTCGGAATTTGCGCCCTCTACGCCGCCTTCGTCCTCGCCCCAGTAACCCGAGTTGGAAAGGACGTTGCCCGTATTTGCGCAGTTGTTTATAGTGAGCGTTGCCGTCGAACTCGACGAACCTTCGTGACGTCCGATAATGCCGCCGACGTTGTTGCCGCCTATGATTTCGCCTGCGTTGCGGCAACTTTCAATCGTTATCGTGCCGACGTAAGAGCCGATGATACCGCCCGTGCCGAACGTGAAACTGATGTTGTTTACACCGACGCCCGTGTCGGCGAGGTTGTCGTTATATTTGTAGGTATCCTTAAATCCGCCGCTGACGGTGTACATACCTTGCAACGACGTGATGTTGCCCGTGTTTACGCACGCTTCGAGTTTGATTCCGTGTCCGCCCGAGTTGTAACCGACGATACCAGCAACGTTACGCAAGCCTATGATGTCCGCTTCGTTGGTGCAGTTGTAAAATTCGAGACTGCCGAACGGTTTTGCGACGAATGCGGCAATGTCGTATGCGGCGGAATTTGCTATACCGTCCGCGCCCGTCATTTGGCTTGCCGCCATAATCGAACCTTTTATCGTAAGGTTTCTGAACTCTGCGTTTGCGGCGTTCGGGAACACGCTGACGCGATGGTATCCGCCGCTGTTATAGTTTACGGTTATATAGTGTCCGTTTCCGTCGAACACGCCTTGGAAGTTATGCTCGTTGCTGTCCTTGCTTATATCGCCCGCAAAGTTGTAGCCGATGTTGCTTCCCGCGGCCGTACCGTTTGCAGGCGTACTCGTTACCGCCGTGCCGAAATCGAGTTTTTTCGTACTGCTTGCCGTGCCGTAGTGCGCGCTGTTGTCGATAACGATTTCGTCGGTGAGCAACTTGACGTATTGACCGCTATAACTCGTTCCGCTGTACACGCTGTGCGCAAAATCGTTCCACTCTTTCTGATTGCTTATCGTGAACGGATTTCCCTTACTGCCGGGTGTCAATTCTTTGTCATAACTACCTACAAAGTTGCTATTGTCACCGTTTCCGATAAGAACGTAAAATTCATTGCCGTCTTTGTCTTGCCAGTTGTAGAAAACGCTGGCTTGAATGTAACGCACGTTGCCGTCATCGTCATAAAGACGTTCTTTATTGCTGCTCAGCGTTCCCTCGTTATTGTTTGTGACGTAAACGACATATCTCGAAGAAGAAGACGGTTGTTTGTATGAATTTTCGATATTGAGTTGCCATTTTCGCGAGTTTGTGCTTGCGTACAAATCGTTAGAAGTCGTCCATTTTTTTACGTTGACAAACTCTATCGGGACTATGCACACTTGCATACTCGTGCCCGTTTCCATATCGAGTTTGACTGTCACAACGTTGTTGACGTTCACAAAATCTTTGATTGCACCTACGGAATTGTTTTCCGTTGCGCCAAAGTTGGTTGTAATTTTGTCGCTTCCGCTCGCGTCGTAAAATGCGAGTTGCGCCCCGCCCCAATTTGCGTTATACGTTGCAGACGGAACGTTGAGGGCAAATTCGAGTATGCCTACAACGCCGTTTTGCAACGTGTTTGCAATGCCTGCAAAAGCGCAAAGTTTTTCAAACGACGGATAAGACGAGCCGTTTGACGTTATGGTGTCCTTGTCCACGAGGATATATTTGCCGTATTCGTTTGCGCTGATTGTTGAGTAAGTCGCGCCCTCGTTTGCGATGTAGAACGTCCAACTTGCCTCGATTGTCGGGTTCGTACCGCCGCCGAGCACGCCGCCTTTGGTGATAGACGTGCTTTGAAGGTTGAATCCCGTCGCGATACTGTCTTTTATGGTCGCGTTTTCGGTTTTACCCACGAGACCGCCGACGTATTCCGTGCCTTGGAAGTTGTCCGTGTCAAAGGATATTCTCTCGCCTGCCGCCATTGCGCTCACGACCACGCAACCGTTAATCGCGCCGCTTGTCATTTCGCCGATAAGGCCGCCCACTCTCGTGGCGTTCGAGTCCGTAAACTTGGCTTGAACGACGATATATTGCAATTCGTGTTCGAGATTGTCGGTAAAACCTGCGATACCGCCCGCGTAACTGCCCGCAATCGCCACGTTTGCGCCGCCGCTGTACACGTTGAGCGCGCTCACGTCTATATCGCCCGTTTGCGGTTTGTTTCTGAGCACAAGACGTACGTTTGCGCCGCTGTAACCGACGATACCGCCGACGTATTCGCCGCCCACGCCGTTCGACTTCGTCACTTGCACGCTTGCGGTGTTTCTGAGTTTGCCGTTTGCGCCCGAAACGTAGTCGCTGTCGGTGGTCGGCGCAATGCCGAGAGTCGTGACGGACAAGCCTTCGCGCACGCCGCCTACGAGGATTTTTTGAAGAATATTAGTTCTGTTATCTTGATTTTGCGCAACGGATATTTCGTCGTAAACCGCGCCTACGCTCTGCTCTATCTTCGAGAGCGCGATATTTCCGAGCGCGCCGAAAATGCCGCCCGCAAAGCCCGTTGCGTAAACGTTTGCCGTGTTTTCAAATTGAACCGCGTTGCCGAAAATGGTCGTACCCTCGCGCCAGAACGAGCCCGCTTGCGAGGAAACGTAGCCTACGATACCGCCGACGAAACTGCCCGCGTTGTAGTTGCTCGAACTCGGCGAACCCGCGTGTCCGAACTGCGTATTAGCCGTGATTTTTCCGTCTACCGAGGTGAGTTGCGAGCCGTCGTTTTTGATCAAGACGAACATTTCGATAGTCGAATTTTTGCTCATAACGCCGACCACGCCGCCGAGGAACGACGTCGAAGTCTTGTTGAAGTCGAAAGTGATATTGTCGGTGTTCCAACTCGTGCCGAAAACGAGTGCCGCGCTCTCGATAAATCCGACGAGGCCGCCCACCACTTTGGGCAAATACGTCGAATTTCCGTCCGAGTACGTCACGGGTTTGAGCGTAACGTTGCCCACTTTGCTCGATTCGATGACGATTGAAGTCAAGCCCGTGCTGTTTGCGGTTTGACGGTATCCGTTGCCTACGAGCGTGCCGAACAGCGCGCCGACGTATTCCGTGCCCTTAACTTCGAGAGTTTTGCTCGTGCCGTTGTCGTATTGCGGCGTAAAGGTCACGCTTCCCGAACAATTCGACAAATCCAGCCAGCCGACGAGACCGCCGACGTACTTCGCGCCGCTTACGCTGCTGCTGTCGATAGGCGTAAGGCTCTGTTGGTTGTTCAATCCGAGTTGGGATTTGTCGTAAACTTGCCACTCGCCCGCAACACCGCCGACGTAGAATCTGCCGCTTACGCTCGCGTTGAAAATCTTTTCCGAGTTTGCAATCGTCGTGTTTTGGGCAAAGCCGACCACGCCGCCGACGTAATCGTTGCCGTACACGCAATCGCCGTATCTCAATACGACTTCTTCGAGGGTGGAATCCACCGCTTTGCCGACTATGCCGCCGACGTAATCTCTGCCGTTTACGCCGCCCTTATACGTCACGTCGCCCACGGTGAAGGAAATACTGCGCTCGCTCGTAACAGTCAAGTTCTTGACCGTCGCGCCGTCGATATAGCCGAAAAGACCGACGTAATCGTACTTTTCTTCGCCGCTCGGATTCGCTTTATTTACGAAATAACCGATATTATATATATATTTAATCTCATTATTACCGCCGTCGAATATAGCCGAGAACGGGCGTTCACCGTTTGCCGAGCCGTCGCCCACGGGCAAGAAGTTGGTCAATCCGTCCTTGCTGACGTAATCCGACATATCGATATTTGCGGTGACGAGGAAGTATGCGCCCTTATAAGTTGCGTTTTGCGCGGTTGCGGTGGATTGCGGCGCATAGCAGTATGAGGTGTTTGCAATAGAGTTCCACGCCTTGTCCTTGCCGTTTACGATTTGGCTGAGTCTGAGCAGATATTCGGGTCTGTCGATGACGTAGGGATTGTCCGCAGCGCCCCAGTTTGCCGAGTTGGGATTCTTGCCCGACTTCCAGCCGAAATCGCTGTACAAAACCGTATAGTATTTGCTGAGGTCGCCCGCGAAGTTGCCTTGACCGCTTGCCGTCACGCTCGTGTTAATGGGCGTTGGGTTTTCTTTTGTGGGCGCGTCGAGGTTTGACAGCGTATATTCGTTGCCAAAGAGTTGCGCAATCGTACCGTCGTTGTACTGAACGTAAATGACAAACTTTGCCTCGTCGTATCGGCTCTGACCGTAGACAAGCACTTGTTGCACGCCGCTTGAAGCGGATTGAAGCGGATAATATGCGACGTTCACGCTATTGCCGTCTCTCGTCGCCCCCGAAATGACGGAAGTCAACTGATTGCCGACGATAAGCCCGTTGTCGCCTGCGATACCGCCGAACCAGACTTTCGTCTTGCTCGAATCCGAATTAAAGTTGTCGAGAATGTTGTATGCGAGAATCTGCCACGAATACGTCACGGAAGACTGCGTATCGTTTACGCTCACGCCCTTGTTGCCCGAAAGTTTGGCAATGCCGTTTCCGACGTACGAATTTGTGTAGGCAATCACGTAGTTGGTCTGGTCGTTTACGTAAATACTGCGAGTATACTTGCCGACGTTTATGGTGTTTGCGTGATTGTCAATATACAAAACCCACGAATAAATCTCGTGCGACTTACCCGCCGTATCGTTTTCGACGATATAAGTGATACCGTCCGTCGCGAGCAAACCTTGATGTGCCGCGTTGTATTCAAAGGTATAAATAGTCGAGTCTTTTCCGAAGTCCGCTCTCACCCACCTATTTTCGATTGTGAGTTTGTTTCTGCGGATAATCCACTCGAACGTAACCGTCGTACCCGACAAATCCGCATTTGTATTCGTCGAATGAATCTTAAAGTTTCTCGTGTCGTTCAGCGTGTACGTACGGGAATACGCGTTGCCGCTTGCGTTCATATACTTCAAATTACCGCTTGCGGTAAACATATATTCCGCCGCCGTATAGAACGAGTTTTTGTTGTAAGCGAACGTCACCGACCCCAAACCTTGTTCCGCTTTGTTGTATACGAACTGAACGCCGTCGCCCGTGCCGATACGGCTGAACAAAGTCGATTGCTTGCCATCCGTCCATTCCCACGCGACGTTAATCGTTTCTTGCGCGATTTCAAAAACTCTGTTTACTCTCTTACCGACGATAACGTCGCCGATTTTTACGAATACGGTCGTGTTATACGCGCCCACTTGATACGGATTGCTTCCGCTTTCGATTTGGTTGCCGTTGGAATCGAAAGCAAACGTCTTGACGAAATGCTCGGACGGCGAAGTAAGCAAGTAGTCGAACACGACGCCGTATACGCTATTGTTGGCGTTCGGATTGCTCACCTCGCTTCTTGCAAAGCCTTGCTGTTGACCGTTGTAAATATTGTTTTTTGAATCGTTTATCGTAACTGTGCTTATCGTGCACTGAATATTGCTATTTGTGTTTGCGCCGTACCACGCGGTAACGGTAAACGTCGCGGTATTGCTTCTGTCTGCGGCGTTCGTGGGATTGCCGTTTTCAACCTTGCTCGGCGTGAGATATTCCGAACTCGACACGCCCTTTCTTGAAAGGAAATATTGACTCGAACTCGGCGCGACGTTGCCCGACACCATAAATCCGTTTATGTCGTTGAACACTCTGACGACTTCGCCGTTTACGGTTGCGTTGACGTATTCGGCAATCGCAGTCCAACTATTATACGGCGTGTACGTACTTCCGCTGATAATTGCGGGTTTGAAAGTAAACGCAGAGTTATACACCAAGTATTTACCGCCGTTCGTCGTGGACGGTGCGGAAGCGCCGCTTGCAATGACGTAGTTGGTGTTGTCGATAGTTGCGTTTGCCGTGCCCGAAATTGCGTAAGTCGTGTTAGTCGTATAGCAGTTATACACGCGCGTGGAAGTCAACGTACTTGCTCTCGGATTGCCTACGATACCGCCGATATTCTTGTCTGAAGCGGTGCTGTTGGACGAAACCGCGCCCGAACTGAAGCAATACGAAATCGTCGCAACGTCCGCTATCGACGTTCCGTTTGCAAAGAAATAACCGGCAATGCCGCCCACCGTGCCGTACGCGGTTGCGGCGATACTGCCGTCGTTGTAGCAGTTTGCAAAAACCAACGAGCCTTTTGCGTTTCTCGTGGTTTCGATACGTCCGCCTATGCCGCCGACGTTTCTGTCGCCCGTTATGACCGCAGTGTTTTTACAGCCTTGAACGACCAATCTGTTTGAAGCCGATTCCGTACGACCGATTATACCAGCAACGCCGTTGGATTCGGGACTGCTCGACACCGTTCCGCTGTTTTGGCAACTCGTAATCGTGACGTTCGCATTGTTCGTCATTGCGCCGAGTACGCCCGCAACGCCGTCGAAGCCCATAATGCCGCCCGCGTTTGACGAATCGGTAATTGCAAAAATGCCGCTCGCTCTGCCGACGAGACCGCCCGTATAGTTACTGCCCGTAACGCTTGCGTTGTTCTTGACGTTTGAAATGACCGTGCCGTTTCCGCTCGTACCCGAAGCGTAGCCGACCACGCCACCTACGTCCTCGCCCGCCGCCAAGAAATCGAACTCGGAAAACTGAATGATACCGCCCGCGCTTATGATATAAACCCAGTAGTATCTGTATTTGTAAGTTTTGTTTCCGTCAAATGCGAACTCGACTCTCTCGTAGTTCGTTGAAGAAAAATTGTTCGTATCGAGCGAGAATACGAGATTCCAGTTCGTATAGCCTTTGCTTGTCGGCGACGCGCCCGCGTTTCCCTTATCGTTTTTATTGCCGTGATTCGTGCTTTCGTCCGAACCCCAAATTTGAATCGTTTTGGGACGTCTGTTTGTATTGCTTGCCGTGTCGTTTGCGTTTTTGATTGCAAAACCCGAAATCGCCAAACTGCTTCCCAAATCCGCAACGAAACTCATACCCGATTGCGTGCCGCAGAACTTCTTGTCCGTTCCGTCAAAAACCTTATCGAAACCTTCGTTTGTCTGATTGCCGCCGTCGTATTGAATTATGCTTCCGCCCGCGTCGTTATCCACCGAATATCTTGCGGTGACGGTCGCATTGTTGGTTACGTTGTAAATCGTCGTATTAAGTGCGTAACCCACAACGCCGCCGACGTACTTCGAGCCTTTCACCGAACCCGAAATCGTGAGGTTTTGAATGGTTGCGCCGCTCGTATAGCCGAAAAGGCCGACGTAACTGCCCGCCTTGTCGATGTCGATTCCGCTCAACGTTTTATTGTTGCCGTCGAAAAATCCCGAAAATACCGCCGTATTCGTGCCGATAGGCGTCGTAAAGCCCGACATATTCGTTATGTCTACGTCGAGTCTGAAATAGCAATTTGCATATCCGCCGTTTGCGCTTGCAAGCGGATTCGTCGCATAAGCGTAGGACGAGCCGACGATACTGCCCACCACGCCGCTAGCCGAAGCGGAACATTTTGCGTTTACGATTTTTGCAAGGTTGTTGAGTTGCGTGACGTTGCGAATGACGTACGGATTGCTTTGCGAACCCCACTTTTCGTCGAGGTGTCCCGAGTCTTTGCCGAACTCGATATTAGTGACCCATTGCGCGTACAATCTCAACGAAACGCTTGCCGTGTCTATCTTTTTATTTTGCGCGTTTGTCAAAAGCGCGTTGAGAGCGGTTGCCGAAATACCCTCGCCTTTTTTGTAGAAAGTGCCGCTTCCGGTAGCGTTCAACGTCCACCCCGTGAAGAAGCCGTCTTGCATATGGTAGCCGTAGGGCAAACTTGCGATTGCGCTTCCGCCGTAGCCGCTTATATTATCGACTGTGCCGCTTGCGCTCGTATTGTTTTTATCGAAATAAATGGTGTATTCAATGGGTTTCCAAATTGCGTAAATATCGCGCGTTTGACCGTTTGCGCCCGCCGTAATCGTGCTCGGCAACGGCGTTTGAGAGTCGGCAGAATCCGCCCACCCCGCAAAATAGTAGCCCGATTTCGCAAAACCGCTGAGTGCGCCCGTTGCGGCAAAGTCGTCTGCCGTATACAAGGTTATCTGCGAGCCGCCCTCGATATTATAATAAACCGTCGTAGTATCGCCCGACGAGGCGTTTTGGTGATATATCAAGCCGAACAACGGCGTCCACTGCGCATACAACGTTTTTGCCACGATACCGTTTGCGCTCGACGTTGAAGGCGTTTTCGTAAAATCTTCCGTAATGGTCGCACCGTCTGCAAAACTATTGCCGATTCCGTTTCCGTTTGCGTCGATTTGGTCGTTCCAACCCGTAAATTTGTAACCCGCTCTTTCAAACTGATTCAAGTTGAGCGAATCGCCCGCGCCGTATGTAAGCACTTGATTGCTCATCGAACCTTTCGTGCTTCCGTTTCCGTTGAACGCCACTTGATAATGACCTTTATATGAGATTCTCATATTGTAAACGAGAAGCATATGGGTTGACATATCGTAATAACCGCCGGTATCGGCTTTATATGCCGACATCTGCAATACTATGGTTATAGATTTTGTGCCGTTTGAAATAGCAACGTTTGAAATGTCAATATCCGATTTGGAAATACTTCCGTCGGTTTTTGTTTCAACGCTGTTTTTGCTTGAATTAGAACTTGAAATACTATAAGACGACGTGTTGCAAAGAGCCGTTCCGCTTCTCACGCCGTCACCCGCATATACCGCGAGATTAAAAGAAGTGTTATGCGAAGGTGTTCCGCTTCCCCAAGAAGACGCCTTGTATGCGTCCATTCCCGCCCACATAAGCGCGTCGAAAGAGAAACTCGTAATAGATTGCGGCACTTGAATTGTCGTGTACAAGTTGAAAACAGCCGTACCGCAGTTATCATCGCCGCTCATTGCGTTGATACCGACTGAATCGTATTTTAGCGAAGTTCCATAACTCGTTCCGCCCTTCGTGGTGCTTCCGCCGACTTTATTTGCGGTAGGGTCTGCGATATTTTCATTTGCCGCAAACGTAACGGGGCGGATTCTGAACGCTTTGTTATAACTGTCGTTGTTTGAATACGAATCGGTAAAATCGCCGCCCAAACCGTAAACGCGAGCCGCGTTTTGCGTAGAAGAAACCGCTTCGAGTGTCCAGTTGCTTGCACTGATAGGAATGGTATGCGTTGTTGCCATACTATCCGAACTGCCATAACTTTTTGAAACCGCAGCGTTTGCAATATTTTCAATGCCGAAAGCACCGGAGAGCGTGCCGGCAAAGACGAGGACAAACATCACCGCAAGCAGCAATCCGCTCGCAGTCAACTTCATACATTTTTTCAGTTTGGTTTGTCCTATCCTTGTACTTCTCATCTTACTCTCCGTCTGTGTGCGCATACACGCATTATTTATATATTTTATATTACATATACAATCCAAGCAATCGTTTTATTGGACGATTTGCAAATTTTTTCAGAAAATTTTCGACAAAAAAGCGAGACGTCTTCCAACACCTCGCCCGAAACGCTATTTATTTTACGTTTGTATCTTAAAACAAATCCGAATGACTGCCCGTTCTGACAAGCATCAATATCAGTTCGGACTCATACTTTTTGTATATCAAAAGCCAATCCGGCTCGATATGACATTCTCTGCAATCTTTATAATCCCCCGTCAAACAATGGTCTTTGTATTTTGCTTCCAAAACTTCGTCGTTTGCAAGTTTTTCGACCACTTCAAATATCTTCTCTGTGTCTTTGCCTTGCTTTTTTGCAAGTTTTATATCCTTTTTGAACTGCGTGGTAAAGTCAACGATATACTTCATAGTTCCAAAGCAGACCTAAGACTATCAATATCGTTATAACCTTTGCTTTTGCCCGAAAGGACTTTTTCGTCGCTTTCTTTTATTGCCGCTCTCGTGGTGTCGTTGGGGGCATATCCTTTCAATTCAAAAGGCATACCGTTGACGCGAATAGCCTGTTTCAAAAAGACGTTGACAGCCGTCGACAACGACATACCCATACTGTCAAAAAGCACTTCGGCATCTTTTTTCACTTCTTCATCGGTTCTTATGCAAATAGATTTGCTCGCCATAAGCCTTCCTCCTTCTATATTCTATGCAAAATGTATCACAATATACACACAATGTCAATACATTTTGACACTTTGTGCGCATTTTTAATGCAAATGTATTACAAACGCTATACAACATTGCTCAAACGGCGTTGCGGCAAAGTCAATCGCCCACATCGTCATTCAGAGCGTAAGCGTGGGAATCCAGCGTAGCGAAATGTTTTTTCTCAAAAAAATTCCGAAATTCCGTTGACTATCGCGCTATGCGGATTTATACTCAATATACCCCCATAGGGTATACGAGGTACACAATGGAAAACGACGAAAAACAACAATGCACGGCTTGTTGCTCGTGTTGCACTCATCAAAAGCACACGCCCCGAAGCGACGAAGAATTGAAATCGCTCAATTCGAGGCTCAATCGCATAATCGGGCAACTCGGCGGAATCAAAAATATGCTCAACGACAATCGCTATTGCGGCGATATACTTATACAGTTGTCGGCGGTACAGCGCGCGCTTGAAAGTTTCGGCTACGAGATACTGGGCGAACACCTCAAAACGTGCGTGGTGGAAAACGTGCAAGACGGCAACGTACAAATTCTCGACGAAGCGATTGAACTCATCAAGAAAATGAAATAATTACGGTCGCAACTGCAAAGAACGCACCAAGCAAGCACTCGCACGAAATTGTGGTTTGATTCCTTGTCCGTCTTGTTTTGAGAGTGAAGAGGGCTTGCGCGGTAGTAGCGCAAAAATCGAGCAAGGCTCTCGGCAATACGCAAACCTGCTTGTTGCCGTTGCCTCGACGATGATTTTTGCGCCCGTCATTCCGAGGGAACGAAGTGACCGTGGGAATCCAGCGTAGCGAAAAAAACGAATTTTGTGCAAAACACAATGAGGAAATAGTATGGAAAAACAAAAATTCAACGTATCGGGAATGTCGTGTTCGGCTTGCTCGGCGAGAGTCGAGAAAGTCGTGGGCGCGCTCGACGGCGTAAAGAGCGTAAGCGTCAGTCTTTTGACCAACTCTATGCTCGTCGAGTACGACGCACCGCTCACGGCAAAAGACATATGCAAAGCGGTGGCGGAAGCGGGTTACAAAGCCGCCCTCGCGAGCGACAAATCCGAAAAGAAAGACAAAATGAATCCCATACTCGTTATGGTGATTCGCCTTGCGATTTCTATCGCGTTGCTCTTGCCGCTTATGTACGTTTCGATGGGCGTGGTTATGTGGGACTGGCCGCTGTCGTTCAAGGACGACCCGATGGCAATCGCCGTATACGAACTCGTGCTGTCGCTCGTGATTATGGTTGTCAACGGCAAGTTTTTCGTGAGCGGCACAAAGAGCCTTATCCACCGCGCGCCGAATATGGACACGCTCGTATCGATGGGCAGCGCAATATCCTTCGTATACAGCGTCGCGCTTATGATACAAGCAGGCGTACACCCCGAGCATCTTCACCACCTCGCGCACAACTTATACTTCGAGTCGGCGGCGATGATACTCGCGCTCATAACGCTCGGCAAAACTTTGGAAGCGTACAGCAAAGGCAAAACCACTTCGGCAATCAAAGGACTTATGAATCTTGCGCCGAAAACGGTTCGAGTGCTTAAAGACGGAACGGAAACGGAAATCCCCGTATCCGATTTGAACGTGGACGACTTGTTCACGGTGCGCCCGGGCGAGAACTTCGCCGCCGACGGCGTGATAGTGAGCGGCGAAACGACGGTCAACGAATCGTCCGTCACAGGCGAGAGTATGCCCGTTGACAAGAGCGAGGGTTCGAGCGTCATTTCGGGCACTACCAACCTCAACGGATTCGTAACCGTAAAAGCGCAAAAAGTGGGCGAAAACACCACACTTTCGGGCATAGTAAAACTCGTCGAGGACGCGTCCGCGTCGAAAGCCCCGATTGCAAAAACGGCAGATAAAGTGTCTGGAATATTCGTACCAACCGTCATTTTGGTTGCTTTGCTCGTTTTCATAGTCTGGATTTCAATCACCAAAGACGTCGAACAATCCCTCAAACACGCAATCAGCGTTTTGGTCATAAGTTGCCCTTGCGCGCTGGGTCTCGCAACCCCCGTCGCGATTATGGTAGGCAACGGAAAAGGCGCGAAAGCGGGCGTGCTTTTCAAGACCGCAACCGCCCTTGAAGAAGCGGGTAAAACGGATATAATCGTGCTTGACAAGACGGGCACGATAACCAAAGGAACGCCCGTCGTAACCGACGTAAAGTCGCTCGGAACGGTCGGACAAAACGACTTGATTTTGCTTGCCGCAAGGCTCGAATCGGGAAGCGAACACCCCATCGCTTCGGCAATCGTCAACCGCGCAAAAGAGATTACAAACGGCGAAATTCCTGCCGCCGACAACTTCCAAAACTTGTCGGGACACGGCATAAAAGGCACGCTCGACGGACTCGACGCACTCATCGGCAACGCCTCGTTAATGCGTGAAAATTCATTGCTTACGGACGAGGCTGAAGCCGTCGCAAACGCGTTCTCGAAGCAAGGCAAAACGCCTCTTTACTTCGCTCTCGACGGCAAAATCGCGGGCGTGATTGCGGTTGCGGACGAGATAAAACCCGACAGCGCGCAAGCAATTTCCACCCTCAAAAAACAAGGCTTGCGCGTGGTTATGCTCACGGGCGACAACTCGCTCAGCGCAAAAGCCATTGCGGACGAGTGTAACGTTGACGCGGTCATTTCCGACGTATTGCCGCAAGACAAAGACCGCGTGGTATCTTCCCTCAAAAAGTACGGCAAAGTCGTTATGGTCGGCGACGGAATCAACGACGCGCCCGCCCTCTCTCGCGCGGACGTCGGCATAGCAATCGGCGCGGGCACGGACATCGCCATAGACAGCGCGGACGTAGTGCTTATGAAGTCGAGCCTTTCGGACGTGGCAAAAGCCGTCACGCTTTCGAGACGCACCCTTCTCAACATCAAAGAAAACTTGTTCTGGGCGTTCATATACAACGTCATTTGCATACCGATTGCGGCGGGTGTGCTGTCTTTCGACCCGATAAACGTCACGCTCAATCCTATGATTGCCGCGGGTGCGATGAGCCTTTCGAGCGTATGCGTGGTGCTCAACGCTTTGAGGCTCAACCTCGTCAATTTGAACAAACACACCAAACGCAAAAAACCGCCCGTAAACTTCGACGTGAACGAGGTTATACAAGCGGTAAAATCAAACGAATCCGCGCATAAAGACGGCGAGCAAACTCAAACTATAACTGCCGAAAACGCGCAAAATATCGAGGTTTCGGTCGTAGAAAATCAAACGGCGAACGAAACGAGCGGCGAAGTCGCAAACGACGATATTGCAAGCGAAAATCGAACCGATTCGGCACAAAATACTCAAAAGGAAGGAAACACTATGCAAAAAACGATTTCAATCGAAGGAATGATGTGTATGCACTGCGTAAAGCACGTCAAGGACGCACTTTCAAAGGTAAGCGGCGTAACGGAAGTCGAGGTATCTCTCGACGATAAAAACGCTGTAGTCACGCTTGCGACGAACGTAGACGATTCCGTCTTAAAGTCCGCCGTCGAGAACGCCGGCTACGACGTAAAAGGCATAAAATAACGCGGAATAACGACGTTAAATTAAACGGCTAATAAGCAAAAAAATCAAATAACCCCTAACCGCGGCGTTGCCCGCGTTAAGGGGTTATTTTTTATTAAGAACATTTGAATATTCCTCAACTGCGGCGTTAACTCTGTCGGTTAATTGCATTTAGGACATCTAAATCTTCCTCAACTGCGGCAAAGCCGCAATTTCATTGTGTCAAAGACACAATTTCACTCTCGCAAAGCGAGAATTTCACTGCGGCAAAGCCGCAATATCACTGTGACGCAAGTCACAATATAACTGTCCGCAAGGACAATATCACTGAACGAAGTTCAATCTCACTCTCGCACAGCGAGAATTTCACTGCGGCAAAGCCGCAATTTCATTGTGACGCGAGTCGCAATCGGGTGTGGGTGTCCCACCATTTCGTCATTCCGAGCGTAAGCGTGGGAATCTAGCGTAGCGTAATGTGGCTTCGCCTTGACCTACACGTCGCAATATTCGTTATTCCTCGCAAGGACAAACTGAAGAATTGATTTCAAATCATCCGCAACTGCGGCAAAGCCGCAATTTCATTGTGACGTAAGTCACAATTTCACTCTCGCAAAGCGAGAATTTCACCGTTGCGAAAGCAACGATATAGTTGATTGCGCGTTTGGCAGAAAATCTCTGCTAAACGTGCAATCTTTTCGCCGTTCTTTGGTCGAGGTCGTAAACAAAGTTCTTGTCCTCGTCACCGTGGAAATCGCTTCCGCCCGTAGGCAACAAGCGGTGCTTTTCCATAAGTGCGGCAAAGTTCTTTTTGTCTTGCTCGTTGTGCGAGGGATAGTTGAGTTCCATTCCGTCGAGTCCGAATTGTTTAAGACCGCCGAGCAACATATCGAGGCGTTTGTCGAGCAAGTATTTTTTCGGGTGCGCGACGGAAGCGAAACCGCCGTATTTTTTTATGAGTTTCACCGCCTCGACGGGCGTAAGTCTTTTTGCCTCGCAATACGCTTTCGCCCCGGGTTTAAGGTATCTGTCGAAAGCGTCGTTAATATCTCTGCAATACCCTTCTTTCACGAGTTGGCGCGCCATATTCATACGCCCGAGTCCGTTTGCCGAAAAATCAATATCAACGTTGATTCCGAGGTCTTTGAGTTTTTGACCTATGCGGATATTTCTATCCTTGCGCATATCTTGCACTTTTTGCAGTTCTTGCAAGAAATCGGGGTTTTTGTAGTCGATATTGTATCCTAAAATGTGGATTTCGCAAATTGAAAAGGTGCTCAGTTCAATTCCGCCGACAAATTTTATGCCGACTTTCTGCGCCTCGTCGCGCCCTTCGTCAAGCCCCGCCACGGTGTCGTGGTCGGTGATTGCCATAACGTCCAAGCCCTTGTTTTTTGCCCAGCGCACGACTTCTCTGGGCGAGAGAGAGCCGTCGCTTTTGTTTGTGTGAATGTGCAAATCAGCCTTCATACGTTCCGTCCTCAAACGTGATTTCGTCATCCGTAGACGACGCTATAAGTTGTTCCATATCAGGTCCTTTCTCGTCGGAAAGGCTGTTGACTTTGTTGAGTTTTTTGCCGATGATTCTCGTGCGTTCTTCGGCGTTTTCAAGCGACTTTTTCACGGTGTCCAAACGGTCGCCCGTCTGCTTTAAGTACTTCGTGAACAGCGCGAAATCGCTCATAAATCCTTGCAAAAGTTTGCCTATTTCGGTGCTTCGTTTTTCGATTGCGACGCTTCTGAATCCCATTTGCAAACTGTTGAGCAACGCCGCAATGGTGGTCGGTCCGCACACTACGATTCTGAACTTGTTTTGAATGTCCTCGACAAGACCTTCGCGTTTGATAATCTCTGCGTACAAGCCCTCGGTGGGAAGATACATAATCGCAAAATCGGTGGTTTTGGGCGGATTGACGTACTTGTCTCTTATGCTCATAGCCTCGCCTTTCACGCGAGCCGCGAGAGCCTTGCTTGCCGCTTCCACGCCGTCGGGGTCGCCCTTTTCGGACGCTTCGACGAGGCGCGCGTAGTCCTCGACGGGAAACTTTGCGTCAATGGGCAACAACACTTCTTCGTCGCCCTTCCCCGGCATACGAATGACAAAATCCACCATATCTTCGCTTCCCCTCTTTATGCGCACTTGCTTTTGATATTGTTCTGGCGCGAGGATTTGCGCAAGCAGATTTTCAAGCGACACTTCCCCCCACGTCCCGCGCGTTTTGACGTTTTTGAAAATGCGGTTGAGGTCGTTGACGCCCGTCTGTAAGTTTTGAAGTTCGGAAAAAGTTCTGTTGATTTCTTCGAGCCTGTCGTTGACGATTTTGAAGGACTGATTGAATCTCGTTTCGAGGGTCGCGCTGAGTTTTTCGTCGACGGTTTCGCGCATTTTTTCGAGTTGCTTTGCGTTGTCCTCTTTCATCTCTTTCATACTGTTTGCGTTAAGAGCCGTGAGAGTCGCAATGCTTTGCTCGTTTGCCACGCGAAGCGCGGCTATGCTTTGAGCGGTTTGGGTCTTGACTTCTTCCAAGCCTCTTTGCGTGATTTGCACGAATCTGTCCATACGCTCGCCCACCGACTTTATGTTTTCGGACTGAACGTTGAGCGTTCCGAGCAACATAGAGTTGTTGATTTTCATAGCGGTGTCGATTTCGTTTTTGAGTCTTTCGTTTTCCTCTCTAACGCCCGCGATTTCGGTATTAGCGGATTTTTCGCCGCTTTTTTTGAGCAAAAGGACGCACATCGCAATGCAAGCGATTAATAGCGCGATGCACACCGCAATCAAAACGTACAATCCTGTCATATCAGCCTCACTTACTTTGTATTTTCTGTTTGTTTTCTTATCGTTTATTCTTTCCGTTTACCGTTGATTTTTCTTCTTACCGTTGATTTTTCTTCGTTTCGTCGTCTTTTTCCTTGCCGATTTACTTATCGATTTATTCTTTTTTCGGCGTATTTTTCGACGTACGCAAGAGCCTTATCTCTGTCGTTGAGCACGGGATTCATAACCGTATCGAGCCACAACTCGTTGAGAATCGTAGCGCGCGATTTTTCGTCCACGCCGAGATTTACGAGGTCGTTTCCGTTTATTTTCAACTCTTTCACCGACAGCGGCGAACCGTCCTTTTGCATTTCGATAGCAATATTTCGGATTCTGTTTTCTCTGTCGATTTTTCCCGACGAAGCCATAGCGTCTGCGTCCATAAGGTCGCAAAGGTCGAATATCACGTCGTAGTTTATCGCAACGAATCGTCTCAACTTTGCCGTAGACGTATCGCCTTTTATGTCCGTCATATGCAACGCCACGAGTTTGACGATTTTCTTTCTTTGTGCGGTCGGCAATTTGAATCTCTTGCAAATCTCGTCCGCCATTTGCGCCCCTATTTGAGCGTGCTCGTGCATATTTCCGTTTTGCCTTATCGCTTCCGCCTTACCCACGTCGTGCAACAGCGCGGCAAATCTCAATCTCGGCGGCGCATACTCGCAGGCTTTGAGCGAGTGATTGAAAGCGTCGTAAAGGTGATATTTCTTCGGTTGTTCCACGCCTTTGAGCGTTGCAAGTTCTGGAAGAAGCATATCGAGGATTCCGAGTTCGTCGAGCATTTCAACGCCTCTGATATGCGCGTTTTTCAATCCGAGTTCCTTATGTTTCGTGTCGGCAACGAGGATTTTTTCAAACTCGTCGCGCACGCGCTCGACCGCCAAATCTTTGACGCGCCACGCGTTTTTTCTTGCGGTTTCAAAGGTGTTTTTTTCAACCTCGAATCCGAGTTCGGCGGCGAATCTCACCATACGCAAGACTCTAAGTCCGTCCGCCTCGAACACCACGCTCGGCTCGTCGGCGGTGGATATGATTTTGTTTTTCACGTCGTCGATACCGCCGAGCAAATCGACGATTTCGCCCGTTTCGACGTCCTTATATAAGGCGTTGCATTTGAAATCTCTGCGCCTTGCGTCAAGGCTCATATCCGTTGTGAAAGCAACGTCTTTGGGGGTATGCTCGCCGCTTGCCGAGTCGTAACTGTCCGTGCGAAAAGTCGTGTATTCGCACACGAATTTTCCGCAAGATATATGCACCGTTCCCATTCGCAGATTTTTGTCCGAAACGACGAAATCGGTGTTTAACAATATCTTTTTGACGTCTTCAACCCTAAGTTTCGAGCAAACGTCGATGTCGAACCGCTCTATGCCGAGCAATTCGTCACGCACCGCGCCGCCCACTTCGTAGAGGGTCGCATAGGGCTTTATAAGGCTTGCAAGCAGTTTGAGTTTATCCTCTTTTTCAGCCACCGTAGACCTCTGGGGCAAGCACGCAAACGTCTTTGAAGTTTCTCATCTTTTCGTCGTAATCGAGACCGTAACCGACCACGAATTCGTTTTCGATTTCAAAGCCGATGTAGTCGCCTTTGAAGTCAACTTTACGTCTTGACGGCTTGTCGAGAAGCGAGCAGACTTTGAGGGATTTCGGCGCGCGCGCAAGCAAAAGTTTCTTGAGATAGCAAAGCGTGATTCCCGTGTCGATGATGTCCTCGACGATAATCACGTTTTTGTCTTTGATGGGTTCGGACAAGTCCTTTATCATCTTCACTTCGCCGCTCGAACTCGTGCCCGAGCCGTAACTCGAAACCGCGATGAAGTCAATCACGACGTCGCCTTCGATTTCTCTGACGAGGTCTGCAAAAAAGATACTTGCGCCTCTTAAAGTGCAAACGAGCGTGACGGATTCGCCCTTATAGTCGTTTGAAATTTGCTTTCCGAGTTCGCTCACTCTTTTTGCGATGTCTTGACGTTCGATAAGAACTTTTTTGATTTCTTTGCCGTACATTTTTCTATACCCCATAATAATGATTTCTTTGGTGCGTTTTCGGTACACCCGATTATTTTTTTCGTAAGTTTCAATACGTTTTTCGTATCTTCGTCGATTGCGACCTTTTGGGAAATTTCCAAGCCGAAGACTGCCAAGACCTCGTTGCCGCTCGCAAGCAACACGAGCGAATCTCTTTTCCGCAGCGGCACTTTCTTGTCCGTAAAAAAGTCACCTATGCTCTTTGACCCGCCGCCGAATTTCTCAATAAAATCGCCGTCTTTTCTGTATCTCAAAACGGCGTTTTTCGCCACTTTGTCGCCGTCTATAAAAAGCGCGCCTTTGCCCTTTTGCGCTTCGTATTCTTTTCTGTCCGAACGCTTAACCGACACGCCGAAGTCGTCGAAATCCCGCACATCGAAGTTCGTTTTAGGCATATCGACTGCATTGCCGCAAGTTGAATTTTGCCTTGAAAAAACGAGGTTTTCGCCCTCTTTATGCACGCAAATTCCGTGCGTAAGTTCGATTCTTTTTCCGTTTTGGGCTTTTGCAAGGTCGAACACGAGCGGAAAATGGCGTTGCTCTATATCTTGACAAACGCCGAGAAGTTTTGCCGCTTTAAGCACGAGTTCCTTGCCTTCGAGCGAGCCGTCCATATACTCGACGTTCACCGCGACTTCGCCGTTTTCGAGTTTCAAACTCGGCGTGTTTTGGTCGATATAGTCGCAAACTTCGTTTGCGTTTTGGCAAAGCCTCGACACCGACGTGCAAAGATACGGGAATTTTTCCTTGATTCTTGAAAGTTCTGCGCGGATAAAATTGCGGGTGTACGCCGTATCGGCGTTGGTTTCGTCCTCGACGAACGGAAGCGAATTTTGTTCGACGAAAGCGTTTATATCCTCTCTCGTGCAGTTGAGAAGCGGGCGAATATAGCGGCCGCTCACCTCTTTCATACCGCAAAGACCTCTAACGCCCGTACCGCGGATTATGCGCATAAAAATCGTTTCCGCTTGGTCGTCGGCGTGGTGCGCAAGCGCGATATAGTCGCATTTGCCTTCGTCAAGAACCTTGTCGAAAATCTCGTATCGCAAAATGCGTGCGCCTTGCTCTGTCGTATAACCGTTTTCCTCGCAAAACGACGGAACGTCGAGCGAAAAACTCAACAGCGGAACGTCGTATTTTTTGCAAACATCCGCAACGAATTTGCTGTCTTTGAGGCTGTTTTCGCCTCTTATTCCGTGTTCGACATTGATTGCAATCAAAGGAATATCCGCCGTTTTGAGCGCATAAGCAAGCGCGACGGAATCTCTGCCGCCGCTGAGCGCAACGCCTATTCTCTTGCCCGAAAAAGACGGATTTTCAAAAAACTTATTCAAATTTATTTGAATATCGTTTGCCATACGGCAATTATACAGCAAACGGACGAAAAACACAACACATTATGTCACCGGAATTAAGATTGCCTTTTCATCAGCGGGAATTTGTTCTTCCTCTACAAAAGTTTGACGGCGTAAACTCTAAAACAACACATCACCCCTTCCCTTCGGGCTTTCCCCTATTGCTCAAACTTGCGCCAATTCTCTGCAAGATTACACATCGTTCGCAAGAGGGGAAGTCGGCACTCACATAGATAGGGACATTTCTCTCATTATGCCACTGCGCTTTGTGCGCCAGGCAGTGGCCAACGGACGGCGCAGTCGCTTGTACTGCTCGTCAAGTTCGGCGCTCATAGGCTCGCCGCCTTGCGGCTCGTGTTCCGTCTTCGAAGTCGCACATTCCGTGTACAAGTAGCCTTCGAATATGTATTCGGATTAAGGCTTCGCCTTCCGCAATTATTAATTATTCATTATTAATTATTAATTTTTTTTTGCGGCTTTGCCGTGCACGCCCGAAAAATTACACCATAAAAAGCCGCATTGCGAGCACGGTGCAATCGTCGTTTGCGCCCTTTTGCAGTGCTTTTTCGAGGATTGCGTCGGCAAGCGTTTGGGGATTTTGCGTGTCGATTTCGTCAATCGCTTCGCAAACGCCCGAACCGTCGAGCACGTCGAATACGCCGTCGCTCATCATAAGCAGCATATCGCCGTCGAAAAGTTGATAGCGCGACGTTATACTCTCAACGTCGTCCACGATTCCTATGGGCGCGCAAGTGCAAGTGAGCATTTCGATGTTTTCTTTGCGAATGATGAAACTGCTTGCCGAGCCGAGTTTCACGACGTCGAGACCGCCCGACTGCATATCGAGCACCGCTATGTCGAGAGAGGAAAACATATCTTCCGCGCCTATTTTTAGCAACTTGTTGGCAAGGCTCAGAATTATGCCCGAATCTATGCCCGCGCGGTAGAAACTTTCAATCATACGCACGGCGTTTTTGCTCGTTTTGCTTGCGTTGCTTCCGTGTCCCATACCGTCGCAAATGGCGAAAAGTCGGCGCGTTCTCGACGGACAAAGCACGCTGACGGTGTCGCCGCTTTCGCTTTCCTCGCCGTATCTTTTCTGCGCAGTGCCGAACGCCACTTCGTAAACGGGCGCGCAGTCGAGATATATCGCCTTTTGCGAGCCTTTGTCTTGAATTTTGGACACTTCCATTTTGCAACCGAGATGTTTCGATACGATTTTCGCAACGACGGCTTTTTGCGCGTCGGAATTGCGAACGAGCAATGTCGCGCTCGATTTCGAGCCTTCGCCGCATATCACTATTTCGCTTGCCACGACGTTGTGTTTGAGAAGTTCGCTTTTTAGAAGTTCCACGTCGTCGGAAGCAAAATTGACTTGTTCGGCGCAAGAAGTCGCAAGCGAATCCAGCACGAGCGCAACCCCCGCAAACTGCTCGGACATCAGACTTTTGCACGCGACGAGGCTCTTTGCCTCGCTCATTCTCTTTTTGTACGCTTCGGCACTCGTGTTTATCGCAGAGGCGAGCGAGTGCATATTCGAGCATCTGCTCGTCACAAACGGCGGCATATCGAGAATCGTAACCTTGCCTCTGTTGACCGCCGCGTCCGCCATAGGCAAGAGTACGCTTGCCGTGTCCGAGCCGAGCGCGGTGAAACATATCTCTCTGTCGCGGCAACGTCCGCAAAAACTTTTCGCGACCTCTTTTGCAAGTTTGTCGGGGGAACACTCGGACGAGTTTTGCGCAACTTGTTCGAGATTTTTGGACATATCGTAAAACACGTCGGAAGCGGACGATAGTCTTGCGGCGAGTTCTCTGCCTCGTCTGTTCACGACGCCCGTGTACGCTCTGCGGTTATCCCCTTTCGCAAGTCCTTTGATTTTGGTGGTTACGGACGAGGGGATACACAGCGCGCAAACCACGCCGACGGCGCACGTCGCGAGCGATTGCCACCCCGCGCCCGAATACGCTTCGATAAGCCACTCTATGCCCTCGACTGCGAGGATTGCAAGAGCGGACGACCACTTTGTGAACGGCGAAAACGCAACCGCCGCCGTTGCGAGTGCGACCGCCGCGCCGAGATAGGTCATATCCCACCTTGCAACGCTCATACCCGCGCCGAGCAGTATTCCCACGAAAAGCGTCGTTTGCGGCTTGAAGCAAACCGAGCAAAACAGCACGCAAAAAGACAGTGCCGCGCCGTATGCGTAAAAGCCGTAACCGCCAACGCCCGACAGCGCGTAACCCGTGACGGCGAGAGTTATGCCGCCGCAAATGAGTTCGTCAACGGTTGCCTTGTGCAGAATCGAGCGCACGAACACCGCGTACGCGCAAATGCCGACGCAAAACGTCGTCACGACGGCAAACAACGCCGACAGTCCGAATCTTAAATAATCGCCGTCGAAAACGCAACCGCACGCAACGTAGGGAATCATACCGACAAGCGCGCAAAGGGCAATCGACCAAAGAGGCACGTTTTTGCGGAATTTGTAGAAAATCGCATACAGCGCAACGAGTATCACGACGGGGGCAAGCGCATACAGAAGCATACGCCAGTCGGGCGTGAAAACGACGTTTGCGACTATAAAGCAAGGCGATACGGCAAGTATATTTTGCCGTGCGAAAACGAGGGCGCAAAACAGCGCGAGCGAAAACGCAAAGCCGAAAGACGGCACGCTCGCAAACAAGAATAACGCAAGACCTTCGAGAGTGAACGCAACTGCCGTTTTTGCGCTCATCTTCAAATCGAAAGTCGGAAACACTTTTCTTTTGGCGGTGAGAATATGGTTTTTCATACCGCAATTTTAGCAAATCCGTCGTGCGGAATTTTTCTTTTTCGGTGCGCAAAAAGCACTATTATTTCTTACGCCGTCGAAAAATGTCAAAACTTTTATCGTCAAAAAAGCGGTTTTATTATTGCGTTTTGAATATATAAACGCCGCGTTTTGCAATCGCAAACGAATCGCTCGCAATCGAGAAACTACGCCATCATATAAGTTTGACAAAGACGGAATAAGAGCATATAATCAATTTATCAAACGAATCGGCAAATAAAAAGTTTAAGGTTATTATGCAAAGCAAAAGACTTGAAAACATCAAGAATATCACCCTTCTCGCGCTTATGCTCGCGCTGACGATAATCTTTTGTTTCGTCCCCGTTCAGTTCGGCACGATAACCCTTGCACTTATGATTTTGCCGACGATTATCCTTGCGCAAGTCGCTTCTTTCAAAACCTCGCTCGCAATGGGAATTATGATGGGGCTCGTCAACTATATCGCGTGGTTCACCACGAAAGCCGCTTCCCCCGTCGCGCCGATTTTTCAAAATCCGCTCGTTTGCATTGTGCCGAGAATACTCATTGCGGTGGTTTGCTATTTCACGAGATACGGACTTCAAAAATGCGCGTTTTACGCGCGTATGAAACGCACGTGCAATTACGAATATATGCGCCAAACCGCATATGAGAATACCCTCGATTCTTCCCTCGAAAATGCGACAAACGAGGGCGCAACTTCGCAAAATAACGCCGAAAAAAATCGCGATTCCGAAAAGAAAAAAGAGGGGCGCGAGATATTGACCAATCAGTTTATATACGCTTTTTCCGCCGCGCTCGGCGTCGTCACCAACACACTGTTCGTTGCGATATTCACCCTTTTGTTTTTCAACGGCACGTCCATTGCGCAAAACACCGTCGTTACGGTCGAATACGTGCTTGCGTGGTTCGGCGTGAACTTTGCCGTCGAGGTGGTGTCGTTCTCGCTCATTACTCCGCCCATAGTGCTTGCGCTTAAAGCCGCAAAACTCGCAAAATAATCCGCAAAAATCCGTTCCGAATACTTTTGCAACTTTCAATCGATTGCTTTCGTTTCAAATTTATCGATATTGATTGTTTTTTATCGAAAAACGACTGCTTTTCGGCACTGAAATCGTCTCTTTTTACTGCCAAAACCGCCAAAAATTCATACAAATTTCGTTTGTTGTATTATTTTTTCAAATATTTGACAAATAGTCTATTTACACGATTTTTCGCGTGTGTTATACTATGTATATCTTATACATAAGGTGGAATATGGGCAATTACGTTCTCGCCTACGACGTAGGCACAACAGGCATCAAAACTTGTCTTATCGAAATCGACAAGAGCATCAAGATTCTTTCGGCTGCGTCGCAAGGCTATCAACTTTACGTTCTTCCCGGCGGTGGCGCGGAACAAGACCCCGAAGAATGGTGGGACGCTATGAAAGCGACCACTCGTCGCATTTTTGAAAACTCGTCCGTCAAACCCGAACAAGTCGAAGGTATATCTTTCTGCTCGCAAGCGCAAGGCTTGGTGCTCGTAGATCGCGACGGCGTACCCGTACATCGCGCGTTCAGTTATATGGATCAGCGCGCAACGAAGGAAATCAAGGACGGAATCAGATTCGGACTTCAAATCGAAGGCGCAAACGTTTTCAGACTTCTCAAATCCCTCGCCATAACCGGCGCTGCCCCGCTCAGCGTAAAAGACCCGCTTTGGAAATATCTCTGGCTCAAAAACAACGAACCCGAAAACTTCGCGCGCGTATATAAGTGGCTCGACGTCAAGGAATATCTCATCGCGCGTATGACGGACGAATTCGTACTCACGCACGACTCGGCGTTCGGCACTATGCTGTACGACCTCAAAAACAAGTGCATAAGCAAGTCTATGTGCAAGATGTTCGGCATCGACGTCAAGCATATGCCGAGACTTATCGAATCCACCGAATGTGCGGGCACTCTCACCGAAAAGGCGGCAGAGGCACTCGGACTCGTCAAAGGTATCAAGGTGTACGGTGGCGGTATGGACGCAAACCTTATCGGCGTAGGCGCAGGCTCGACGGGACTCGGCGACACGCACATTTACAGCGGCACGTCGGGCTGGGTCGGCACAATCACCGACAAACCCACCGTTGACGTAACGTCGATGATTGCGGCGGTCGTTGCGGCGCAACCCGGCAGATACAACTACTTTGCCGAACTCGAAACGTCGGGCAAATGCTTTGAATGGGTCAAGGACCACATCGCTCTCGACGAGTGCGGAATCTATATTCAAAAGAAACACATCACCGACGACATCGAAAGCAAGTATCTCAGCCTTTTCTCGTATATGACTTCAATCGTGGACGACATTCCCGCAGGAAGCGGCGGCGTCATCTTCACGCCTTGGCTTCACGGCAACCGTTGTCCGTTTGAAGACCCCAACGCGAGAGGTATGTTCTTCAACATCAGTCTCGAAACGGGCAAGACCGAACTTATCCGCGCGGTGCTGGAAGGCATTTGCTATCACAAACGCTGGATGCTCGAAGCGTCCGCAAAGAAAGTCAAACCGTCCGACGTCATCAGATTCGTCGGTGGCGGCGCGCTTTCCGACTTCACTTGCCAAGTGCTTGCAGACATCACGGGTCACGTCATCGAAACCGTTGACAATCCGCAAAACATCGGTGCGGTAGGCGCGGCGGCGTGCGTCGGCGTAGGTTTGGGCATTATCCCCTCTTTTGACGAGATAAAGAAGTTTATCCCCGCAAAAAAGACGTTTAACCCCAACTTTGAGTTGAAAGAGAAAGTTTACGACAAGGGCTTCGAGGTGTTCAAATCCTTGTATAAACAAAACAAAAAGAACTTTGCGATTCTCAACGCAAACAAGTAAAAACGAAAGGCACTCGCAAATGCGAGTGCTTTTTAATTAATAATGAATAATTAATAATTATTAATTTTGGGTGGACTCTGTCCACACCTGAAAAGAAATAATATTCACTATGTGCATACGAAAGACGCTCGCAAATGCGAGCGTTTTCGATTTACGGATTAACCGTCAAGGTGCTTGCCTGAATGTAATAATACGTTATTCCGAGTTCTTCATAACTCTTAAACACACCGACAATTTCGATTTCCGAGCCTCTGGTCGGATAATTTGCGGCAGAACACTCGAACTCTAAACCTTGTGCGCAGCAAGCGGTCGCGTCTTGTATAACTACATAGTTATAATACTTTTGGGTCGGCGAGTAATAACTCGTATCGTAGCTTCCCTTTGCCTTTATCGTTTTTCCGAGGTAGGCGGTTGGATTTGTCACGATGTCATACACTTTTGCATATACCATAGTTGAATTCAATACGCTCAAATCCACGTCGACTTCTTCCGTTGCGATTGTGTTTTCACCGCACGCGGCAAAACAAATCAAACACATCGTCGCAACTATAATGCAGGCAGTAATTCCTACGATTTTTTTTGTTACATTGTTACCGTTTCTTTTCATTGACATAATCACACCTTTGACGTTGTAAATTTTCTTGACACAAATCCTATTGCGTAAAACAAGAGGAAGCACACTATATCCGCCGCTACGATAGTCGAACCGACCGGCGTTCCGTAGACGATTGAAATCAATATGCCGAGCACGGCGCATACGACGGATACGCAAGCCGAGCATATGACAACAGACTTAAAACTTTTAAATATCCGCATTGCCGACAGAGCGGGGAAAATTATCAGTGCGGATATTAAAAGAGACCCGACAAGGTTCATTGCAAGCACAATGATAACCGCAATTATTATGGCAATCACAAGGTTGTAAACTTCCACCTTGCTTCCGGTTGCTTTTGCAAACGTTTCGTCGAACGTTACCGCAAAAAGCCTATTGTATGCAAACACGAAAAACAACACGACGAAAATCGAAAGCCCGAAACACAGCCATACTTCGGTTTTTGACAGCGTAAGGATAGACGTCGAACCGAACAGCGTACTGCACACGTCGCCCGAAAGGTTTGCGGATGCGGAAAATACGTTCAGCAACAAATAACCTATGGCAAGCGAGCCTACGGAAATCATTGCTATCAGCGCATCGCCCTTAATTTTTGCATTTTGCCCTACCCTCAATAGTATTATTGCCGCTACAATGGTAACGGGCATAACGATCAGCATATCGTTTGTGAGTCCGACAACGCCGGCGACTGCCATCGCGCCGAATGCAACGTGCGACAATCCGTCGCCTATATACGAAAACCGTTTTAATACGAGCGTTGCGCCGAAAAGCGAAGCGCACAATGCAATCAAAACGCCGACGATAAGCGCATATTGCACAAACGGAAATTGAAAATATGTCGACAGTTTCTCAAATGCGTCCATAACCTGAATCCTCGATTGCATTCTTGCAAAAATCACTGTTTTTGAATTCGTCCGTCGCAGCATAATAGCAAGGCTTGCCGACATAAAGAACGTGCTTTGCATTCTTTAACGCAGCCGAAATATCGTGAGAAATCATTATAATCGTCATACCGTTTTCCTCATTCAATTTTCTTACGATGCCATACAAATCCTGCGTTGCGATAGGGTCGAGTCCCGCAACGGGTTCGTCAAGAAGAAGCATCTTATTTGCAGCGCATAAAGCGCGAGCAAGAAGAACTCTTTGTTGCTGCCCGCCCGACAGTTCTCGATAGCACTTTTTTGCCAAATCGGATATTCCGAGCAATTCCATATTTTTGCGAGCGGAATCCTTTTGCGCTTTGGAATAAAACGGTCTGAACCCGCATCCCGACAGGCAACCGGAAAGCACGATTTCATAAACAGAAGCGGGAAAATCCTTTTGTGCGCTCGTTTGTTGCGGCACATAACCTATTTCTTTTTGCTTCACGCCGTCAAAAACGACATTGCCCGAAACGGGTTTAAGCAATCCTAAAAGCGTCTTCATAAACGTGCTTTTACCTGCGCCGTTTTCACCGACGACAAAAAGATAATCGCCTTTTTCTATTGTTAAATCGATACTTTCCGCCACCGATTTTCCGTCATATCCGACAGAAAGGTTTTGGCATACGAGTTCAGCCATAATTCGCCTCTTATTCGCCCAATGCGGTTTTGAGCGAGTTCAAATTTCCTCTCATCGCAGACAAGTACGTTTCACCGTTTGCAATGTCTTGCGAAGTCGTCGACTGCATAGAATCGAACGTTACTATCTTCTGATCTTTTGTTTTTGTATTGTCTTTCACGGTTTTTGCAATCTCGTGCTTTGCGCCCTCTATCGTGCAGATTGCCGGCAACGACAATTCGTCCACTTTGCCTGCAAGAAACGCTATGGTTTCAAAACTTGCTTCCGTTTCGGCAGAGCAACCCACAAACGCCGCATAATACTTCAAATTGTAGTCGTCGACAAGATAACGGAACGGGAATCTGTCGCCGAAAACAAGCGTGTTGTATTTTGCGTTCTTCACCGCAGATGCATATTCGCCGTCGAGTTCGGAAAGGCTGCTTTTGTATTCGGCAAGGTTTTTGTCGTATTTCTCTGCATTTTTACTATCGAGAGCCTTTAAATCAGACGCGATTTTGTCACAAAGAATCGAGGCGTTTTTCAAGGAAAGCCAAACGTGTTCGTCTTTTTCTTCCTCGTGTTCTTCCTCGTGTTCTTCCTCGTGTTCTTCCTCGTGCTCGTGTTCGTGCTCGCCTTCCATTCCTTCAACTGTTTCTTCGTTTTTTACCTTTTCGCCCAAAACTTCGAGCAAATTGATAACTTTCATATCTTTGTTGGTTGCGTTTTCAAGAGCCTTGTCAACCCACTCGTCTGACTCGCCGCCGACGTATATAAACAAATCGCAGGTCGATATTTTTGCAATATCCTCAACGGACGGTTGATAACTGTGCAAATCCACGCCGTCGTCCAAAAGCAAAGTCAAATCGACGTTCTCGGCTTCATCGCCGAGGATTTGTTTTGTCCAATCGTATTCGGGGAAAATCGTGCAGACGATAGAAAGTTTGCCGTCGTCTTTTGTCTTGTCGCACGCAACGAGACCTAAACAACCGATAGCCACAACACATATTGTCAAAATTGCTATAAAGATTTTTACATTTATTACATTTGATTTTTTCATATTTACATCTCCTTCAATTTTTTTATAAAAAAATACAAGGCAAACACACAGAACCTTCTCTTTTCAGAGAATTTCCGCACGTCAAAACAACCGATGACATCGGTTATGCCTTGCTAAAGATTATATTAAAATGTCAATACGTCGTTCAAAGAAACAGGGGTCACAGCACTGCTTGTGCGTTGTCCGTTTTCAGGCAATGCAAATGTAGCCGCGACAAAAAGAATAAACAACGCAATTAAATTATCGGGACGTTTGATGCTCGACAAAAAATCTTGCACGAAGTGCAACACCGCACATATAGGGCAATCGTCGCCGGTGCAATCGTGGTCGTGCTCTATTTGAGAAAACAAAGACGCAAACAAAAACGCCACGATAAAAAACGCGACCAAAGCGATTATTAATACCTTGCGTTTACGCAACATTTGTTTGCCCTCTTTTTATAAGTTCTTGCATTTTTGGCAAAGTCCCGTTATAAAAGAACTTTGCTCGTCTATCGAAAATCCGTATTTACTCATAACGGATTCGCCGAGTTTGCTTGTATCGTTGTCGCTGACGTGAATTACACAGCCGCAGTTGCTACATACCAGATGCAAATGCCCCGAACAAAAAGCGGTTTTGTTCAGTCGATACAACGACTTGCTGCCGTCTTTTGACAATTCACGCACAACACGGTTGCTTTGAACAAGTTTGTCGAGATTTCTATATACGGTGCTTATGCTTACGCCGTCGTTTTTCAATGCGACAAATATGTCCTCTGCAGTCATAGAATCACTGTTAGCGAGTGCATTCAATATGAGTTTTCTCTGTTTTGTCGTATAATCTTTCAAATCGTGCCTCGATAACATTTGCGATTCATTTGCATATGTTATAGCAAAACCTTTCGTTATTGTCAATACAAATTTGAAAAAAATCAAAAAACATTCTATATAAAGATGCTCGCATCTGCGAGCGCCTTTATAATGAATAATTAATAATTATATACTGTTCCTACATTATACACTATAAGTTGAATTTTGCAATCACAAGAAACACATTATATTGTATGTTGCAGTATTATTATCAAAAACGAGTATAAAATCAAGTATAATTTTTTGCAATTTTTTACATTCAATCAATTTCCATATCCTGCGATAGATTTCTTAAATCGCAATCATTTTTATGCCTGCTCCGAGTTTTGTATTGCCTTTCGGTGTGATGGTTTAGCACAGAGAAAAGCCTATGTCAACGGCATAAAAATCTTGTTTTGCAACTCTCAAAAATTGTCTCTAATTTAATGTGTATTTTATGTGAATTTTGCCCGTTTGCCTGTTAGACGAGCCGTAGTCTTGATACAAGTGTGACGATTAGACGTGCCGTAGTCTTTGATACAAGTAGAAAGATTTTTACACAACATTTTTATGCTGGTCGTTGGCATAGGCATCTTGCGAGTTGAAGTGATACGTTTTTGAGTTTTCTCGGTGCTACGCCGTCTTGTTGCCGAAAGGCAAATAAAACTTGGAGCGTATCAATATGAAATCTCAAATCCATCTTCAAAATCAAAATGCAATCGGTATTTATGATGGCAATCAAGCACAAGTCAAAATCATTGCGAAAAGGCAATACATTTTAGACGATGACGTTGTTATAACCGCAGACGACATCAAGAAACTCGGCGAATTGATAGCGTTGCTTACTATAAGAACAGTAATGTGTCGTTCGGGCAAAGATTTATATCGTCTATACGACGGACTTATAAAGGATTGCAACAAATCAAATGATTCTCTCGACAAATACTCGGACGGATACGATATAGCGCAAACCGCAATGCTTTTCCTTTGTGAACACATCGGCAAAAGACTTGGCGATAATTATACGACCACTCGTGGAAATATTATCTCGATTAAGCAAGCGTGCTTCCGTTTTACGGATAGATACTTGGACAAACAATTCACCCGTCATTTAACGCACACAACCGTCATAAGCGACAGTGTTGCATTGTCGCACATAACTTTTATCGACGACGAATCCAACAACGATTATACCGCCGTTGATGCGCTCATCAAAAGAATGAATTTGACGCAAGGCGAATATGACGTTCTCTGCGCCTATATGTCGGGATTGACTTATCTAGAAATAACACAACTTTTGAATGTCAACCGCACGACCATATGGCGCAGAAAAATGAAATTGCAAAATAAACTTAACGCACTTTGTGTCAAAAACAATTAAAAAGGAAGAAACGAATCTCACTTCTCCCTTTCTAATTTCATAAAAAAAGTAATTACATCAATATGCTATCTTGTAGAGTTCCAAAATGTCTTTTTCGGTTATTTCTCTCGGATTGCCGCCCGTACACACGTCTGCGAATGCGTCTTTGGAAAGTTGTTCAAGTGCGCTTTCGGGGATATTTATCTCACGAAGAGTTTGCGGAATGCCAAGGTCGAGCGAAAGTTGTTTGACTGCGCTTACTGCCGCTTTTGCGCCTTCTTCAACGGACAAACCATCGATATTCACACCCATTGCGCGTGCGATATTGCAATACTTCTCTTGTGCAGCAGGCATATTGTATTCCATAACGATAGGCAATAGAAGTGCGTTTGCAACGCCGTGCGGAATATCAAATCTTGCGCCGAGCGGGTGCGCCATTGAGTGAACGCAACCAAGTCCGACGTTTGAGAAAGCCATACCTGCAACGTATTGTGCAAGTGCCATATTCTCACGAGCGGTCATATCTTTGCCGTTGAACGTTGCATTGCGAAGGTTCTTGGAGATAAGTTCAATCGCTTTGAGTTCAAACATATCGGAAAGTTCCCACGCGCCTTTCGTGATATAACCTTCGATTGCGTGCGTAAGTGCGTCCATACCTGTTGCAGCAGTCAAACCTTTGGGCATAGATGCCATAAGTTCTGCGTCGATAATAGCAAGCACGGGAATGTCGTGCGGATCTACGCAAACCATCTTTCTGCCCGTTTCTTCGTCGATAATGACGTAATTGATTGTGACTTCTGCTGCCGTGCCTGCGGTTGTCGGAAGTGCGATAATCGGAACGCATTTATGTTTTGTAGGAGCAACGCCTTCAAGCGAAACGACGTCTTCAAATTCGGGGTTGTTTGCAACGATTGCAATACCCTTTGACGTATCGATTGCGCTACCGCCACCGATTGCAATAAGGAAATCCGCACCGGACGCTTTGAATGCCGCAAGTCCGTTCTTAACGTTCGTCACGGTCGGGTTTGCTTTGAAGTCCGTGAACATCTCATACTGAAAACCTTCGAGAGTTGACGTAACCATATCTGCCACACCGAATTTCACAAGGTCTTTATCTGCAACGATAAACGCCTTTTTGAATCCGCGCGCTTTGATTTCGCCGAGAAGTTCACGTCTTGCGCCTGCGCCGAAGTATGATGTTTCGTTCAAGATAAATCTGTTTGCCATAATTTTATCTCCTTAAAGGTAATTCTATTATTTTTCCCAAACTATATTTAGGCAATACGCCGTTGCTTTGGATATGTTCGCTTATTTTCCCAAGATTCCGTCAAGCGGTGTGAGATGCCACAAATCCACAAGTCCTTGCAATACGTCATCACCGATTTCGTTGACGACGTGTCCCAAAGTGAGCATATAAAGTTGTGCCGTTTTCTCAACCGTTTCAATGAGTCCGAAGGCTTCGTCAATGTCTTTGCCAACACCGTAAATGCCGTGATTCGTCCATACGACAAGACGATATTTCTTCATCTTCTCTGCCGTCGCTTCACCGATTTCGTTCGTTCCGCAAACCATACAAGGCAACACGCCTACGCCGTCCGGGAATACAACGATTGCTTCGGTATTGTTGCGCCACAACTTTTCGGTAAACACCCTGTCGTCGGTTTTTACAACCGCCGACATACAAATCGTATACGTCGGGTGCGTATGCATAACGACTCTGTGGCTGGGGTCTATTTTCAAACGAGTTGCGTGCGTCATAAGGTGCGCAGGAAGTTCGCTCGTGAATTTTCCGCCGTCCTTATATCCCCACAAAAGTTCCGCCGATTTGCCGTCTGCGCAGATACGAATTATACCGAGATTGGTTTCTGGATCGCCTTCAACGTTCTTGAAATACTTGCCCGTTCCCGTCACGATAAAATATCTGCCGACCAACTCTTTTGCATCGAATCCCGTCGGGATAACGCGCAAAACCTTGTTCGTATCGAGATATTCTTTTACTTGTTCTTCATCGAGCAACACGGAAACGTTTCCGCCGTTTCTCTCGTCCCAGCCTTGACGATACATATTGCTCGTAATTTTGCAAAGTTCTTTTACAAACGGTGCTTCAAGTATGTTTTTCATCTTTTGTTAAGCACTCCTTTTTCGTAGTCTTTTATTTCGTCAAACCAATCGTCTTTCATACCTTGTCTGTCGAGATACTCTTTCCAAACTTCGCCGAAAGGATAGGTTTTGAGTTGTTCTTGTCTGTACATAAGTTCGGTAAACTCGCCGTTATCTTGCAACTTTTTGAGCGCGTCGTTTGGCGTAAGCAATGCGTAAAGCAATGCCTTTTGCATATTGCGCTCACCCGTAACCCACGCAGATATACGGTTTATGGACGCATCGAAATAGTCAAGACCGATAAGCACCTTGTCAAGTGCGTCGTTTCTTACAATCTCTTTTGCAATCTCTTTGAGTTCGTCTTCAAACAAAACGACGTGGTCGCTGTCCCATCTCACTCCGCGCGTCACGTGAAGTGCAACTTTATCGTAGAAAGCAAGCAAGGCAGGAATCTTGTCGCTTACATATTCGAGCGGATGATAATGTCCGTTGTCAAGCAAGCAACAAATATCGTTCTTTGCCGCATAGTTCTGATAGAACTCGTTGCTACCCACCGTATAACTCTCAACGCCTATACCGAACACTTTGCTTTCCACCGCAACAACGACCTTCTTCTTGTCATACGGCTCTTTCAAAATCTCGTCAAGGCTCTCTTTAAGACGAAGTCTTGGGGTAAGTCTGTCGCTAGGTACGTCCTTGAATCCGTCGGGAATCCAAATATTCATAAGGCAATGGCTGTTCATTTCCTTTGCGAAATATTCGGAAATGCGGATACACGCCTTGCAATGCTCAATCCAGAATTTGCGCACGTTCTCGTCGGGTGACGAAAGCGTAAGTCCGCCCTTTACCATCGGGTGCGAAAACATCGTGGGATTGAAATCGATTCCGTCAAGTCCTATCTCTTTTGCAAACTCAACCCAAGGCGCAAAATGTTCGGGACGATATGCGTTTCTGTCCACTTTCTCGCCGTTAAGAATTGCGTAACTTGCGTGTAAATTAAGTCTTTTCTTGCCCGGCATAAGCGAAAACGTTTTTCTCAAATCTTCTTTGAGTTCTTCAAAGTTTCTTGCACGTCCGGGATAATTGCCAGTCGTTTGAATACCGCCCGACGCAGCACCGCCACCGTCAAGACCTACAACGTCGTCGCCTTGCCAACAATGCACCGAGATTGCGGTATTTTTAAGTTTTTCAATCGCTTGTTCCGTGTCCACGCCTATCTTTGCGTAAACTTCTTTCGCTTCCTGATAACTCATAGTTTATAACTCCATTTGGCTTTTCAGATTGCCTATCGCCGTTGCTTCTATGGGCATTGCAACGACTTGTTTATTCGTAAATTCTCTTGTAAAATCATTGACCAACTTGTTGTTTGCGCCACCGCCTACGATGTAAATCTTATCGAACGTGCGGTTTTCGCATTTTTCCAAATCGTCAATTGCTTTTTTATATCCCATTGCCATAGACCTGTACGCACTGCGATACAAGTCCCCTTCCGTTTTAGGAGCATTGAGATTACGACTCTCAAACCAGTTCTTGATTTTCTTGTCCATATTTTCGGGCAAAGAAAACTCTTTGTCATTTACGTCGAACGTTCCGTCAAACATACTTTCGCTTGCAAGGCGCGTCATCTCGTCAAAACTTCTTCCGAACACGTTTTTAAGACACACGTTTATCCACATACCCGTGATGTTCTTCAAAAAACGGAAGTTCCCCACTCCGCCTTCGTTTGCGAAATTGTATCTCAAAGCATCTCTCGACACGTTGGCTTCTTTTATCTTTGCGCCGAGAATTGCCCAAGTTCCGCTCGAAATAAGCACGCTATTTTCTGGGTTGTCAACGGCATAAAACGCACTTGCCGTATCGTGCGACGGACAGAGTTTGACCGTCGTTTGTCCGCCAACTTCTTTTGCAACGCTGTCATTGAGTTTTCCGACGACCGTTCCCGGCGTATTGAGCGACGGAAACATTTGAAGCGGTAAACCGAGAGTTTGAATAAGGTCTATATCGAACTTTCTCGTTTTGCAGTTCACAAGTCCCGTCGTAGTTGCGTCCGTGTATTCCTTCACCATATTGCCCGTAAGCAAATAACCAAAGTATTCGGGCATCATAAGAAACGTCGAAACGCCGTCCAAACGACCGCTCTTTTTATCCGCATAAAGTTGATACACCGTGTTGAAAGACTGGAACTGTATACCGGTGCGCATATAGAACGTTTCAAAAGAAATCTTTAAGTTTATCTCTTCGATTGCACTCTCCGTTCTCGAATCTCTATACGCATAGCAAGGCAACACGGATTTGCCGTCTTTTATGAGAACGTAGTCCACGCCCCACGTATCTATTGCAAGGCTTTCAATACTCTCGTATTGCGAAAAAGCCACTTTAAGTCCGTTTTTAATCTCGTTAAACAGTCTTTTCGTATCCCAAACGAGATGTCCGCCCTTGTTGTCCATATGATTTTCAAAGCGGTATATCTCTTTGGTTTTTATCTCTCCGTCTTCTTTCCAACCGATGATATGTCGTCCGCTGGATGCCCCGAGATCTATTGCAAGATAATACTTGTTGTCCATAGTTTTTTTTGCTTACAGCCGACGGCAAAACCGTCGGCTGTATTCGTTATTATAATTATTGTTGCGGCATTGCGACTTTTGCGGAAAGCGCAAACGTCAACTCGCCCAATTGCGGTACATTGCACTTGATTGTGAGTGCGTAAGTGATATTGCCGGGGTTTGTTGCAAAATCGAAAGGCACGGTATATGTCTTTGCATCGAGAACGTTTGCCTCGTCTTTGGTCACGGTAAGCGTCATACTCTCATAACCGTTTGCAACCCACGTTCCGCTTGCGGTTTCGGTGAAGTCTCCACCTGCGTAATAGGAAATTCCCAACCTCCAAGTGCCGTCCGTCATCATTTCGATTTTTGCAGTTTGTCCGTATGCATTCGCTTCGGAAAGCATTGTAAGTTGCACTTGTGCGGGCACTTCAACGTCCGCACCGCACTTATCGCATTTGCCGTCTTTGTTTTCGTCAACGTGCTCGGTGCAAGGCTCTTCCTCCCCGGAATCGCCACTCGGTTTTGTTCCGTTTGTCGGCGGTTTCAATTGAAAAGTAGCATCGTCACCATTTATGGCAAAGACAATTGTGTACACGCCGTTTTCCGGTTGATATGTTGCCTCTTCCCCAACGCTCTTGTCTTTGATAAAAGTGTTTTTAGACTCTTTCGTAGCGGTCATATGCAACGCAGACTCACCCGCTTTTCCCTCAAAGCTATAAGTACCGCTTTGCCAAGGATTCCAATCTTTGGAAAGGAATGCGCCCTCGCAATCCAACTTCCATTCCGTATCCGACACGAAGGTCAAAGTTGCGGTTGCAGTTCCGCTCATAATCTCGGTTTTTGCAAACCACGCACCTTCTTCCGGCGGCGTGTTGTCACCGTCATCGTTGCAAGCAACGAGTGCAAGCATTGCAACCACCAGGCACAATGCAACCAAAATCAAAACTGATTTCTTTCTCATAATAATTCTCCTATTATTTTTTATAAATATGACTTTCGCCAATATTTTTCATTTATTCTTCTAACTCGAATTTGCCTGCGTCGACAGTATGAGTTTTTCCGTCGATTGATATTTCCGCCGTCGTATTTGACGGAATTTCTATCGTATAATGCGTTTTGCCGTCCTTTCTTTCCCACTTGCTCGAAACTTTTCCGTAAATACTTTGATATTCGCATTTTGCATACGTTTCTTTTCCGCCGACTTTCTGCGCAATCACAAAGTGGTTTTCACCGACAACGTTTATGCCGCACATACTTCTTACAAGCCACTCGCAAACCGCGCCTTTGGAATAGTGATTGAGCGATGCAAGCCCTTTATCCTTTGCGGCAGGACCTTCCCAATCTTCCCAGATCGTCGTTGCGCCTATCTTTGGCATAAACAACCAACCGGGGCATTTCTCGTTTTCGAGAAGTTTGTAGGCGTATTCGATATTTATGTCCGCAAGCACGTCCATAATGAACGGCGTTGACAAAAAGCCCGTGCCGATGCGCCAGTCATAATTGTCCATAGCCTTAATAAGACGCTTTTTTGCATATTCGGTTTGTTTTTCGTCCAAAAGTCCCATATAGAGCGGACGCACGAGTTTTGCCTGTCTGTCCGTATCCAGCGAATACTTGGGCTTTGACACGTATTCTTGATACGCACGCTTTGCGCCTTCGCTGTATTCTTTGATTTTAGCAAGGCGTTTATCGTCTTTTTTACCGAGAATGTCCGCGATTTCAAGCACTCTTTTGAGCGTGAAATAGGTGTACGCGGTGGATTCTTCAGGGTGCGGTGCAGCAAAATCGTACCACTTAAACGCCATAACGTCGTTTGGCTCCGCCCACTCTCCGTAAGACTGTCCGCAGTTGACGAAATACTTGTGGTTTTTGAGCGACATCGGTATGAATTTTGCATACGGACCGCCCCATTTCCCTGCTCGTTTTATCATAAAGTTTGCATATTTGATTATGCCTTCGTAATTCTCTTTGAGCAGTCTGTCGTCGCCGTATTTTTCGTAATAGTAAAGCGGAATATACACGCCTGCGCACGCCCAACCTACCGAGCCGTTCATCACCCACATAAACCAATCTTCGTGAGCATACGGAACGATTTGCGGAAGGCGACCGCTATTCCATTGCCTGTCGAAAATATCTCTGACGTGCTTTCTTGCAAACGGCGCATAATTCACCATATAAGATGCCGTATTGAAGAACACTTCGCTGTCGCCCGTCCACCCCATACGCTCTCTCGTCGGGCAATCGGACGGGAAATCCGTCGAATTGCTTTTGAGCGACCAAAGCGTATTGTGATAAAACTTGTTTATAAGCTCGTTCGAACATTCAAACTTTGACGTTTCTTCAAATGCGCTGTACACCGCAACAGCCTTAAAATCGTCTTTTTCAAAGGGTACGTCCGTATCGATTTGGGCATACTTAAACCCACCGTAGAAGAACTTCGGCTTGTACTCGTTCAATCCGTCTTTGCAAGTGTAATCTATCTCTTGTAACGGCGACGGTTTCCCCTTAAAAATACATTGAATGTTTTTGAGAGTAAGTTCGCCGTCGCTACCGATCAACTCTCCGAGCGTAATGCGAACCTTTTGTCCTGCTTTGGCGTTGAGAGAAAACGCGATATATCCCGACAGGTTTTGTTCGAATTCGAGAACGGTTTTTCCGCTTGGTGTTTTGATTATGGTTATAGGCGAAAACTTTTCGTTTTCTTTGACGTCGAAATTGTCGGACGCAGTGAGGTTTGCATCGTATTTAACCGCAATCGCCTTGCCGTTGTACGTCGGCATTTTTCTCGCGTCAACTATTTCTCCGTCCTTTAAGTCTGCAAAACGAATTGCGCCGTCGTTTGACCAATTCCACGTTTCATCCGTGCAAATCGTAGTTTTAACGCCGTTTTTTGTTAATATTTCAAGTTGAGCGATAAACTTAGTCTGCGTGCCGTAAGTGTTGACTCTGCCCTTTGAACCGCTTGAACCGCGATACCATCCGTCCGCAAGTTCAACGGTCAAATCGTTTTCGCCTTTTCTTATCAAATCGGTCACGTCGTACGTTTGATATTGCACTCTCTTGCGATAGTCGACAGCACCCGGCGCAAACACGAATTCACCGCATTTTTGTCCGTTGAGTCTTGCCTCGTAAAGACCGCAAGCAGATATATAAAGCCGTGCTTTTTCAACGTCGCTTGCGTCGAATTCTTTTTTGAAACAATCCACGGGATATCGTTTTTTCTTGTCGACTTTATAGTCGCCGCTTATCCACTTTGCTTGCCAATCGCTTTTTTCAATCAATCCGATTTCAAAAAAGTTTTCTTCGCTCCACTCGCCTTCTTTGCCGTTTTCGTCCCAAAGTTTAATTCTGAAACTCACTTGAGAACGAGATGAAAGCGGAATGCCGAAATCGGCGTGCATTCTGTCGCTTTCAACCTTTCCGCTCGAGCACTCTTTGCCGTCAACTACTGCGGCGATATAATACGCCGTTTGTTTTACGCCGCCGTCGCAATTCCACATAATTCTCGGCTTTATCGTTTCGAGCCCGATAGGATTATGCAAATATTCCGTTTTTATATTTATTGCTTTCATTTTATTCTCCAATCGCCTTGTATAGCGTCTTTTCGATTGCCGGTGTCCACCATTCAAGATAACCTGCTTTTGTCGGATGTATCTTGTCTTCCATATATAGTTTTCGTTGCTCGTCGCTTATTGCATTGAACTGCTCGTCCGTGTACAAATCGGCAACAAAAATATCTTTTATTTTTGCGATTTCATCGAGCGCGGCTACCATTTTGGCATATTGCTTGCTTTCATAGTATGCGTTTGTATAGAACACCACGGGACAATTCCACGTTTGACGAGCATAATCGATTATGAAATTTATCGCACCGCAAACTGTTTTCGCATCTTGATCGTCAACATTTCCGAGCGTTTTCTTTTTGCTTGCGTCGTTTGTCGAGAGTTGACACACAAACAAATCGAATTTCTCGTTTTTATCTATGTTTTTTAGTCTTTTTACGTATGAATTGCCGTCATCGACGAGAGTCGTTCCGCTGACCGCCTCTTTGACAAAAGTCGTTTTGTTCCGCTTTGCGATATACTCGACAAAGGACGTTTGCAAAGACGATGCGCCGTACGTCACCGACGAACCGAGATAGCATATTCTCTTACCTTCAAGCGGACTGTTATCCAACGGCTGCACGTTTTCGACAGAATATCTGTCGGCATTCCCTTCGAGTTTTTTAAGTCTTGCGTCTCGCAATGCACCGAACGGCGGTATTCCCCATAGACTTCCGCATATCAACAGTGCAATCAATACCGCAATAAGCAATGCCGCAACTGCGCTCGATACGCCTATGACGATTTTTTTCTTCTTAACCGTTTTCAAATCGTTTGCATTGCTCATAATCGTTATGCTTTCTTTGCAAGTTCGGCTTGAATCTTTTGATAGTATTCTTCGCCCTTTTGCTTTTCGATTTCCCAAGCCTTTTCGTCACGCTCTTGTTTTGCCTTTTGACGTTCTTCACGTTTTGCAAGTTGCTCGGGCGTGAGTTTTTCAAGTCTTTGAGCCTTCTTTTGCTCTGCCTTTTCAAGTTTTGCGGCACGTTTTTCTTCTGCAAGACGTTTCTTCTCTTCCGCTTTTGCTTTCTTGTCTGCGACTTGATTATTGTGCTTATCAAGTTCTTGATCGAAGTCAAGTCCTTTCTTTTCGCACTTAATCTTCAAGTTTTCCGCAAACGCTTTTTCGTTTTCGAGAATGAATCTTTCTTCGTCTTCCGCCGCCTTTATTTCGGGCGCAATCCATTCTTCGCCTTTCGCTTCGCAATCCGCCTTTTGTCTTTCTCTTATAATCTGTTGCTTTCTGCTTATTGTTTTTTCGACGTTGAAGAACGCAAGCAATATTGCAAGCACTGCGCCTGTAAACACTTCGAGCCCGACAAACGAGAACGTTATGGCGTTTTTGACCGCTTCGGGTTGTGCCGCTGCTATGGTTTGTCCCGCTTCGTTGAGCGACGGTGCGATATAACCTGCATTTGCAAGCAACGAGTTGAAAATACCCGTGCATACACCAACGAGTGCGACTGCAATAATGTTGTACACCGACATTGCAATTCCGTCGCATCTAACACCGCTCTTCCATTCTACGTGGTCCAGTGCGTCCGCAAACAAAGCCATAAACACGTATGCGCACGGAAGTCCGCCTATATTTTTGATAAATTGTCCTACGAGAACGATATAAAGATTTGTCGGGAACATCCAGCATATCGCACTGCCGATTGCGTAAAGCACAAAGCCCCACATCGTGACGTTGCGCTTGCCGAATTTTTTTGCAAGAGGCCAGACAAGGAATATTCCTATTCCCATAGGTACGCCGCCTATAACGGACACAAGCATTTGAGTTATGCCGTCGTTGTACGTACCGAGAACGTAGTTGCAATAATAGACAAGCCCTAAATTTTTGAAAACCGTTCCGAACGTATAAATGAGGAAATATACAAAGATAATCCAAAGATATTTGTCGCTGAACACGATTTTAAGTTGCATTGCAAACGACACTTTCGGTGCGTCGGCATCGACTTGTTCTTCGGTGACTCTTTCTTTTGTGAAATAATATTCCAAAAGTGTAAGCGGAAGTGCGATGATGCTCAGCACGCTCATAACAATTATCCACAGTGATTTGTTTACTCCCAGCGCAGGCATAATTGCCATCGGAAATACGAGCGCAACAACGATACCGCTCATCATAATCGTTGAAATTTGGTTGAAAACCGAAAGTCCGCCACGTTGAATGGTGTTTCTCGTGGAAAGCGGAACCATCAATCCGTGACTCATATTGTAAATCGTGTACGCAAAAGAATAGAATAGGTTGTACGAAATCATAACCCAAGCGATTTGCAATTTTTGATTGCCGCTCGGCACTATAAACAACAATACGCCCGTAACCGCAACTAACGGTGCAGAAAGCAGCAGCCACGGTCTTGCCTTACCTTGTTTCGTTTTTGTGCGATCAATGATATACCCCATAACCACGTTCGTAATTGCATCGATGATTTTTGACACAATCGGGAATATCGTCAAAAACAAACCGCCCCACACGCTCGTGAGATTCAAAACATCGGTATAGTAAACGTTCAGATATGTTGCCAAAACCGCATTGAGCAACAATGCTCCGCACGGCCCGAGCAAATAACCGAGCCATTTTTCTTTGCTCGTAACGTTTTGAGAATGTACTCTCGATTCAAATAATTTCCCGCTTAATAAAACTTTCTCGCTCATCGTTTTATTTCTCCTTATCCATCTTATCTTTTGGCAGTTCCGGTGCTTGTATCGGAGTGCAAAAATCTTTGATACCTTTAATTATGTGTCCGTTCGCCATATCGACAAATCCCTTGGCAAAATTGTACGGACAGCTCTTGCCTGCCGACATCGACATCGTTATTATCGAATTGCTTTCAAGAATACGTTTTAGGAAAATCGCGCCTTTGATTTTGTTGTCGCGCTCTGTTCCTTCCGGAAGACGTTTTGCTTTCATCATATCTATTTTAGCAACAGATAAAACGGCAGCAAAGAGGATTTTCCCAAGCAAAGTGGCTCTCATATCACTGAAACGGCTTTCCAACCTTATCGGTTTTTGGGGTGGAATTGCTGGGATTTTCACCCCCGACATTTCTTCAAAAACCGCATCGGTCACATCGGATAAATTAGCGTTTCTATATATCTCGTCTATTTCCGTCGAATACGGATTTTCCGTCGTTTCTCCAACAAGGCTTAACGTCTGTTTGAATCGGACGGTTTCGGAATCCGAGCAGATTTCAACCGCATATTCGCCATCTTCGAGAACCCAACGGTTTTCTTTGATGTTCCAATATCTTAAATCTTCTTTTTTGACGGATATAACGGCGGTTTTTGTTTCACCTTTTTCAAGATACAGTTTGCAAAAACCTTTGAGTTCCTTCCTTGCCTTAAAACAGTCTCTCGTCGGCGCACCTACATATAACTGCACGATTTCCGCGCCGTCATATTTGCCTACGTTTTTCACGCTTACCGTTGCAATGATTTCATCGTCCTTTTCTTCAATCAAAAAATCGGAATACTCGAATTTCGTATATGAAAGTCCGTATCCGAACGGATATCTGACAGGCTTGTTTGCAGTCGAATAATATCTGTATCCGACCAAAACGCTTTCTTTATAAACTTCATTCACCGTTTTGGAATAATCTTTTCCGAACGGTACGTCCTCATAACGTAACGGCCAAGTTTCGGCAAGTTTTCCCGACGGCGTTCTTTCGCCGAAAAGAAGTTTTCTCATTGCCTCTCCGCCGTTTTGTCCCGGCAGATACATATCGAGAATTGCGTCAACGCCATCTGCAAACGGAAGTTCGCACGGCGAACCGCCGTACAACACTACGACGATTTTTTTATTCAAAGCAACAAGTGCATCGATAAGTGCAAGTTGATTGTCGGGAAGGCGCATATTTTCTCTGTCTGCACCTTCACTCTCAACGTAATCCGTCAAACCTGCAAACACTACGACTTTCTCATATTCTTTCGCCAAATTAATTGCTTTATCTATTAATTCTTTATTCGGTTTGATTTGATTCTCTTTATATCCTTTTTCATAAACGTATGAAACGCCGTTATCGTCAAACGCAGACTTCGGTGTGGATAAAAATGTCGGGTTTATCATAGAACTGCCCGAGCCCTGATAGCGAGTCTTTTCAAACAACTCGCCTACTACGCAGATTTTTTCGGATTTGTCAAGCGGAAGTAACGTATCGTTTTTCAATAGCACCGCACTGTCTATGGCAATTTCTTCTGCCAAAGCGTGATGCGCTTTGAAATCGGCAACCGCACGCTGTTTGTTTTGATGTTTTTCAGCCAAGCGTAAAACGTTTTCAACCGCTTTATCAAGAACCGAAATGTCAAGTTTTCCGGTAGATACGCTGTCAACAACCCATTTTCTGCAAACGGTCGTGTCGCCCGGCATTTCAAGATCAAGCCCTGCTTTGAGCATTTCAAGCCTATCGTGAGTTGCGCCCCAATCGGTCATAACCAAACCGTCAAAGCCCCATTCTTTTCTCAAAACGTCTGTAAGTAACCACTTGTTTTGGCAGCAATACGTGCCGTTGATTTTGTTGTATGCGCACATTACCGTTTCGGGGTGAGCATTTTTAACTATCATCTCAAAAGGTTTAAGATATATCTCTCGAATCGCGCGCATATCACATATGC
>CAKQLT010000001.1:0-72127 GCA_934254715.1 uncultured Clostridia bacterium | reverse complement strand
CGAAGCGGACGCCGTGGGTTCCCTCAAAGTATGCAGAGGGGGAACGGCGGTAGGGGAAACACGTGAGGAAGGGGGAAATTTTAATTAAAGTTTACAACGCAAAACCTGTTATAAATACAAAGAGGCACTCTCGAAACGAGAGTGCCTCTGCCGCAGTTATTTGCTCAATGGCACATTATTTTACAATGATTGAGTCGCGCTCTGCGCCGACCGAAATATACTTAATCTTGCAATCAACCGCTTTTTCGATAAACTCGATATACTTGCGCGCGTTAAGAGGAAGGTCCTCGTAACGACGGCAAGAGGTTGTGGGGCAATTCCAACCGTCGAGGTAGATGACGTTGGGGGTTGCGACGTTGAGTGCTTCGCCCGAGGGGAACTCGTCGACGGTCTTGCCGTTTACGTCGTAACTGACGCAGACGGGGATTTTTTCCATCGTGTCGAGAATGTCGAGTTTGGTGAGTGCGATTTCGGTTGCCGCTTGAACCATACAGCCGTACTTGGAAGCAACGACGTCGAATCCGCCGACTCTGCGAGGACGACCGGTTGCCGCGCCGTATTCGCCGCCCGCTTTACGCAATTTTTCCGCTTCTTCGCCGAACATTTCCGCGGTGAACGGACCTTCGCCGACGCAAGTCGAATACGCTTTCATAACGCCGATTGCCTTTTCGACTTTGTGGTTGGGAATACCAGCGCCGACAGGACCGTACGCGGTAATCGTGGACGAACTCGTCGTGTAGGGATAAATGCCGAAGTCGATGTCGCGCAATGCGCCGAGTTGTGCTTCGAGCATAACGTTTTTGCCGTTTTTGAGGGCCTTGTCGAGATAGTAACCTGTATCGCAAATATAATCTTTGAGCGGCGTGCCGTATTTGTCGAACCAGTCGAGCAATTCTTCGACGGTGTAGCCCTTTGCGTGATACGAACCTTCAATCGTGAGGTTTTTCCACTCGACGATGGTTTCGAGGCGAGAGCGCAAATATTCGGGGTGAAGAATGTCGCCCATACGAATTGCTTTTTTCATATACTTATCTGCGTAAATCGGCGAAATACCTCTGCGAGTTGAACCGAATTTCTTGTCGCCGAGTCTGTCTTCTTCGAGGCAGTCTTGTTGCACGTTGTAAGGACAGCAAACCACCGCTTTGTCGCTGATTTTGAGATTGTCGGGGGTGATGACGATTCCACCATCTCTGAGTTTTGCGATTTCCTTGCAGAGGTGTTCGATGTCAACCACCATACCGTTGCCCATAACGTTCACTTTGTCCTCGCGAAGTATAGCCGACGGCAAAAGGTTAAGCACGAATTTACCCTTGTCGTTGATGACGGTGTGACCTGCGTTGTTTCCGCCTTGATAGCGAACGACGACGTCTTGTTGCTCGGAAAGCAAATCGACCATTCTGCCCTTGCCTTCGTCGCCCCAGTTGATACCAACAATTGATGTAAGCATACGTATACCTCAAAAAAAATTTATTTCGTTTTATCTTCCGTCAGACGTTGATTGCAATCGAACTGCCTATACGGTTTTTGTTCTTTTCAAGAAGCGGGTCTATCGCTTCAAAAACGTATTCCTCGACTTGTTTTTCCGCTCTGCCCGTAAACGCTTTTACGTCGAGAACGGAATCGAGTTCCTCTTTTGTAAGGTTGAAAGTTTTGTCGGCGAGTATACGTTCCAAAAGGTCGTTCTCTTTGCCGTCGCACTTGACCGCTTGCGCCGCCGCAACCGAGTGTTGTCTTATCGCTTCGTGCAAAACTTGTCTGTCGCCGCCCTTTTTCGACACGCAATACATAAGGATATTTTCGGTTGCCATAAACGGCAATTCATCGTTCAAATGTTTTGCGATAATGCGAGGATAGAGGGTTAAACCGCTTATTATGTTATTGTAAAGTGCCAGTATTGCGTCAACAGCCAAAAACGCCTCGGGGATTGCGATACGTCTGTTCGCGCTGTCGTCGAGCGTTCTTTCAAACCACTGCGCCGAAGCGGTGATTGCGGGATTCATACTGTCGCAGATGACGTATCTTGCAAGCGAAGCCATACGCTCGCTTCTCATCGGGTTGCGCTTGTACGCCATTGCCGACGAGCCGATTTGCTTTGATTCAAAGGGTTCTTCAACCTCTTTGAGATGTGACAAAAGACGAATATCGTTTGAAAATTTCGTCGCGCTCTGCGCAATCGAGCAAAGCACTGAAAGCACGTTGTAATCCACCTTTCTCGAATAGGTCTGACCGCTCACGGCGTACGTTCCCTCAAAGCCGGTTTTTTGCGCAATCGCTTTGTCGAGAGCCTTCACCTTTTCGTCGTCGCCCTCGAACAGTTCGAGAAAACTTGCCGCCGTACCCGTCGTGCCCTTGCAGCCGAGCAAGCGCAAACGAGAAAGTTGAAAATCGAGATTGTCGAGGTCGTTTACGAGGTCTTGAATATAAAGCGTCGCGCGCTTTCCGACGGTCGTGGGTTGCGCCGCTTGAAAATGCGTGTACGCAAGCGTTGCGAGGCCCTTGTTTTTCATTGCGAAATCGCGAAGGGATTTTATGCACGCAAGCAATCCCTCGCGCAAAACGAGCAGTCCCTCGCGCATTTGAATTATGTCGGTGTTGTCGCCGACGTAGCAACTCGTCGCGCCGAGGTGAATAATGGGTTTTGCCTTGGGGCAAGCCTCGCCGAAAGTGAGGACGTGCGCCATAACGTCGTGTCGCACCTCGCTTTCCTTTTTAGCCGCCATATCGTAATCGATGTCGGTTTGGTGCGCCTTCATTTCCTCGATTTGCTCGTCGGTGATGTCGATGCCCAACTCTTTTTCTGCTTCGGCAAGAGCAATCCACAACTTACGCCAAGTGCCGAACTTGAAGTCCGGCGAAAAAACGTATTGCATTCTTTTGCTCGCATACCTTTGGCATAGCGGGGATACGTAAGAGTCCATACAAACCTCTGACAAACAAAAAGTGTTCAAAACTTTTTTCAACCGAATGGTTAAAAAAAAATTGTGAACACTATCCGTCTGCATATTTATTTTCTACGAATATATTAACATCGTATATCCGTAATGTCAACATAATTCGCGCCTAAAATCGCAAGTTACGCGCGACGCTTTTACTTGCAATACCTTAGGTTTTATGCGGAAAAATCGCATTTTTCAAAAAGCATAAATTTTGCGTTTCGTTTATAATACCGCATTATCGATTTATAAATATCCAAATATATTGCATAAACACCGCAATTTTAATGAATATTTATCCATTTTATTTATACTCGATTTTTTTGTGCGAAATCTTTTGACTTTTGGAATATTATGTCTATAATCGAATCTATAAAAAAACACGAGGTACTCAATAATGTTGATGTCGGATTTGTACGGAAGTATGGTCTTCGACGACAGAGTGATGAGCAAGAGATTGCCCAAAGACACCTATCGCGAACTCAAAAGATGCTGCGCCCTCGATTTGCCCCTTTCAAGAGAAACGGCAAACATCGTCGCAAACGAAATGAAAGACTGGGCGGTCGAAAAAGGCGTGACCCACTTCACCCACTGGTTTCAACCTCTCACGGGAATCACGGCGGAAAAGCACGATTCCTTCATCGCCCCCACCAAAAACGGCGGCGTTATTATGGAACTTAGCGGCAAAGAGTTGATAAAAGGCGAGCCCGACGCGAGTTCCTTCCCCAGCGGCGGATTGCGCTCGACGTTCGAGGCAAGAGGCTACACCGCTTGGGACCCCACTTCCTACGCGTTCATAAAAGACGGCATACTCTGTATTCCGACGGCGTTCTGCTCGTACAACGGCGACGCTCTCGACAAAAAAACGCCGCTTTTGCGCTCTATGGAAGCAATCAACAGACAAGGCACGAGACTTCTTTCCATTCTCGGCAAAAAGACCGAGCGCATAAACGTTTCGGTTGGCCCTGAACAAGAATACTTCCTCATCGACACCGCTATGTACGAAAAGAGAAAGGATTTGTTCTACACGGGTCGCACACTGTTCGGCGCGCGTCCGCCCAAAGGGCAAGAACTTTCCGACCACTATTTCGGCGCAATCAAACCCCGCGTGGTCAAGTATATGAAAGAACTTGACGAGGAACTCTGGAAACTCGGTATTCTCGCAAAGACCAAACACAACGAAGTCGCGCCCGCGCAACACGAATTTGCGCCTATCTACACGACGGTCAACGTCGCAACCGACCAAAACCAACTTACGATGGAAATTATGAAAAAGGTTGCGGCAAAGCACAATATGACTTGTCTTCTTCACGAAAAGCCTTTTGACGGCGTAAACGGAAGCGGCAAGCACAACAACTGGTCAATTTCGACGGATTCTGGCAACCTTCTCGACCCCGGCAAGAGTCCGCAAGACAATGCGCAATTCCTTCTCATACTCGCGGCGGTTATCGCGGCGGTTGACAGTCACCAAGACCTTCTTCGTATCGCAGTCGCTTCCGCGTCCAACGACCACCGTCTCGGCGCAAACGAAGCGCCGCCCGCAATCGTGAGTATGTTCCTCGGCGAAGAACTCACGGGCATTATGCAAGCAATCGCAGACGGCCGCACCTATTCGAGACGCGCAAAATGCGAAGTGGAAATCGGCGTACACGTTTTGCCTAAGTTCTCTATGGACTCGTCCGACCGCAACCGTACTTCCCCGTTTGCGTTCACGGGAAACAAATTCGAGTTCCGTATGCCGGGTTCGTCGCAATCCATTGCGAGCGTAAACGTCATTCTCAACACCATAATGGCGGAACAATTCGAGTTGTTTGCGGACGAACTTGAAAAAGCAACCGACATCAATCAAGGCATCACCGACATCATCAAACGAGTGATGACCGAGCACGGCAAAATCATTTTCAACGGCAACAACTATTCGGAAGAATGGACGAAAGAAGCACAGCGCAGAGGCTTGCTCAATCTTCCCTCGACGATAGACGCGCTTCCATACATCACGAGCCAAAAGAACGTCGATATGTTCAAGCATATGCACGTTTTCAGCGAAGCGGAACTCAAATCGAGAGAGGATATATATATCCAAAACTACTGCAAACTGCTCAACATCGAAGCGATGACTATGCTGGATATGGCGACTATGGACATCATTCCGTCCGTAATCAAATATAAGGGCGACGTTGCAAAAGCGGCAAACGAAAGTCTTGCGCTCGGCGTGGAAGCGGACGAGGAAAAGAATATCTGCAACGACCTCGCAACGCACCTTAAAGAAGCAACCGCTTGCGTAAAGGCACTCAAAGACGCGCTTCAAAAAGCGCACTCGCTCGGCGAAAACGTCAAAGGCGGCCGTTGCTATCACGACGAAGTGCTCGTCGCAATGGCAAATCTTCGCAAGGTCGTGGACGAAATGGAATTGCTCACCGCAAAAGAATACTGGCCCGTACCTTCCTACGGCGACTTGCTTTTCTCTGTTCATTAATCGCACGCGAAAAGCAAAAATCAACAAAATAAACGTTTTATATATACAAAAGCGACGGATAAACCGTCGCTTTTGTTACGTTTAGATGTTTTTTGTTTTGTATCTTTCGATATAATTACGATTATTTGTTCTTGACGACTTCTCGTGCCGCTTCCACTATGTCTTGCGTCGTGATGTGGTATTGCTCGCTCAAATATGCGTTCTTACCCACTTGTCCGAACTCGTCTTTCACGCCGACCAAACGCATAGGCACGGGCGAATTTTGACATACGACTTCGGCAACCGCGCTGCCCAAACCGTTGCAAACGTTGTGGTTTTCGCAAGTGACGATTGCGCCCGTTTCCTTTGCACATTCGATTATAGCGTCTTTGTCGATAGGCTTCCACGTGTGGATATTCACCACTCTTGCGCTTATGCCTTCCTCTTTCAAAAGTTCCGCCGCCTCGATTGCTCTTGCAACCATAATGCCGCTTGCAATCAACGTCACGTCCTTGCCGTCTTTGATTTTTATCGCCTTGCCGAGTTCAAAGTTTAACGAATCGTCAAACACTTTTTCGGCTTTTTTGCGCTGCAAACGGATATAGACCGCGCCTTGATAATCGACGATTTGGTCAACCGCTTTTTCGAGCATAGTCGCGTCGACGGGCTCGAAGCAAACCATATGCGGAACTGCTCTCATAAGAGCCATATCTTCAAACGGCATATGCGTGCCGCCGTTGTACTCTGCAAGCACACCGGGGTCAGTGCCGACTATTTTGACGTTTTGGCGAGCGTACGCAACGGATATAAAAATCTGGTCGTAACATCTGCGAGTGGCAAACGGTCCGAAACTGTACGCAAACGGAATCTTGCCCATAGTGGACATACCCGCCGCAATGCCTATCATATTTTGCTCGGCAATGCCGACGTTTACGAATCTTTCGGGAAACTCTTGCTTGAAAACCTTCGTTGCGTGGCAACTCATAAGGTCGGCTTCTATGACGACGATTCTGTCGTCGGTTTTTGCTCTTTCGACAAGCGCGCCCGCAAGCGTCTGGCGCATTTCTCTTTCATCCGTCATATCTCAATACCTCTTAGTTTCCTTTCGCCACATTTCTTCCGAAATGCTCATACTGTGGCAGTTTGCCGCCGCTTCCGCAAAGGACGCGCCTTTGCCTTTTACGGTGTTAAGCACGATCATATTTGCTCTTTCGTGTTGAGATTTCGCATTGTCGATAGCGTTTGAAATTGCCTCTATATCGTGGCCGTCTATGCTTTGAACGTAGAAGTTAAAGGACTTCCACTTATCCTCGACGGGCGCGAGGTCGTTGATTTCGGCAACCGGACCGTCGAGTTGCATTTTGTTGTAGTCCAAAAGCACGATGAGATTGTCGAGTTTGTGCGAACCCGCAAACATACTCGCTTCCCAAATTTGACCTTCTTGACTTTCGCCGTCGCCTATAAAGCAGTATATCGTGGCGGGATTTTTGTCCATCTTTGCCGCAAGAGCCATACCCACCGCGCAAGAAAGTCCTTGTCCGAGCGAGCCCGCCGTCATATCTATGCCGGGGGTCTTGTTCATATCGCAGTGAGAAGGAAGATTCGTGCCGTTTTTGTTGAGGGTTTCGAGCCACTCTTTGGGGAAATATCCCAAATCCGCCAGCACCGCGTACATTGCGGGACCCGCGTGACCTTTCGACATAATCACTCTGTCGCGATCCGCTTTCTTGGGGTTTTTCGGGTCAACGTTTGCCTTTGCATAATAAATGACCGTCAATGCATCCATAACCGACATCGCGCCGCCGATGTGTCCCGAACCGAATCTGCCGATAGTTTCGATGACGTCGTCGCGAAGTTGTCTTGCCTTGGCGGTCAAAAACTGTTTTTGAGTAGTGTCCATACCACGCCTCCTGCTTGATACAATCAGTATATCATTTCGGCGCGCGCTTTTCAAGCGTTGCAGACGTATTATTACAATCTGATTCCCAACAAAGCGGACGCCTTTTGTTTCAATTCTTCCTTATCCTCTTTGCTGAGGGTTTGTCCGTAGATTTCGCCGCGCTGTTTTGCAAACGCAAGCATCTTGAACTCGCTCATATTTGCGATTTCGGGAAAGGTTATTCCGCCGCCCGTACGCTTTGAAAAATCGAAAAGCAATATTGTGCATTTTGCCTTTTGCTCGTCGATTCCGAACCTAGAAGCAATCGCTTTTACGTTTTGCTCGCTCTTTGAGGACAAAACTTGCTCTTTTGCGATTTCTTCCTCGTAGAACTTTACGATTTCGGGGGTCAGCAAATCGCAAAACCCTGCGTCCGCAACCTCTTTCGGCGCACAAAAGCAACCGCAAATCACGAACAGCGCAACGATAAGGCATATTCCGCCCGCCGCCAAAATAGTAGGTTTGTAAGAAATTTTCATATTTCACCTCCACAATAGTTTGCAGCAAATTCACACATAATATTCTTTGTCAAATCGAAAAAAGGACGCTCGTTTGCGCCCTTTTTCCGATTTCCGTTTTGCTTTTTACAGCCTTATGTTATAGTCATCCGAAACATCGCCGAATCTTATATCGTTTTCGTTTTCATAAACAACAGACCACGCAATCGCCTTATAACCATAATTGCTTTCGTCGCCGAATGACGAATTCGGATATCTCAACATACAGACAACTTTCAACGTATTGCCGTCGATTTGAGCATAATAACCGCGCTCAATGTAATAGTTTTTCAACGCCTCGATATCGAATTCGCAACGATATATCGTTCCCTCTGCATCCGACGGTGCAATTTCTTTGTTCAACAGATATGAAGGAAAGAATATCGAACGGTTGTTTGCCCATTCCAAAACATACGTCATGGAATCTACGATATACTTATTCTTTTCCCCCGTCTGATAAATCATACAACTATACGTTCTTTCCGCAACACCGCAAATGTCAACTATGATTTTGCCGCCGCTTTTATAAACCGAAGATGCATACGACGATGCCGATATGGCCTCGTACAACTTATCAAAACCTTTGCTATACTCAAACGACCTTTGTGACGTTGGTAGCACCGAATGATTTTTTACTTTTACGGGTATAGAAATCGTATACGTATCGCTAAAATCATCTATGAAAATCGTTTTGCTGTAGGAAATCGTATCATTGCACCCCCAAAGTATTGTGACGCATATGCAACATATCGCCGCAAGCAATATCAATATTTTTGCACCCCTTAACTTCATAAATGCCTCCTATTTAAGTTGCATATCTTAATCTAAGCATTGAGCCAAATGTGCTTGTGCCTATATAGTTTATTGTCGATTGCGACCGTCCAGACCAACCATAGTGAACTAAGAACGAATAAATAGATCCATTGTTTGCGCCTTTTCGATAGCCATAAACCACAACCGCATGATTTCCATGTCCGTCGGCCTGTCCTGTTGATGGCGGAGAAGTTGGCTTCTCCAAACTTCCAAAGAGAATTGACGGAGTGCTTTTATCAATTAAGTTTTTGAGTGTTAAATTGCTAAATAACGGTGTTATCATATCATAAATGCCCATGTTCTTATATCCGTAATAATTAAAATATTTTGTCAAACACTCTCTTACTATTGTTGACGTAGTGCTTGTGTCGCTGCGTGTTTTAAAGTTCAATAAATGTTGTGTGAACTCACCGCTCCCATAATAGCCAGATGAACTACTATATTTAAACCTTTTATAACCGTAACTATCTATTTCCATGAATTTATCAGGAACACATCTTTTCACAAATTGATCATAGTACCCTAACAATAATGATGCCGCAATGTATCCGCAACAACCTGAATTGCCCTCTTGATAATAACTGAAGGACGCATTCGTTGTTTTTGTTGTAAAAAAGCCATAATTATTTACACATGTCCAATGTGTACCATATAAATCGCACCCCTCGCTCATGGTAGAAACACTATCACCGCATTCTGCCGCCTGTGCTACTAAAGTGTCATGCATATCCTTTGATGCATTTTGTACTTTTCCTAAAACTTCTGCTTCGCTGTCCAAAGAAAAAAGAACCTCTCCGCTCATGAGATCGACAAATGAATTGCCTTGTAATACACTGAAATATGTAGGGCCAAAATAATATAAGTTTTCGTTGTAACCAATATATGGAGACTCACTAAAAGCAGAATATTCTACCATTGTTTCTGCATCATTGCATACAATAGCATATCCTGTAGGCTCACATTCCAACAATGTATATGTGTTATTATCAAGGTCCCTTAATTGTTTGATTTTTGCCAAGCGCACATTAGATCCGTACTCCTCGTTCATTAGATTGACGTATGAGTTTTCTATATGCGCCGTTTCCAAAGCCGCACTCGCAATATTTTCATCAATCGGTATGAGTAGAAGTGTGCAAATAGCGCAGGCTAGCATAATTAGTATGGCTGTTGAACTAATAATAAATTTTCTCATAGGTTTTCCTCTCGTAATATTTTACGGTAAAATTCATTGCCGCAATATATAGACAATTCTAAAACCAAAGATGGGAAATTTTTACAACAAATATTTTTATTTGCTTGTTAAAATCGATGACAGCATATCAAAAAACGCATCGGCGTTGAGCGCAGATTCACCTTCGTAATGTATATCTATTTTTTCTTTGTCGGTTATCAAACTTGCGCGAGCCCTATAACGTGAACTTTCCGAATCGCCGTTTTCGGTTGAGAATTCATATCCTATTTGATAATCGCCAAATTGTCTGCTTTGCTCGAATTCTCCAAAATCGTACGGATACTCTTTATCATCAATCACACAAACGAACGTAAAAAAATCGGCATTGCCGTTGAGTTTGACTTTTGCAAAATAATACTGTTTAACGTTGCTATCTTTCAGCACTATAAGATTGACTTCCGCATCGGCGATATCGGCAAACTGCACAAAGTCAAAATCGAGGTTCATCTGCGATACGGACGATGGAATCATGTCGTATAACTCGCTGTCACATTCTCTCTGAGTGATTGCGATAACGGTCGAGAGCACAACGATAAAGACAGCCACCAAACTGACGGCAATGGCTCTTACATACTTCCATGAGAATTTTTTGTTTGATGTATTGTCAAAATGAGTATCGGACAACGATTTAACAAACTCGTCATCTTTGTATTTATTCATTTTCTCATCGGCATATTTTTTTAAGCGTTTTTCTTCTTTCATTTTATCTTTTTACCGCCGTTATTATTGACAATTATCTTTTTGAGTTTTTTGAGCGTTGTCGCGTACATTTTTCTGAAATTGTCATATTTGATTTTGAATTGACAAGCGAGTTCTTTGAGCGAATAACCCTCAAAAACGTGCAGATAAACCGTCTTTTTTTCTGTCTCGTTGAGGTTTTCAAACAATTCTTTGACTTCGAGCAGACTGTCAATAGCACTTTCGTTCCCTGCTAAGTCGAAATCGTCAATCGAAACATATTTTGCGTCTTTCTTGAAACTGTTGATTGCAAGATTGTCGCACACCTTATAAACCCATGCCGTCGGAGAAGTCACACTGCCGACTTGTTCGAATTTTCCCTCAATCAATTTGCAAAAAAAGTCGTGCGCAATGTCATGCGCAATCGAATCGTCGAATTTCACAGAAATATGTAGTACTATTTTTGAATAGTACTCTTCATAAATCTTCAAAAACGATTGTTTGTCTTTGCTCGCATTCTTAATTCTGCGATTGAACTCTTTTGCATCCATATCGTTTTTATATTAGCACAAGCCGCCTACAAACGCAACACGGACAAAATCATGAGCATTTCGTCTTTCATCAATGAAAATTCAGTAAGTCTTCGATTCCATACAAGCCGTTCGGCTTTGAAATGATAAATCGCAACGCCCGCAATGCGCCTTCGGCGTATACGCTTCGGCAAAAAACCTCGTGTCGCAAAACTATGCGCTCGCCCGCCGTGTCGATTATCACTTCGTGTTCGCCGAGCGACGCGCCTATACGCAAAGAATGTACGTTCACTTCCCCTTTTTCTCTGCCTATTCCTCTGCCGACGACGACTTTGCCGAACCCTCGTTCTCTGACGATACGCTTCGCAACGGAAAGTGCCGTGCCGCTTGGCGAGTCTATCTTTTTTGCGTGGTGCGCCTCTATGATTTCCACGTCTGCGTCGGGAAAAATCTGCGCAAGTTTTGCCGAAAAGCGTTTGAGATACGCGATTGCAATCGACATATTGCTTGCCGTGAACACGGGAATTTGCGCGCTCGCTTTTTCGATATATCCGCGCTCGTATGCCGTATGCCCCGTCGTTGCGACCACAAGCGGAATATTGCGTTTCACCGCAAATTCGACCACTTCGCACGTTGCCGTATGCAACGAAAAATCGACGATTGCGTCCGCGCTTTCTTTCACGTCGCAAACGTTTGAATATCTTGCTACGACGCAATCCGACTCGTCGCCGTCGTTTTTGTCAACGGCGATAACCTCTATATCCCCCTCGGATTGAAAAAGGGCAAGCATCTGCTTGCCCATACGTCCCGATGCCCCCGTAAGAATAACTCTCATACAAAAGCATATTAGGAATATACTCTTTTGATTCTATTTTGTCGTTACTTTATATATTGAAAACCTTTTTGCCCGCGCCGAGTTCAAAATGGTATTCCGCAATGCCCAAATCGACTTTGGTATAAAAACCGATACCGGGTTTTGCAATCACATTGTCGCCTTTTAGTTCAAACGAGAATTTTTGCTGATTTATGGCGGTAGGCGCAAGCAACGCCGCTTTTACGCCGTTTTTGAACCATTCGGGCGAATTTGCAAAATCTTTGCACACGTCTTGGGGATATTTGCTCTTGTGCGGCACGCCTTGCGTATTTCCGTAGCCGATTGCGATGACAAGCGCAAGTTTTTCGCCCTTATCCACGCTGTAGTTGCCCTCGGTTTTGTCGTAGGACAACGCAACCCAACACGTGTTAAGTCCGAGAGTTTGCGCAAAAAGCACGAGTTTTTCGCCGTAATATCCGACTTTTTCACTCAACTTCGCGTCTTTGCTTCCAACGACCGCAACGTAGTTCTTTACGTTTTCAAAATGTCCGTAATGCGCCATTCTGCCGCCGAAAGCCTTTTCTTCGTTCAAAACGAGTTGAAGTTTGAGTCCGCTTTCTTCGTTGATTTCGGCGATTTTGTTTTGAAGTTGCGCCGCCGTTTCGCCCTCTATTTTCTTATCTATATACGAGCGAACCGCGTGTCTTTGATTCATTGCTTGAATTAAATCCATATTTCACCTCTATATTTCAATAATCTGTTCTTGTACGGTCGGGTCGTGATTTACGAACACGCCCTTGCAATTTTCGTTTCGTTTGCACTCGTTCCGTTGAATCTTTAATCCATTATACAACCTACAAAAGGTTTTTTCCATTCGCAAATAAAACAATTACAAATATTTTTTCAAAACCACCCCACGCAAAAACAAAGGCGGGAAATCCCCGCCTTTTGCTTTTTGTTTATAACTCGACTCACATATTACCGCTTTCGTTCGGCATTATGTAACAAGAAATTTTTACGTCCTTGATATACGTCGGATAGTAGTCGCTTCCGAGCCATTTGAGATACACAGCCAAAGATTTTTTGTTGTTGAAACTGCTCTCGGTGAAGACTCTTGCGCTTACGGTAAAGTCGAGTGAAAACTCGTTGTATTCAAGTCCGTGCACGGTAAAATATTTTTTCGCATATATTTCCGCCGTCGAATCGTTTTTGTCTGTAATAAACACCGCTCGGTCAATGTCTTTGTTCGGGTCGTTGCCAAATCCCGCATACGCCGGACATTGAATCTTGAAACTTAAGGTTATATGCACGTTTCTTGACCTGTTGCCCGCAATCGCGCTTCTTTTGAAGCCGTCCGTGCAATGGAACGTCAAATAACGCTCGCCGAAGTATTTGTACGTATCTTTCCAACTCGCGCCGTTCGCCAACACGAAGTTATCGACGCTTTCCCACTGCGCATAAAACTCGGTGGGATAACTCTTTGACCATACGCTCACCGACTGACCGTCGCTGTCGAAATACATTTGTCCGCCGCTTTCGCTGTCGTAATATCCCGTCAGATAATAACCCGTTTTTGCCGTAATCGCTTGCATTGCAACGCTTACTTCCTTTCCGACGTACGCGTCCACTTTGTACGTTTCGTCGTCGACGTGAACGGTTAACGTTATCTTTTTCGTCAATGCTCGCGGCGGCCAAGAACTGTCTTCGGGACTGCAGCCGCTCAAAACGGCAAACGCCGAAAACAAAACCGCAATCAAAACCAAAATCGTTAAAACCTTTTTTCTTTTGTCAATCATCTAAATTACCCCCGCATTTAGGACAAAATCTTTCATAATAATGTCCGTTACACTTCATACAAACGGGCAGATTTCCCACCCATCTGATTGTATTTACGCCACCGCAATCGCAACATTTGATTTTGATTTTTTCCGTCCTTATGCGGAATCCGCAATGCGGACAAACACACGGCGAGATTTCGTCCGAAACGATATCGGTGACATATTGCTTGATTTTGCCGAATAATCCCATAAAATCCCCCTCATAATAAAATTATCTACGTTCAGTATAATCACCTAATATACGATTGTCAAGATAAAAATCACCCAATGTGCGATTATGTCGGTATGGAACTGAAAGATATACAACAAAGATTGCGCGACGCAATAAAGAGTAGCGGAATCGAACAAAAAGAAATAGCGCGCCAAATCGGCGTATCCCCTCAAACCGTGTCGAAGTATATGAAAAAGGACATTTTTCCCGCACTCGACACGCTTGCAAAACTATGCCGCGTTCTCGACGTTTCGAGCGACTATATTTTGGGTATTAAAGAAATATAATATAAAAATCAATATAAAGCCTCATAAAAAACATCGTAAACGAATATAAAAACGCATAAAAAATCCGCCGTTTTCGGCGGATTTTTGTTACGTTTCAAATCAGAACAAACCGATTATTTTGCCGTCGTCGGTCACGTCGATTCGCTCTGCGGCTGGCGATTTGGGAAGCCCGGGCATCGTCATAATCTCGCCCGTAAGCACCACGATAAAGCCTGCGCCCGCGCTGACTTTTACGTTCTTGACCGTCACCGTAAATCCGCTCGGCGCGCCGAGCAACGTTGCGTCGTCGGAAAAACTATATTGCGTTTTTGCAATGCACACGGGCAAATTTGAGAATCCCAACTTTTCGAGATTTGCGATTTGCTTTTGCGCGGCGGGCGTAATCGAAACGCCGTCGCCGCCGTAGACTTTGCGCACGACTTTTTCTATTTTTTCGGTTATGGAATCCTCGTCGGCGTATGCAAATTCAAACTCGCCCTTTTCCTTTTGGCAAAGGCGCACCACCTCTTTTGCGAGTGCTTCGCCGCCCTTCGAGCCGTCCGCCCAAACCGTGGACAAACGCACGTTTACGCCGAGTTCCTCGCACTTGCGAGTGATGAATTCTATCTCTTTGTCTGTATCCGTCGGGAAGCGATTTATCGCCACCACACAAGGAAGTTTGAACACGTTTTTGACGTTTGAAACGTGGCGCAAAAGGTTGGGGATACCCTTTTCGAGAGCCTCGATATTTTCGGTTGCGAGGTCTTGTTTTTGCATACCGCCGTGCATTTTGAGCGCGCGTACGGTTGCCACGACCACAACGGCGTCGGGAACGAGATTTGCCTTTCTGCACTTGACGTCAAAAAACTTCTCTGCGCCGAGGTCTGCGCCGAAACCAGCCTCTGTGATAGCGTAATCGGATAGATAAAGTGCCGTTTTGGTTGCAATCACGCTGTTGCAGCCGTGCGCGATGTTGGCAAACGGTCCGCCGTGAACGAGTGCCGGCGTACCTTCGAGCGTCTGCACGAGGTTTGGTTTCAACGCGTCTTTCAAGAGTGCCGCCATTGCGCCTTGCGCCTTCAAATCCGCACAAGTCACGGGCTTGTCGTCGTAAGTATACGCGACTATGATTTTTGAAAGTCTTTCTTTCAAATCCGCAAGCGAATCGGCAAGGCACAAAACCGCCATAACCTCGCTTGCAACCGTGATGTCGAAGCCGTCCTCTCTCGGCGTGCCGTTCGCTTTTCCGCCGAGTCCGTCAACGACGAAACGCAGTTGTCTGTCGTTCATATCTACGCATCTTTTCCAAGTGATTTTGCGAGGGTCTATCGAGAGCGCGTTGCCTTGTTGAATATGGTTGTCGAGCATTGCCGCAAGCAAGTTGTTTGCCGCGCCGATTGCGTGGAAGTCGCCCGTAAAATGCAGATTTATGTCTTCCATAGGCACGACTTGCGCATATCCGCCGCCTGCCGCGCCGCCCTTGATTCCGAACACCGGACCGAGCGACGGCTCGCGAAGCGCGACTATCGCCTTTTTGCCTATACGCCTTAATCCGTCGGCAAGTCCTATCGTAGTGGTGGTTTTACCCTCGCCCGCAGGCGTCGGGGTGATTGCGGTGACAAGCACGAGTTTGCCCTTTTTACCGCCCTTTTTCAGAACGGGGGCATAGTCGATTTTCGCTTTGTATTTGCCGTAGTTTTCCAAAAGTTCGCAGTCGATACCGCAATTTTTCGCCACGTCGCATATAGGAAGCATTTTCGCGCTTTGCGCAATTTCGATGTCGGATTTGTACGCCGTATTTGCCATATTACCACCGCCGTGTTTTGTAGATACGAAAATTATATCACCGCGCGACGTTTTTCACAACAACAACTTTTGCCGCCGCCGTTAAACCGTCCGTCGAAAGTTGCGTTTTTGTAAACGCACGCAACAACTTTTCGCCGCCCTCAAATATCCGTCCTCAAATATCCGTTGACCTTCCGAAATATCCGCTTAAAATTTCGTTTTTATAAATATACACAAAAACAACTTTAAGTTGCATATACTTGACATTGCGTAAAATAAGTGTTACAACATTCGACGTAAAAAAACACGGAGGAATCCAAAATGAAAGAATTTGCAAAAAAGTATATCGACTGGTATCAAGGTCTTGACAAAGTCGTGAAGATTTTGCTCTGCATCTTGTGGGACGTTCCCGCAAACCTCTATCGTCTTGCAAAGAGCGCGCAAAAAGACAGCGTACTCGGCATCGTGCTTGCAATCGTACTTATGATTTTCGGCGGTTGGGTACTCTTTGTCATCGACATCGTATCCCTCGTTGTCAAAGACAAGATTTACTGGATTGACGACCTCACCGACAGCGCAAACTGCGATTCCAACTGCTCTTGCTGCTCGTCTTCCGATTCTTGCGACAAGAAAGACAGCGACGCAAAAGACGGAACGGTTGAATAATTTGTTTCAACGCAAACTAAAAAGCGTGCCTACGCGGCACGCTTTTTGTTATGATTTTTTTGCTTGTGTTATAATTATTTTTGTGAAATGCTGATATTCACACTATCGCTACTTGAATTGTCGTTGCTATAATAAATCTTGATTGTGTACGACGTTCCAGAATACAAATACATAGAGGTTGAATCGCTATAATAAGTCGTGCTCAATTTGGTAGAACCATCCACAAAGACATAAATGCTTGCTCTATTATCGTTATCGAAAATTTTGATTTCGTAATAACCGCTTGTCGATGGCGTGAAAGTCCATATTCTTTGACCACTATCGTGCGACGACATATAAAAACTCTCATTGAAAGAATCTTTATAAATGTTATTATTGCCGCCATTGTTATATCCGCCGTTACCACTACTGCCGTGGTCGAAATCCGCATTTGCAAGGCCTAAGCCAAGTGCCAAACCAAAAATAAGCACGCCGATGATAATACATACGGTGAGAATGATTGCGATGGTCTTCGTGGACGCTTTACCTTCGAGATGCGCACTACAATCGGTTGACGCCTCGAATATAAAAGGTTGAAATTTTATTCCGCCGCAGCCATAAATCCAAGCAAACAGCATAAAGAAAAAGTACATAACGAAGAATTCAACACTGAATGCGGAAAGTGCGATTTTCATCAAAAACACAAACGGATAACCGACGAAATATACAACGGCTTTCACAATCGCATTATCGCTTTCATCGCGAAGGTTTTGAAGAAGGTAATCCGCAGGTGCGGCAACGATTTTGAAGCAGAACTGCAAAATGTAAAACGCAGGAATCATAAAAATAACAGCAAGCAAAAACGGCGAAAGCAAAATGCCTGCGGCTATCGCAAGACCTATGGGAATTCTCTTGAATTGTTTGAATTCAAAAAACTCTTTTATCGTGTTGGTAATAACGAGCATAAATGCGTCGCTTCCTCTGTTTTGAAAAGCGTTTTCTTTCTTGCTCGATTCAGACTTTTCAACCTTCGTTTCCGTTTGCTTCGAATCAATTTCGGAATTGATGTTTTGCGTTTTCGCAGTATGATTTTCACTCATTTCTTCGGCTGTGGTAGTATGTTGCCGATTTGCGAAATCTGCACCGACACCGTCGACGTGCGCTTCGCACTCGCTTTTGGTTGGTTGCGTTTCTTGCACGGACTGCTTTTGTTCGGGTTGAGGTTCTTGTTTGACTGTGTCGTCATTCTTATAAAAAGGGTTTTTGTACATTTTGCCGCAATGAGAACACTTCAAAAATTCATTGTCTACATTGTCAAACACTTCCCCACAATTGGGGCATTTGATCGTCTTGTCCATAAAAGACCTCCCAAATGAAGTTTTATCTCCACCAAATCTCCGCCATTCTCCCTTCGATTCGGTTTGAATCAAAATCTTGTTAAACCGCTAACTTTTGATTTATTTGCGCTTTTTCTTTTTGGATTTTTGCTCGTCGTATTCCTTGACGGCGGTGGCAAAGTCTATTTCTTTGAGGTTGCCCTTCGTTGCGAGATAGCAATGTTTGCCGAGTGCAAATATGTATCTATCGTGGTCGATACTGTCGCTGTACACATTCTCGACTTCGACGTCGGGCAAAATCTCGTTGAGTCTGCGCACCTTTTCTTCCTTTCTGCACACCTTGCCGAGCAAATGTCCGTTCTTTTTGCTGTGCGGACTTGCTATGCAATAGTCGATTTTCATTCTCTTTGCAATTTCTTCGATGAGAAAGTCGGGGCTTGCGCTTATAAGCACGACCTTTCTGCTGGGGTCGCGATTTTCGGGTTTGAAAAAGTCGTAAATGTCCTTTTGGTGCTTATCCCAGTACTTTTTGACGGTTTTTTCGGTGTTGATAAGGCTCACGAAATTGAACGCTATCTTTTTGAAGATAGGCACGGGCAAAATCTTGGTGACCATCAAGAATCCCCAAAACAGTTGGAACGGCAACAGAATAAGCGTCCACGGGCAGTGCGCCATTGACCAAAACCAATAGTGCAACGCGCTGTCGTACGGGATAGCCGTTTTGTCGAAATCGTAAATGTCAACTTTCATCTTGTCGTCGTGTTCCATAGCAAAAACAGTATAACATATATAAAAATAAAAAGGAAGACCGAATTTTTGTGCAAATTTCGCTTAAAATTGCGGTTGAATTTAACGTTAATTTAAGATACAATTTGTAATATAGTTTTGAAAATAGGAAAAATTCTTTTATTTGACGGAGGTGCGTATGAGAATACTGCTTGTTGAAGACGAAAAAGAATTGTCGAGAGCGCTCGCTCAGATGTTGATGAAAGACGGCTACGACGTGGACTGCGTGTACGACGGCGCGGACGGATTGAATTTTGCGTCCACCGGTATGTACGATATGATTCTTCTCGACGTTATGATGCCCAAAATGAACGGCTTTGAAGTGCTTGCCACTTTAAGACAACGCAAACTCGAAACGCCGGTGATTATGCTCACCGCTCTCACGGACGAAAACGACAAAATATCCGGACTCGATAAAGGCGCGGACGACTACGTTTCCAAGCCCTTCTCTTTCAACGAACTTTCCGCTCGTATTCGCGCGGTGTTGAGAAGACGCGGCAAACTGCTTTCGGACAACAAACTCGAATATCAAAACGCGTCGCTCGACCTCACCACTTTCACCCTTTCCACGCAAAACGGAAGCATCAATCTCACGGGCAAGGAATTTGAACTTTTGAGATACCTTTTCGAGTATCCCAACTTTGTCGCGACGAAGGAAAACCTCATTCTCAAAGCGTGGGGTCTCAACAGCGAGTTCGAGTCGAACAACCTCGAAGTGTATATGTCCTTCCTTCGCAAGAAACTTTCACATCTCGGCGCGAACTTCACCATAGAGTCCGTTCGCGGCGTGGGCTACAAACTCTCTCAATCGAAAATGTAAACGAAACGGCGCGCTGCGCCTTTTGTTTTATTGCACAAATAAATGTTTTATCGCCCAATTACGCATAGATAAAACGTCGAATCGGTCAATATGGACATAATCAGAAAACAACGTATCAACTACACCGTCACCACCACCCTCATAGCCGCAATATTTTTGCTTGTGGTTTTGGGCGGTCTGTTCGGCGTTGTGTACGGCTCGAACGACGTGTTCATAAACAAGGCTCTCGACAAGGCTTTGGAAGACCCCGAACACTACAACGACAACGTCGCAAACGACTTGCGCTGTATCTTTATCTACAAATATAACGACGGCAGAAAACCGTACATCGACGGCAAGGTCGACGTATACGGCGACGACGCGGCGGAAATTATCCTCAAAGCCATTTCCACCGCCGAGGGAAAATTCGAGTACGACGATTGTCACTTCGTCGTGGCAAACAGACAGTACACAAACGGCACGCTCTATGCGCTCATCGACCGCACGAGTTATCACAAGCAACTTGCAAACACCGCGATTATGGTGACGTTGCTCTACTGCTGCTCGGTCGTGTTCGTGGCGTTGCTCGCGCTTTTGTCGTCGGCAAGATTGCTGTTCCCCGTCGCTTCCGCAATGACGAAACAGCGCGACCTCATCGCCAACGCTTCGCACGAACTCAAAACGCCGCTTACGATTATCGCAACCAACCTCAGCGTAATCAAGAGCGAACCCGATTCCACCGTCAAGGACAACGAAAAGTGGATAACTTCCATATCTACGCAACTGGTGCGTATGCGCGACCTTGTGAACAGTATGCTGGAACTTAGCAAACTCGAACAGAGCGAACTTCAAAAACAAGACGTAAATTTCAGCGAAATCGTCGAGGGTGCGTGCCTCGAATTTGAAGCGACTTGCTTTGAAAAGGACGTAAAACTGCTCACCGACGTACAACCCGACTTGCACGTTTACGGCGAAAGCAAATCGCTCGACCGCCTCGTCGTCATACTCTTGGACAACGCAATCAAATATTCGGGCGACAACGGCAAAGTGGGCGTTAGGTTGTTCGTTGACTCGAAGCGCATACATTTGTCGGTTATGAACACGGGCGAGTGTATCTCGAAAGAGGACGCGAAGCACGTTTTTGACAGATTCTACCGCACGGACGGCGCAAGACAAAACAAGGATAATCAGAGTTTCGGGCTCGGCTTGTCCATAGCGTCGGCAACGGTAAAAGCGCATTGCGGCGAAATAGATTGCCACGGAATCGAGGGCAAAGGCACGGTGTTCGACGTGTATCTTCCCTCTCTCAAAGTCAAAAAAGACGGCACGCCAATCGAACCAAAAAAGAAAAAGAAATTGTTTGAACTATAAATGAAAGCGCACCTACAAGGGTGCGCTTTTTAATTAATAATGAATAATTAATAATTAATAATTTTGGAAGGCGAAGCCTTAATCCAAAACTTATTCGAAGACTACTCGTACACGGAATATGCAACTTCGAAAACAGAAAGCGTGCTGCGCACGCAAGCGGAATATTTAAATCTTCCATATGTCATTCAGAGGGAACGAAGTGACCGTAGGAATCCAGTGTAGCGAAATGCGGCCGGACGGCCTCGATTGCCGCGTTGCAACTTCGTTGCGCCTCGCAATGACAAGCGGATAAATTGAATATTCCGCAACCCAAACAGAGTTTGGATATCATCGTGCAGAAATACACGATATCATCACGAAGTGATATCACCGCCATAGGCGATATCATTTCTTTAATAGTAAAGAAAATTTTTATTTTATTAATAATAATTTTGGGTGGGGTTGCACCCCACACCCTAAATTATTTTAGTTTTTAGTCTAACTTCTGGTCACCGTACTTTATTGCGCCGGTCTTGCGCATAAGTTCGCTTATGCCGAACGAAATTGTCGCGGGAAGCACGAACATACAAAGCACAATGCCTACGCCGAGTTGCCAGTCGGGGATTATGCCCAGCGATGCGTCAATCGTGCCGAATACGCCGACGAGTCCGCTCGTGCCCATTCCGCCGCCCGAAGCGTTGCAACGAAGTCCCATAAGCACGGCGACAAGTCCGCACACCGCGCTCGCGACTATTTCGGGAACCATAATCGCAGGTTTTCTCATAATGTTGGGAATTTGCAACATACTCGTGCCTACGCCTTGCGAAATGAGTCCGCCCACGCCGTTTTCTCTGAAACTCGCAACGGCAAAACCTATCATATGCGCCGAGCAACCCGCAACCGCCGCGCCGCCCGCGATTGCGAATACGTCGGGGTTTTCGAGTGCCGTCGCACTTGTAGCGATTGCAACCCATATTGCCGCAGAAGACGTCGGCATAGTGAGCAAAATGCCCATAACCACCGCAACGAACACGCCGACGATGATTTTGACTGCCGCGCCCGCCTCGATTGCCAACACGATGAGTTTGGCGAGCAAGTCGATAAGTTTGATAAACGGCCACGCAACGAATATGCCCGCAAGACACATAAGCATCATTCCGAGCGGAATAAGGATTATATCGAGTTTGGTTTTTCCTGCGTAAAGCGAGGCGATTTCAACGGTGAGAAGGGACACGACGTACGCGCCGATAGGATTGCCGACCGCGCCGAAAGCGATTGTAAACGAGGCGTTTTGACAGAGCGCGCTCACAAGATTGCCCGAAAACGCGCCGACCAAACCCGTTACGGCGGCTGTGAATATCACGAGCGGTTTTGCGCCCAACTTGTGCGCGATACCTATGCCGATTCCTGCGCCCATAAGCATTTTTGCAATGCTTGCGATGTAACCGAGGACGTGCGCAAACGAATTGTCGCCGCACCAAGACGCGATTTGAGCGAGAATAGTGCCAGCGATGAGCGTGCAGAACAAGCCTTGCGCCATACCCGAAAACGCGTCGATAAAGTAGCGTTTGCAGTACTTTTTGACAACTTCGAGTGCCTTTTTACCCTTGCTTTCGCGAGCGGAATACTCTGACAAGATTCCCTCTTTCTTCTCGTCGCAAACGTCTTGCTCGCAACGATTTTCTCGTTCGCCACAAACGTCTTGCTCGTCTGCGATTGTCGCTTGCAAAAGTTCCGTATCGGCGGTTTTCTCGGTTGCGGAAACCTCGCAAGTCAAAGAAGAATCTTGTGCGTTTTCACACGAATTATCGTCAAAAACGGGGCTTTTTTCAATGTTTTTATCGTCGTTTTTTTGCATTTTTCTGTCCGTTTGCATTGAAAATGCGGTTTATTCTCTATATCGCCGAGTCGGCGTTTTTTTACGTTATTTTAGACTGCGGTTCGTTTGCTTGCAATCGTAGATTTTTTGCAGTTTTTTATTTGCTTTTAGCGTTTCGCCGTTTGCGTTTCACTTGCTTTCGACGTCAACGATTTTCATTTCGGAAGACGGCGCGGTGGCGATTACGCTTTCAACGGTTTTGGGCGTGACGTCCTCTTTTGCCATAATCTTCATAGCCGCCCCGACGCACAAAGAAAACAAGTTTTCCAAATCGGATTTGGAAAGGGATTTGTCGCGTTTTGAATAATCTTTTGCCAAAATCGTTGCGGTCGGATTGCCGTTTTTGGCAAACGCGTCCGAAATGAAGCCGTGAAGCGAATTGAATTTATGCAAAAGGCTGTCGTGGGGCATCGTGGAAACGGTTATGCCCTGCTCTATCGCACTTGCGTGCACTGCGGACACGATGTCGATTGAAAAGTCGATATTGCGCAAAGCGTCGCGCTCTGCGACTTGGAAATTGTCGCTCAAAACGTCGCCTATTGCCAAAACCTTTGCCGAAGCAAATTCGGGGTGAGCCTCTAAAAACGCGTTTGAGCCGCCGTGACCCGAATTTTCAGCGCCGAAAGAAACGTACACTATCTTGGTGTTGTCGGCAAGAAGTTCGGGTTGCTCGGCAAAATAGGCGTACGTTGCCATAGCGACAGCCGTCGCCACGCCGTTATTTTCGCGCGCGAAGCGTTCCATAGGCGAGAAGTGCAACACGAACGCCGCTATGCCGAAAATGCCCGACACGAACGGCAGAATGGTGAACGCGCTTATCTTTGCCGCGACGTTGTCGCCTTGCGTGCCGATTGCCATTTTCAAAATGCAGAAAAGCACGAAAATGAACACGGACAAAGGCGCGATTATCATAGAGAGTTTTCTTACGAGATTGAAATCTTTTATGGGGCTTCCGAGCGTTGCGTCGTGGTTGTCGCAAATGACGAGAGTGTTTTTGACGTTCTTTTCGTCCTTGCAACTTTCGCTGACGACGTTGTACGACACTTTTTTAGGCAGAATTTTGCCGACTTTGCGGTTTCCGAAATACATAAGCATAAGCACGCTTCCGCCCGAAAGGAACATAACGAGGGACAATAACGTCACGAGCGCGCCCGCGACTCGTCCGCCCGCGAACGAAACGAAATACACGACGTAGCAGAGCGCGTACCATATGCCCAAAAGCAAAAACGAACCTCTGCCGAGCAACGGCGGCGTGTTGAACGCTTCGAGGCGAGTTTTTGCGTCGGTTTCGTCGTGAAGTCTGTTGCGGATTGCCCTTGCGCAAGCGGTTTCGTCCTTGCTTGCCGTGATACGGTGCGGATATTTTGAGAGTTCGTGCGAAAATTCCTCGACGAAATCCATCGCGCTTTGCATATCCTCTTTGTTTATTACGCTGTGTTTTTCTTCAAAGCCTGTCATAGTTCTATTATAACACGCTTTTTTTATTTATCAACCTTGAAAGGAACATTGAAAAAACGCAAAAAGAAAAGGCGCATACGCGCCTTCTCTTTTATGCTTTTAATCAGCAATTATGCTTTGGTGATGGTGAAAACGTACCAACCGTCGGTTTCGACTGCGGGTGCGAGATCGGTGTAGTTTGCTTCGACATACGCCTTTGCGCCGAGTTTGATCGATACGCCAACGCCTGCTTCTGCATTAACGTCTGCCTTGACAGAGAGTTCGATGCCGCCGTTTTCGCTGATGTTGAGAACGACTTCTGCCGTTGCCGCGAACATTTCGTTGAGGAATGCTTTTGCTTTCTTTGCGCTGTCGGTTTCGTTGCCGTAAGTCGTGCCTTCGACGGTGAGAGCCTCGGTGATATATCCGAGCCAGTTGTCTTTGTCAGCCGCGATGATGGAATCGGTGAACGGTTTTGCGCCCTTTACCCACCAAGTTTGACCGAGGTAGTTGATTGCGCTGCCGACCGTGCCGTAGTTCTTCTTCAAAGTTTCGCTGGTGTTGGTCTTAACCGTGAGTTTGTCGCCCTTTGTGGAAAGAAGCGGAAGTGCTCTGACGATGGTTTCGGACACTTTGGTGATGAACGGATCTTTTGCGTATTGTGCGTTTGCGTCGTTATCGCCGGGTTTGTTGGTGATTGCGTCGATTGCTTTCTTGACAAGGCCTTGGAATCCGCCGACGATGTCAAAGTTCTTCCACGCTGCGCCCTTGAAGTTTTCGTTGATTGTGATAACTCTGTCTTGAGGATCGATGACGTAGTTGCCTTCGCCGTCTTTTTCAACTTGTGCCTTGATGTCGCAAGAGAAGAATTTGTCTGCGAATTTGTCAAGTTCGGTCGCATCGGTCTTGAAGAACGTATCTCTGATCCACATATAAGCGTAGTCGCCGAACAATCTGACGAGTGCGTCTACGATCTTAACGTCGCCGACTGTTGCGTCTTGGTTGACGGTGAGTGCGAGGTTGCCGTTCTTGAAGGACGCTTTGATGACGTCGACTGCATTGTCGGAACCTTCGGGTTGATAGGTCAAAGCCGCTGCTGCGACAGTGCCGTTGTTTTCGGTGTTCTTGAGGTCGATTTTGCCGCTCAACGTGAGGGTAAGAGTGCCGTTAAGTTCGAGGTTTTCAAGTCCGCCGCCGATTGCAGTGTTGACTTTCGAGAATCTGTCGTAACCTTCTTTGTCGAATGCGGTTGCGTCGAGAGTGATGCCTTTGAGGTCGATTGCGACTGCCGCGTCGATAACGACTTGGTCAGTGTAATTGTCTCTCTTGACTGCCATCGAGTTTTCGATTTCGCCTTTAGTTGCTTTTGCAAAGTTGAGATCGGTGATGGTGATTGCGACGACGGGATATACGTCTTTGCCTTCTGCGTTTTCACCTTCGAGTGCGTGAATGCCCGCTTTGATGGTAAACGAGTCAATTGCATTGTTCTTGGTTGTGAATTCAAGGAAGAGTTCCAACTCGTCGAGCAAGTCGGCGAGACCTGCGGGAAGGCTGCTGCCGAACGCAGTACCGATCATACTGATTGTTCCGGAATCGAGTTGTGTCGTGTAAGTGGTGACGCCGTTTGCGGTCGTCGAACCGGTCGCGTCGTTGACAAAGAAAGCCGCTACGGTTTCGTTCGTCAAGATGTTCTTGATGTTGAGTTTACCTTGCTCATCTATCGCACCTTCGATACCAATGCTTTGAAGGGTGCTACCTATTGTACCGATGAGATCGTCACTGACGTTGAAAACGCTCATAACGTCGCCGACAAGAGTGTTGAGATTCCATTCATCGCCCATATTTGCGGTGAGAGCCGTGATGATTTCCGCAATCGATTTGCCTGCAACGGGCTTATCGTTGAAGATGAAGTTGTAGAAACTCTTGTTGTAGGTGTCGTTGAGATAGCTGAACGGAATCTTGACGTTTTGTCCCGCATAGTCGATGTAGATGTTGTCTACGTCGTTGAAGAAGTAGTATGCGGTAAACCAGTTTTCTGCCGCGCTCGGATCGTAGATCTTTGCTTTGATTGCGGTGTTGGTGCTTTTGTCTTTGCCGCTTGATCTGTCGAGAACGAGGTCGAGCAAGATGCCGACGTCTACGCTGTCTTTGACTTGTTCGTCAATGCTTCCGACAAAGTCGAGTTTTACGGTAAGACCAAGGCTCACTTTGAGGTCGTCGGTTGCGGCGATTTCTTGGTCGCCGATTCCGGTGGATTGTTCCCAAAGCGTGTTGAAGAATGCCTTCACGTTTGCGGTGTCGTCTTTTGGTTTGTCGTCAGGTTGCGGGGTCGGCGTAGGATTATCATTACCCTTATCGCCGCACGCTACGAGCGAGAACACCAAAACCAACGCAAGAACCACAATGAGAAGTGATCTGATGCTGAGTTTTTTCATAATTGCCTCCTAATAATTTGCCATCGTTTGCAAACGTACCCTCTCGCGCATACACGCATAGTATGGTTACATTTGTAATAGATATTATATATTATAACAAAAATAAAGTCAATACGCAATAGCAATGCCAAAAGCCGCCGCTTGATTTTTTTGGAAATTTTATTAGGAACAAATTGCGAATTTTGTCGAACGAAAAACGAAAAATCGAACGTTGCGATACAAAAGTCGAACAACACGAGCGTGCAAATAAAAAACGGAAACCCGAACGCAAAAATAAAACGCCGAATTAAAAACGAACGGCACTCGTTTGAGTGCCGTCGTGTTTTTTGTTTTTGAAAAATCGTTATGCGCCTATTGCTTCGGGAACGTCGGGCGCGCCTTCCCCTTCGTCGGGTTTCCCTACGCCTACGCCGTTTTCTTCCGCCGCTTTCGCTCTCAAAATGCGATCGCGAGAATCTTCGGTGCGTTTGCGAGTCTTTTCGCCCATATCGCGGCATACGCCCGCGGCAATGATAAGAACCGAACCGATTGCGCCGAAGATGACCATCCAGTTACGCAAGCCCGCGACGTTGATGACCGCCATAAGCAAGTTGTCGCTGTCAACCCACGTTGCTTGCATATAGCCGAGCATACCGTAGGGCGCGTTCATCGGGAACAAGTTGATTGCAATCAAGCCGTCGTCGTCGATGCACAAGCCGATGCTGAGTTGTGCGCCGCCCGCAGCCGCCTTAACGACTTCGATGAGGTCGTCTTGCATAAGTCCGCCGAGCGAATCGATGAGAGTCGGGAATTGATCGAGAACTTTTTGCACGATGCCGTAGATTTGACTGCCGAGCATATTTGCAACGTCCAAAGTGGTGAGAGCCATCGGGTCGCCGAGCATATCGAGAACGAGCCACGAAAGCGGGCGTTTGGTCACGCCGTTCTCGTACATTTGCCAACCGTCTTCGTTGAAGCCGTATTTGACCTCGACGGTGTTGCCGTTTTGATCGACGATAGTACCCGTGTACTCGAACTTGCCGCCGTTCGCCTTAAATTCTTCGACGAGTTGCGGATCGTAGAGTTGATAGAGGCAGTTGCCGTCTTCCGTGTAGGTGAGTCCGCCCGCCGCGTTATAAGAACTTTGCGTGTAGGACCAGCCTTGGTTGAGGATAAGACGAAGAACGATAGGCACTGTCATACGGCCGCTCATCTGTGCGTACAAAAGAAGCGGATCGTCAAACGTGAGATAACCGTCTTGGTTGAAACTGTCGTAGTTTTGTTGGAACAACGCTTTGAATCTTTCGTTCTTGAAGCCTTCTTTCAACATACCCTCGTAGTCGTAGTTCGTGTAGATATAGTCGAGAATCGAGAGTGCGATTGCACGTCTTGCGACGTTGTTGTTGAAGCAGTAATCGTAGTCGTTGAGGACGTATTGATTGTAGATGAACTGATAGAGTTCATACTTTCTCTCGTTGGTTTTGAGAGCGTCCACTTCCACTTGGATTCCGTCAACGTTCTTGCCGTAAGTGGTGGTATAGTATTTCATTCTTTGTTGAATGAAAGCGTTTTTGTAGTTGGTGATGACGCCGTTGTTTTCGTTGTGAGCAACGAGGGTCTTGTACGAGAAGTCGCCGTTTTCCGCAATCTTGCCGTCGGCGTCGTAGTTGTTGAGGTTGCCGTTGAGAAGATTGTACATAATGAGGTCGCGTTCGAGCGCGGCGTTATGTTCGGCTTGTTTTTCGCCGTTGTAGTACAAATCCTCGAAATAGAGCGTGTTTTGCGTTGCGTTTGCGATGATGTCGGGGAAAACGTAGGTCAGAATAAGACCGAATCCCGTCGACAAGCACACGAATGCGATAAGCACTTTGACGGTTTTGGTGCGAATACTGCTCTTTGATTTCTTTCTGTTGACGACGAGTGCGACCGTCATAAACACGAGTCCGAGTATGCCCGCCAAAATCACGCCGACGAACGGCCAAAACGTGTAGTACGGCATAAGATTGTAGCACTTTACGCCGAGCACTATCGACACGATAACTATGGGCAAATACGCAAGTACGTGAAGCAATATCGCCGCAAGCGTGTAGAGAACGGACGTCTTGCTTTGGTCTTTCTTTGTGCGTTTGCTCACGGGGAAAGCGGGAATAACGTCGCCGTTTTGGTCACGATTGAGCATATCCGCGTCCATTGCGAGTTGTTCGTTTTGAACGTCTTGATTCATTTCTTCTTGATTCATAACTTGATCGCTCATAATTACAACGCCTCCTTGTCAGAATTTTCGTCCGCAGGGATTTTGTCGTCCCCCTCTGCCCCTTGATTTTCGGGCGTTTGGTCTTGAAGAACTACGTCTTGCTCGCCTTGTGCGTCGTTTTGTTCGTCGCTTTGTTGATTTTTGGCTTTTTTGCCTTTCTTCTTGTCTTTGACAACCGCAGTGCCGTTTGCGTATTCGAGTTCTTTCTCTTGCGCAACGAAACTAAGGAAGTAGAACAATACGACCACGCCGCAGAAGAAGAACAACATATCGCGTACGCCGTAGAGCGGATAGAACGTGGGTTTGTAACTCAAATCCGCTTTGAGTTGTCTAACCGCCGTCAAGTTGGTAAGTCCGAGTGCAGACGGATAAGTGCCCGCGCCGAGCGTGTCGCCGATAAGCGTCGAACCTATCATAGAACCGTATGCGGTCGCTTCGTAGTTTGCTCTCTCGTATTTTTGATACGCAAGAGCCATTGCCATATCTTTTTCACCTGCAACCCAAGTGTAGAATTCCCACACGGGTTTGATTGCGGGCGATTGATAGAAATACAATCCTTCGAGGATTCCGGTCAAAATAGAGGAAACGTCGATTGCAAAATTGTAGTCCTCGTCGAGAAGCGGAATTTGAATACCGCTGATTTCGAGACCGTAACGAACGCCGTCGTCGGTGTTGAAGGTCTTGATGAGGTTGAGAAGTCCGTTGAGCGTGCCGACAACGCCGCCGCCGATAACTTCCGAAAGATTTACCTTGAGTTTGCTCATCAATCCGTTAAGCGCGGTGTTGAGGAAGGTGCTGAGGTGGTCGAGATCGAAGTCGTATTCGACGTTGCCGTCCTCGCCCACTTGTACGAACGCGTCGCTGAAGTTGATGTCGACGAGTACGTCGCCGCCGTCTGCGACTTTTGCCGTATTAAGACCCATAACGTAGTTGCCGTCCGCGTCTTGCGTGCCGTCGTCTTTGACGAGCGCGACGTAGAGATAATCTCTCGTTTCACCCGGGTTGAATACGTCGGGTGCGCCCGCATACGCCACGACCAAGAACAAATCGTTTACAACGACGGAACTGTCAACGCCAAGAAGCGGTTGTATCCATTCCATAACCGTCGCCATTTTCGCGTCGTCAAGCTTGAAGTCTTTTCTGAAACTCATACCCTCTTGCAAATCTTCGAGGATAGGCGAAAGGATTGCGCCGACGCCGAATTTGCCGATAACGTCGTCAAGACCCGTGCTACCGTCGTTCGCTTTAAGCAAGAAGTCGAAAAGATGGTTGTTGCCGAGCAATGCGCCCACTTTTGCAATCAAATAATCAAGACCGTTGTGTGTGAGAGAGAAGTTCTCTGCAAACTCGATCTCTTGACCGTAAAGTGTTTGCAACCATTCGGGGCATTTTTCACCCGTGGTCGGATCTTCGAGCAAACCCGTGTAATATCTTTCTCTCGCTCTGACCGCCTTGGTGTACATAGACTCGAATTTGGAATCGTATTTGTTTGCGGAAATTTCCTCTTGTGCCGAATAATAATCTTCGAGGATATTAAGCACGTTGTCGAGGCTGAAAACCCAACCGTCGGAAAGCATACCGTTGGAATTGTAAATACCCGTGCCGTATACGCCGTCCATAGTGTTGGTTTGAGAAGAATCGTTTGCGTATTCTGTGCCGAGCGGCATCAAATCCTTGCAGTACCAAACGTAAATTTCTTCGCCCGCTTTGGTGGTCTTCTTTTGATACCAGTAGTGCGAATAGGTCTTGCCGTTGATGACGAGTTGTCCGTTTGCGTTCGGTTTGAGTCTGACGATTTGCGTATATTCGGGGCTCTTTCTGTAATCGTACGAATTTTCGCTGTCGCGATTCACGCGATAAGTGCCGTCCAAAATCTTTTTGAGGTCGCCGTTGCCCTTGAAGTTGTTGTTTTCGTCAACGTCGAGTCTGAAAAGTCCGTCGTCGCCTTTGACGAAACTGATGTCAACGCCTTGATTGCCCTCGTCGTCGATGATGGAATAGTACGTTACGGGTTTGTTGGAAATGTTGCCCGAAACGCCCGTCTTGTTTGCGCCTTCCATCTCAACGTTGTAGACGTTTTTCATCAAATCCACTTGTTTGATGAGGTTGAGCGTGTCGTTTTTGCCGATTGCGTTCGAGGACACCGTGCGATAGTAGGAAAGTTGGGTCTTATAGTCGTTGACCACGACGCCCGTTCCCTCGTACTGCGCTTGAAGTTCGGTGACTTTCTTTTCAAGCACCGCGTCCATAACGACGCCCGTGATAAGCATAGTCGCCATACAAACCGCGATGACCGAGAACATTCTCACGCGCGTATTCTTCACAGTTTTGCTCAGAATTATATGCACGATCGAAATGAACGCCCAGACCGCAAAGCCGATCCATACGCCGTAAAGCGCAGGCGCGGTGATGTACGACTCTGCCTGCTTGAAAAAGCCCAACGCCGTCGTGAACGTGGTTTCGCCCATAAACGGATCGTGGCTGATGAATCTGACTGCGGTGAAGCACACTGCAATCAAAAACAAGGGAAGACCAAGCATATAGAACACGACTTTGAGCGTGCGGTACAACTTGACCTTTTTGTACTGTTGAGTTTGGCTCATAACTTTCTCCTCATTGATTTGGGATTGCCCTCGTATGTATGCGCGAGCGCACCCGAATATGATTTACTTCACTATCATAGCATATCCCGAAACATATTTCAATACGATTTTCAAGAAAATTTGTCCGCCCTATATCTTGCGTGACCTTTGCACGCTCGTTCACAATATGCCCGTTTTTTGCGGATTTTTTGCGGTTTTTTGCCGCTTTTTCGCTTGCTTTTCGTCCCGTTTTCAAAGCGCATATTTGCATTATATGCGATTCTATCGCAACGGATACAACCTATGCGCCCGATTTTTCCTTTCGTTCTCGTAGGGCGCTTTTTCCTTATATTAATTATTCGCAAGCAGTCGCAAAATACCCGACATTTTCGCCGTTTTGTGCGTATATTTATCGTTTCGACAAATTAATCTTTGAACTCGCTCGCGCGGATTTTTATTTCGGGGTTGATTTTGCTTTTTCGAGAGTATATTATTTAATCATAAAATCGGCAAACCGTCGATGTTAGGAGGAAAATATGTCATACATCAGCGAAGTCATAGAGCAGACTGAATTGAAAAACCCCAATCAGCCGCAATTTATGCAAACCGTCAAAGAAGTTCTCACCTCTTTGACCCCCGCTATCGAACAAAACGAACAGTTGATGCGCAAAAACGTCATTCTCGAACGCCTCGTAGAACCCGACAGACAAATTATGTTCCGCGTTCCTTGGATGGACGACAACGGCAATTATCACGTCAATCGCGGTTTCCGCGTTCAATTCAACAACGCAATCGGACCGTACAAAGGCGGTTTGAGATTCCAAAAGGACGTCAACCTCGACGCTATGAAGTTCCTCGGTTTCGAGCAAACTTTCAAAAACTCTCTCACTTCCCTTCCTATGGGCGGCGCAAAGGGCGGCGCGGACTTTGACCCCACCGGCAAGAGCGATTCCGAAATTATGCGTTTCTGCCAATCCTTTATGAACGAACTTTATCGTCATATCGGTCCGAATATGGACGTTCCCGCAGGCGATATGGGCGTCGGCGGTCGCGAAATCGGCTATCTGTTCGGTCAATATAAGAAAATCGTCGGTGCTTACGAAAACGGCGTTCTCACCGGAAAAGGCCTCAGTTACGGCGGCTCTCTCATTCGTCCCGAAGCAACCGGTTTCGGCGCAACCTACTTCCTCGACGAAGTGTTCAAACATCAAGGCGAACACCTCGCGGGCAAAACGTTCTGCCTCAGCGGTTTCGGCAACGTCGCGTGGGGCGCGGCAAAGAAAATCGACGAACTCGGCGGCAAGGTCGTCACCCTTTCCGGTCCCGACGGATACGTTTACGATCCGGACGGCGTAACGGGCGAAAAGATCGACTATTTGCTCGAAATGCGCGCTTCCAACCGCAACAGAGTTCAAGACTATTCCGACAAATACGGCTGCGAATTCGTCGCGGGCAAGAAGCCTTGGGGCAACGTCAAAGCAGACGTCTATATGCCCTGCGCAAGACAAAACGAAGTTCTTTTGGACGACGCAATCGCAATGGTTAAACTCGGCGTACCCGTCCTCAACGAAGTTTCCAATATGCCCACCACGAACGAGGCAATCGCATACTTGCAAGAACACGGCGTTCTCGTCACCCCGTCCAAAGCGGTCAACGCTGGCGGCGTTGCGACGAGCGGACTCGAAATGTCGCAAAACAGCGAACGTCTTGCTTGGACGAAAGAAGAAGTGGACGCAAAACTCAAACAAATTATGAAAGGTATCCACACTCAAATCTGCGACGCACTCGACGCGTACGGTCTCGATTACAACCTCGTCAAAGGTGCAAACCTTGCGGGATTTAAGAAGGTAGCAGACGCTATGATTGCGCAAGGAATCAACTAAAAACGCGCCAAACGGCGACTAACTTTGTCAGCACCCCTTGCTTGCCAACTCATTTACGCTCAGTAAATTAGGGTTGTCAATCGAGGGGTGCTTTCGCGTTATTCATCCGCTTGGCGCATTTTTAGTTGATTCCTAATTTTACAATTTCATTATTTTTTATTTCTCTATTTTTTCACACATCTAAACACTTATTTTTATAAAATTTTAATTTTCACAATCTTTATTTTTCTTTATCATCAAAAATATTTCTCAAAAACGCCTTTTAAGCGCAAAGATTCTTTAAGCGGTATTGACATTTCACGTCGTTATGTTAAACTGTGTTTAGAGGAAAATATTATGGAACAAGATAAAAACTTAAACGAAAACGCCGAACCGAAATCCGTTCCCCAAACGGAAGAATCTTCTGCGGAATCCCCCAAAGGCATACTGTACGAAACGAGCCTCAAACAAGCCGAGAAAAACGCCAAAAAAGAAAAGAGAAAAGGCGTTATGCAGTTCATAAAATACGCCCTTTGCGCGGCGAGCGCGGGCATAATTCAAATCGTGCTGTTCTCGATTTTGCAAGCGGTCATACCCTCGAACGGCAAAACCATTCACTTCATTGTCGAAGATATGGATTTGGTCACGTTTATCGCAACGACCGTTGCGCTTTGCGCCTCTATCCTTTGGAACTTCACTTTCAACCGTAAGTTTACCTTCAAAGACGCGGGCAACGTTCCAAAAGCGATGATTTTGGCGTTTTTGTTCTACGTTCCCTTCTATCCCTTCCAAACTTGGTACGTCCACACGATAAAATCATTGCTCGTGGACGCAATCGGCGCGGACGGCGCGGGCATAATCGCGGAAGGCACGGTTATGATAATCAACTTCGCGCTTGAATTTATGTGGCAAAAATTCGTCGTTTTCCGCAAACCCAAAGACAAAAAGGAAAACGAAACCAAAAACACCGAAAACGCTGATAATACGAATAACGCCGAAAATTCCGAAAACACCGCAGAATAAACGAAATACTTAATCGCACACTTGCCGCTCTCTTTACGAGGGCGGTTTTTTTTGTAGTTATAAACCGTTTATAAACTCGTCGTTTTGACAATAATGTGCGACGTGGACATAGACAGACTTCAACAAGATTTGAAAAAGACGTTTTCAAACAGCGACGACTTCAAATGCCGCCGCCTCGATATAGGCGACAAGCGTTGCCTTTTTGCGTATATCGACGGCAATATCGACAAAATTTTGTTCGAGCAAGACGTCGTGCGCCCTCTAAAAAACTGCGAGGAACTCGAAAAACCCTATTTGAAATCTTTGCAGAACACGGTTGCGTACGCCGACGAAATCGAGGTCGTGTCGGCAAAGGATTCCCCGGGGAACATTGCCGCTTGCGACATTGCGTTCTATATCGAGGGCGAGAAAGAAGCGTATATCTTTTCCCTTCGCAAGCCCGCTTCGAGAGCGATAGGCGAGCCGCCCACGTCGTCGGTTATGAAAGGTCCGCGCGAGGGATTTATCGAGGAAATCAAGACTAATATGTCGCTCGTGAGAAAGCGCATAAAATCCCCCGACCTCGTTATGAAAACCTTTCAAGTGGGCAGATACTCGGCAACGACGGTCGCTTTGGCGTATATAAGAGGCGTTGCGGACGACAAAATCGTCGAAAGGCTGACCCGCAAAATAGAACAAATCGACGTGGACGGCGTCGTGGACAGCGCGTACGTGCTGTCGTTTATTCAATCCAAAAAGAACTCGTTTTTCATTCAAGCGGGCACGACGGAAAAACCCGACGTGGCGACGGCGAAACTGCTCGAGGGGCGAATCGTAATCATAGTCGACGGCTCGCCTATCGCCATAACTCTGCCCTATCTCGTTTTCGAGGACGTACAAGACGGCTACGACTACTATTCGGGCGACTGGCGCGCTTCGATGATACGAATGTTCCGACTTTTCGGCGCAATGCTGACCGTGCTTTTACCGGGGGCGTACATCGCGCTTCAAACTTATCACTTTCAGTTGTTGCCCATAAAGTTTTTGATGACGCTTATGTCGGCAACGACCAACATACCCTTTCCGCCGGCGATAGAAATGCTTTTGGTTATGACGCTTTTCGAGGTGCTTAATCAAGCGTCGATACGTATGCCGCGCTACTTCGGTATATCCCTTTCCGTCGTGGGCGCAATCGTGCTCGGCGATACGGCGGTGAAATCGGGTCTTATCTCGTCGCCGTCCGTGCTTGTGGTCGCGCTGTCGGCAATAGGCATATTCTGCGTGCCCGACCAAGTGGGAACGATGTCCATACTTCGCTTTTTGTATCTGTGCATAAGCGCGGTTCTCGGATTCGTGGGAATGATAATTCTCACGATAGTTATCATCGCATATCTCGCTTCCCTCGAAAATTTCGGCACGCCCTATCTTGCGCCGTACGCGCCGAGAATCTCGCCCGACCTTCAAGACGGCGTGTTGAAAGCGGACTCGGCGGCAATGGAACTGCGCCCCTATTCCATACCCACGCAAAACCGCCGCCGTATACGCAAAGATTGACGAACAATAGGTTTATCTATGACAAACAGCACAATAAAACACGGATTGCGTAAAAATCTGCCAAACGGCACTATCTACAATTCACAAGCGGCGGCAATTATGGTCGCGCTCGGTTTTGCGTTCAAACTCTCGTCCGCCCCGGGGATTTTTTCGGACGCGTTCGGCTCGGCGGCGTTTTGGGTGTTTATGGGATTCACCGCCATCGAGGGCATATGCGTAATCTTCATTTTCGCCTTTGCGAGGATGGGCGGCGACGCGCTTTTGCGCGCGACGAACTGCGTATTTTATAAGGCGGCGTGTCTTATCGCTTGCGTTTGGCTTTCGGCAAAGACGGTGTTTTATTTTTGCTACTGCACGTCCTATCTCACCCACGAACTTTTCACGGGAACGCAACCTTTTCTCATATACGGATTGTTCCTTTTGCCCATAGTGTATCTCGGCTTGAAAGGCACTCGCTCGATTGCGAGAAGTTGCGAATTGTTTGCGCCGCTGTTTCTTGCCGTGGTCATACTCAATCTCGCGTTTTTGGATTCGGATATGGACTTCGGGCGCAATCTGCCCATATTTACGACAGAGCCGTCCGTGCTGTTTGCGACTATGCCGCGATACGGTCTGTGGCTCGGCGACGTGTTCCCCTTTATATTCGTGAGGCTTCGCAACAAAAAAGTGCCCTATCTCACTCTCGGCATCGCTTCCACTTGGGCGATTGCGAATCTAATCGTGCTTATCGGCGTCGCGCTCTACGGCAACGCGCTGAAAACGGTGTCCGACCTCTTTATACACATCGCGAGTTTCAACCAACTTTCTTTGGAAATAGGAAGAATGGAATGGACGAACCTTTTCGGAATCATAATGATGTCGCTCTATTCTCTCTCTTTCCTCTACGACGGCGCGAATCAAGCGTGCGAGCGCGCTCTCGGCACGGCTCTGCCGTCAAAGATATTGTGTCCGACGGCGGTTATCTGCTCTGCGCTGTTCTCGTCGTCCTTGCAACAAGTGACCGACTTCGCGCTCGGCATAACGGGCTACGTTCTGACGGCGATTGCGTTCGCCTTGCCGATTTCGCTTTTTGCGGTGGCGAAAGCCGAAAAGAAAAAATATTCGGGCTTGTATGCTTGCCTTGACGCCGAGTACGCGACGATAGGCAAACAAAGCAACGCGCCCGACAGCGAAAACGACGGCGTGCTTTATTCGTTCAAGCAAAACTCGCCCGAGGGGGAAGCGCAATGAAAAAACTAAACGTACCTTCGTATCTTCTGCGCACGAAATGGTTTGTGTTTTTCCTCATCGCCGTGTTTCTGATTATATTCGGAAGAATGGTGGAAACGCCGTCGCTGTCGAAATCGGCGGTGGTGCTCGGACTCGGCATAGACTACGACGAATCCACTTCTCTTTTCGAGGTCAGCACGCAAGCGGTGCTTGTCGGCTCGTCGAGCGGCGACACGACGGAAACGAGTTACGTCTGCACGTCCGCAAAGGGTAACACGATTGCGGGCGCAATGGACGTGATTGCACGCAAAACAGGGTTAAACGTATCGCTTTCGCACTGTAACGTGGTGTTTATGTCAACTTCGGCGTTCAAACTCGACCATATGCAACTCATATATCCGTTGACGGGAATGTACGCTCTGCCCGAGCAAACCATCATCGTAACGGGGGATAAATCGCCGTCCGAAATGCTGTCGCTGAGGATAGGAACGACCATAAGTTCGCCCTTCTTTTTACAACAAGCCCTCGTCAACGAGGAAGGCTCGGACGGTATGATTCGCACGACCGCAAAGGACTTTTTGGCGCGTTCGCTGTCGAGAAGCAAGGCAAACGTCATACCCTATATAATCGCTCAAAAGGCTACGCCGCCCCTCACCGAAGCGGGAAGCGAGGACGACGTATACGAACTCGACATATCGCGAGCAATGGCGTTCGATAACGAAAACTATTGCATAATCGAAAACGAATACGCCGAAATTCTTGCGCTGTATCACAGCCACGACGTGACGGGAACGCTGAACTACACCGCAAACGACGGCGGCACGATAGAGTTCAAAATCCTCAAAAAATCCGTCAAAATCAAGGCGTACGGGCGCAAAGTGATTGCCGAAATCAAACTTTCGGCAGACCTTGCCGACGTGCAAAAAATCCCGACGGACGAAGTTGTCAACACCGACAACGCCATAGTAAAACGGTACGCCGCCGACCTTGCAAAGGACATAGAAAAAAGGCTTTTTGAACTGTACGAATTGTCCGTAAGCAAAAACATCGATTTTTTGTCGTTGCAATCGAAGGCGTATCAATCAGTCGGGCGAAGTCTCGAAGAAGACTGCCTTGCCACCCTCTCTTTCGAGTCGAAAGTGTCTATAACCGTAAAAGAAGCGGGATAAGCCGCTTTGCACCTCGATTTTCGCAATCGGCATATAGTGGCGTAGAGGTGTTTTTATGGATTATCTTTTGCCAGACGACGAAACCGTGAAAAAGATGTGCGCCGAATACGCTTGCCGTATAAACAAAAAGGCGGGCGCACTCGGATACATAAACGAATTAAACTTAAGCAACAATCAAAACGGCGAAGCGGACAATCGCTTAAAAGAATCGCAAAATCAAAACGGCTTAAGCGATGACCAAAGCGGCGATTCGCAACGCAATATGCAACGGGATTCGCAAAACGACGAGGCGGAAAACTCGAATCGCGCGCAATGCGCGTATACCTGCGATATAAAAGTTTTATTCCTTTACATTATTTTGCTTTTGCGATATAATGCAATGTATGGAACTCAAATTTATGACGCCGACCGAGGTGTGGGAAGGGTTCGATCCGCGCGTTGCGCCTTTGGAAGCCTCAATAATCTCGTGTCAAACAACGGATAATTTCGTCTGCTCGAAGCAGATTTTCACGGCGGAAACCTCGAAAGAGGGTCGCGTTCGCGTATGTTGCAATATCTATTACGACGCACGCTGGCAAGACGCACGTCCTGCGGTTTTGGTGTTGCCGTCTTTCAAGAATCCTCACTCGTCCGACGCAATGCGTATGCTCGTCGAGGAAGGATTCGTCGCTTGCACGCTCGACTACTGCGGCATATTCGAGGATACGAAAACGGCTTATCCGTCCGATTTGAGTTTTGCTCGCTTCCCCGATTGCGAAAATCATCTCGACAGCATAGAAACCACCGCGCGCAATACGCCTTGGTTCGTATGGGCGAAGATAGCGCGCCGCGCGATAAGTCTTTTGCAAGAGCAAAGCATAGTTTCGAGCGAGCGCATCGGCGTTTTGGGATTCGGCATAGGCGCGCAACTTTGCTGGCTCGTGGCCGGCACGGACAAGCGCGTATGCTCTATGACGGCAATCAACGGCGGCGGCTACCGCTGGGCGGAACACAACGCAAGATTTTTGGGCAGCGACATTCCGTCGGGCGACGAGCAACTGGCGTATTCGACGGGTATCGGCGCGGAAACGTACGCAATGTTCGTCACTTGCCCCACCCTTGCAATCGCAACTCGCGATTCGGTGTACTGCGACGTTGACAGAATCGGCGATATGCTCGACCTCGTAAAGTCCGAAGTGAAACAACTCATAATCTCGGATTCGTGCGATATGCAGATAACCAAAAGCGTATACTCTGCGCTCGTGCTGTGGCTTCGCGCACATCTTGCAAACTCGACGGAAGCGTTTTTGCCGTCTATGCGCTTTGAAACGACGGACGGAAAATTGTACGTCAAACTCAATTCGGGCATAAAGGCGGACAAGCGCACGCTGTACGTAAGTTACGGTGAGCCGTCCTCTCGCCAAAGATATTGGCAGTCTTTCGACGTGCGCCAAAAGGTGGGCGAGCACGAATACGTTTGCGACGTTCCCGTCTACGACACCGAAGAACTCATCGTTGCGTACGCAACGCTCGTATATCCCGACTCGAACGTGGTTTCCACAAAAGTTTCGAGCATTATCCCCGCAAAACACGACGTGAGCGCGGTTGAAACCTCGCCGAGAATATCGAAAGTTCTCTACGACGGAAGTATGGGCCTCGGCGAATTTGTGGCAAGAACGGACGACGCGCTGCTTGACGACGACACGCTGTTCGTTGCGGACGGACCGTTTGCGATAAAAGGCATATCCGCAAAAAAAGGCAACCTCGCGCTTTGCAGAAGCATACAGGAAATGACCTCGACAAGCCGCACCGCCATACTGCACGTCGACGCTTACTCGAAAACGTCGGGCAGTCTGAACGTTTGCGTATACACCTACCCCGACCTCAAAAAATACACCGCGCGCACCAAACTCAAAGGCGGCGAGTTCTGGCAAAAACTGCTCTTTGAATCCGCCGACTTCAAAAGCGAGGAAGGTCGCACCCTTTCTTCGTTCTCGGTGGTGAAAACCATAGAGGTCGAAAACGCGGGCGGAATCGTTTTCAACAACTTTTTGTGGATTTGAAAATAATCCGAGCCGCAAGCAATATACTTTTGTATGCAAGATATTCCGCTTTTTGAACAAGAACCGATTACGGAAGAACCCAAACGCCGTTCCAAACGCGTTGCAATCTCGGTTGCAATCGTGCTTTTGGTTGTCGTTTTGGCGGTTGTAAGCGCACTTTTGGTCAAATACTACGTCGTTGCGACGTTCACGGTTGACGGAATATCGATGTACCCCACTCTCGACGGCGGTGGCGGCGCTAAGAGCGATTCCGACCGCAACAACGGCGAAACGCTATATCTCAACAAACTTGCAAAGATAAACCGCGGCGACATTATCGTTTTTGCCCCAGACAGCGGAATTTTTAAGGGCAGAACGCTCGTAAAAAGGGTTATCGCGGTGGGCGGCGACCACGTCGTTATATCCGAAAACGTCGTATATCTCAACGGCAAGCAACTCGACGAAAGTTACGTCAACAAAGACGAACTCGCAAGGTACGACGATTTGGACGTGTACGTTGAGGACGGCTACGTCTTTTGTATGGGCGACAATCGCAATCACTCGACCGACTGCCGAGAATTCGGACAGATAAGCCTCGATTGCGTAGTGGGAAGATGTTTCTTGATAAAAGGACTTGACGGAAAATTGAGAAAAGCGCGATAAGAATCACGCTTTTTTTATTTTGATTTTTTGTTTTTTTTGTTGTTTTTGGGTGTGGGCAAAGCCCACCCGCAATTATTAATTATTAATTATTAATTATTAATTATTAATTGATAATTAAAGTTTTCATTTCTCTTCGACGTAGTGTATATACTCGATGCTTCTCAACGCCTCGATGATTTCGTCGTGCGTTTTGTACTTTTTGAGTTCCTTGCTTTCAATGGTGAGTTTGAGTGCGTACACGCTCAATCCCGAATTGATAAACGCCGAGTTGAGTTCCACGTCGTCTATGCGCATTCCGAGTTCTCTCAACGTTGTCATAAAGGATTGCAAGTCGTTTTTGTTGAGCAATTCGAGGTGCAACTCGAAGTGATTAGAGCGTTGTTTGAGATACTTTTCGAGGGTCGGGAAGAACTGCAAAATCACGATATACACGGCGGCGAGAATGAGCGCGACGGTGTACAATCCCGCGCCGAAAAGCAAGCCGAAGATACTGCACGTCCAAAGCCACGCCGACGTCGTAAGTCCTTTGATTTGGTTCTTTGCGCCGAAAAGTATGGAATTGCCGCCGAGCATAGCCGAGCCTATAACCGCGCCCGCCGAGCAAATCGGGAACGTAAGACCCAAGGACCTGTCGATAATCATACACGACGTAGAGGCAAGCGAGAGCAAAATGAAGGTTTTAAGCCCCGCGGTGTGACCTTTGGTCGAGCGTTCGCACCCGACGTAGAATGCGAATATAAAGGGCACGATAACCCTGAGAAGTATGGAATAGACCGTAACGTTCCACGACCATTCACCCATAAGTTTTGCAAGCGGATCGATATAATTCATATTTTCTTCCCCCTATCTTTTTATGCGTTGTCTTGAATTGAGCAGATAATATTCTTCCGCCGCCTCGTCGAAAGCGTTTTCTTCCTCGCTTTGTGCGGGTGCGGGCAGAGATTGTCTGATTTTTGCTATTTTGTCTATGAGCAGTTGCACGTCGTCCTTTTGCTCGGGTTGCTCTATCTGCGAGTCGGGAACGACGGCATCGATGTCGTTGGAATAGGACTTTGAAAGATACAGCGACAGTTTTGCGCACGCCGGTCCTATGAGTTCGTAAAGAACGCTCGAGGCAAGGATTATCGTTTCCATAGCGCTGCCCGTTTCGCCGCCTATGGTTCGGGAAGCGAGCGCGGCAAGACCTATCGCCACGCCTGCTTGCGGTATGAGCGCAAGTCCGAGCCAGTTGCGCACTTTCGCGTCCTTTTTGACGCACAGACAGCCGAGGAACGAGCCTGCGTATTTTCCCGCGATTCTCGTGAAGAAATACACTACGCCTATGAGCAACAAAGATACGCCTGCAACCGAGCCGCCCGAACTTACGAGCGCGTCGAGTTTGAAGTTTACGCCCGAGCGCACGAAGAACAAAAGCAGTATCGGCGGCGAAAAATAGTTGAGTTGCTTAAAGAGTTTGTCGTCCTTTGCGACGTTGCGATACACCGTGCCCATTGCCATACAGCCGAGAAGCGGCGATACGTCCAAAATTGCGCAGAGTCCGCAGAACGAGAATATGACCGCGATTGCGATGATAAGACGGTTGTCGGTTGAATGTTTGCCCAAAAGCAGTTTGAGCAAAAATCCGAGCGCGCCGCCCACGACGAGTACGAGAATATTGTATATAACGGGCAAAGCAACGTTTTTGAACGTTACCACGCCCGCCATAGAAGCGGTTGCAACCGCAATGGCAACCGAAAACGCCACGAGTCCCACCACGTCGTCGAGCGCGACAACTTGCAAAAGCGTGTCCACGAAATCGCCCTTCGAGTTGGTCTGGCGTATGGTCATCATTGTGGAAGCGGGCGCGGTTGCCGCCGCGAGCGCGCCGAGTACGATTGAAAACGCAAGGCTCAATCCGAGCGCGAAATACATCACCAAAAACACGACGAGCGAAGCGAGCAACGCCTCGAACACGGTGATGACTATGTTTTTCGCGCCGTTCTTTTTGAGAGTGGACAGCGTGAAAAACTCGCCCGTACTGAACGCAATGAACGCAAGCGCGATGTCGGCAAGGAAACTCATTCCCTCGACGACTTGCGTGGGGATAACGTTTATGCAGTACGGACCTATGATTATGCCCGCCACGATATAGCCCGTGACGTTGGGAAGTTTGAGTTTTTTGGTGACGCGCGACATAATATATCCCGCAAGCAGCATAACCGCAACGGATATTATCACTTGTCCGACCGATGAAAAGTTTTCGAGCAACATTTTCGCCTCTTTGGCAATCGAATTTTGAATTGCCTCTTGTTTGTTTCGCTTTGATATGCTATGCTGTAAACAATATAAAGTCAAATTATGATATTTTATGCGATTATAAAATATCGTAATAAAGGAAATCATATGGCACTTCTCGACGACAAACTGGAAACTTTCGTAACGGTGTGCGAAACGAAGAACTTCACGAAAGCGGGCGAGGTTTTGGGACTTACCCAACCCGCCGTTTCGCACCATATCAAAAAACTCGAAGAAGAACTCGGCGCACCCGTGTTTTTGCGCAAAAAAGGGGAACTTATCCTCTCGGAAGAAGGCGAAATCGCACTTTTGTACGCCAAGCGTATGCGCGCGCTCTGCGAAAAGATGAAAGAGAAAATCAAGAACGCGAAAACCAATATCTACAAGATTCGCATAGGCATAACGCACACGCAAGAGAGCGGATTGATGATAGAAGCGTTGTCGAAAATCGCGCTCGGCGACGATAATATTTCGATAACGTTTATTACGGACACCATAAAAAATCTTTATGCTATGCTCGAAAATTTCGAGATAGATATGGCGATTATCGAGGAAAAACCCACAAATCCCGATTTCAGATTCACCATAATCGACACGGATATGCTCGTGTGTATCGCCTCGACGCAGAACCCCGTTGCGCAAAAAGCGTCGATTTCGTTGCAAGAACTGAAAAAACAGCACCTCATTTTGCGACTGCCCTCGTCGTCCACTCGCGAAAAATTCGTCGCCGCACTCGAATCGATAGGCGAATCCATCGACAACTTCGACGTGATAATCGAAGTTGACAGTATCGCCACAATCCGCAACCTCGTCAAAAAAGACGTGGGCGTATCCATTCTTTCAAAAAGCACTTGCTACAAGGAAATCCACAAAGGGTCGCTGGTCGCTCTACCCATCGAAAATCTTTCGATGACGCGCGAAACCACAATCGTGTATCACAAAACTTTTACCCACACCGAAATGATTGAACGTATCGCAAAGGCGTACGGCGAAACCGCCGAAAAGCGTGCGTAATAAACCGCGATTACCGAAAAATCCGTTGATAATCGAACATTTGTATATTGATTTTCAACGAAAATATACTTATAATTGAATTATAAAGGGCTCACCGCCTACGATATAAGGGAAATTATGAAACTCGAAAAACTCAAACAAAACAAGCAACAAAGCGCAAACTATATGTTTGACTTTATCTCGCACGTCACCTCGTCTTTCGGCAAACGCGACTGCGGAAGCAAGGGCGAAAAAGACGCGATAAACTATATGGCGCAAGAAGTCGCGCCCTACGCAGACAGCGTAACCACTCAAAAATACGACGTACATACGCTCGCGTTTATGGGTTGGATTTACATCACCGTAACCCTCATTCTCGGCGCGTTCGTGGCGGCGTTCTTTATGCCTATGCTCTCGCTCATTTTCATTGCGGTGGGTATGGAAATTATGATTTTGGAATTCGTGCTTTACCGCAAAGTCGTGGATAAACTTTTCCCCAAGCGCGAATCTCTCAATATGATGGCAATCAAAAAGCCGACCGGCGAAGTCAAGCGCAGAGTTCTCATCAGCGGACACGCGGACGCGGCGTACGAGTGGACTCTCAACTACTATCTCGGCGGAAAGGCGTTCATCGCGCACTTCCTCATTTCGATAATCGGCATACTCTACTTCACGGGCGTTGCAATCGCGGCGTGCGTGATAAGCGGTATGTTCACGCGCGTTACCGACACGAATCTGCTCATCGCGCTCGGCGTAAGCGGCGTGTTCGTTCCCTTCTGGATTTTGATGTACGTGCTTTTCAATCCCCGCATTATCGCGGACGGCGCGACGGACAACCTCACGGGTTGCGCTATGGGCATAAGTTTTCTCAAAGCGCTCAAAGACAACGGCGTAGAGTTTGAAAACACCGAAGTCGGTTGCATTTGCGCAGGCGGCGAAGAAGCGGGATTGCGCGGCGCAAAAGCGTGGGTCAAGGAACACAAAAACGATTTTAAGGACTGCCCCACGACCATACTTTGCCTCGACACGTTGCGCGAGCAAGACCATATGCTCGTCAATCACAAGGATATGAACGGACTTATAAAGTGCGACCCCGAAGCCACCGAAATATGGCTCGAAGCGTGCAAAGAAGAAGGCATACCTTGCAAGAAAGGAAGCGTCGCTTTGGGCGCAACGGACGCCGCTGCGTACACCGAAGGCGGCTTCAAGAGCGTGTGCGTGACGGCGATGAACTTCAATCTTCCTCGCTATTATCACACTAGACTCGACGTTGCAGAAGACGTTGACAAAGACTGCCTTGCAAACACGTTCGCAATCCTTTGCAACTTCGTCGAGAAAATCGACGAACAAACGAAATAACGTCACAAATCGCAAAACTCGGCGTTTATTATATCGTTTCGACAAAATAAAGTCCGAGTTTTTGCAACACAGCGAAATATTTGTGCTTTCGCATTGATATATTATATTGATAAGGAGAATGATTATGGGACAATATTCAAAGTATATCGACCCAAAAAGACGCGCCGTCCCCACCCCCCAAAGTATGGTGGACGAAAAAGGTATCTGCGCATTCGGAACGTTTGACAAAGAGTTCGAGCAAATGGAACTAGTGAAACTCAAAAAACCCACTCGCGCGCCTCAATGTATGAACCGCCTCAAACTCACGCTTTGGGAAGCAACGGAAGTTCACCTCAAAAACGGCGTGCTTCTCGCAGTCGTTTGCGATATGGGTATCTTCGGCAAAACGCTCAACATATTCTACGATAAACGCACGAAGAAAGTGTACTGCTGGGACACCAACCTCAAATCCAAAGACACCGTCATCGCGCCCAACCTCATCAACGGCGCAATCGCGGAAGGCAAAACCGACGTATCGCACGTCAAATACGTCAACAACTTCCAAGACGGCAAGTGCGAACTTCAAGGCAACCACAAGGGCAAATGCCTCATAACCGTCACGCAAAAAGACAAGACCATCGTCAAGGCTATCAAGGAAAATTACGGCGAAGCGACCATCGAATACGACTTCACTCTCACCCGTCTTTCCAAGCCTTGCGTCGCAAGCATACCATTTGGCAAAAATCGTCCGCTTTACAGTCAAAAAGACTTCTTCAAGGCAGAAGGCAGACTGGTCATCAACGGCGAAGAAATGCTCACCGACAGCGACAGCACCGCAGTCGTCGACGACCACAGAGGCTACTATCCCCGTCGCGCGCACTACGACTGGGTTACGACTATGGGCAAATGCAACGTTGACGGCGAAGAAAAATGGCTCGCTTTCAACCTCACCCGCAACCAATCCATAGACCAAGAAAAATATAACGAAAATATCCTCTGGCTCGAAGGCGAAACGAGCATACTTCCGCCCGTAAAATTCACGAGAAGCCCCGAAAGCAAGGACTTCTGCGACCATTCCGAATGGATAATCAAGGACGAACACGATATGGTAAACCTCAAATTCAAGGTTTACAATATGAACCCGATGATTATGCACGCGCTCGTTGTGAACATCGACTACTACGTCGCTTTCGGCGAACTCGAAGGCTATCTGCGCGACGAGGACGGCAAAAAGTACATTCTCGACGGAATGATGGGTATGGGCGAAGACAAAACGCTTTTGCTGTAATTCACCGCCAGAATTAAAAGTATTTCAAGACGACAAACGCGTTGAAATAAAACGAAAACCGTGTAATACGCAAAATTATCAATAAAACGAATAAAAAGGAATCGCGCGCGATTCCTTTTCGTTTTATATTGCCTATAAAATATCGATTTTTGATTTTCTCGTATTCCTACTTCTATTCCCGCTTCCGTTCGCCCCGTTACGACAAGAAGTTCGTCAAATCCGCGTTGACGATTTTCTTTGCCCTTTCGACGTCCTGATTTTGCACGGCGTCGTAGTATTCTTCAAGCACGCGCTTGCCGTATTCTATGCCGTTTCGGCGCAAACTTTCTTCCCAAAACGGAATGGTGAGCGGCTTGAACGCATTGAACAACATCGGCGTGATTTGATTTTTGGCTTGTATGCAAATTTCGCGCGTGAACTCGAACAGACATTCGGCAAGTTCGTGCGGGTTGTCGTTTTCGTACGCCTTTTCCCCTCTTTGCAAAATATCGTCGAGCGCGGCGCACTTTTCGCCCGCGAGATTGAGAACCGCGCCCTCTATGGACGGAAGTTCGATATATCTTCTTAGGTCGATTATGGATTTGGTCGTTTGCTCGTCGAGTTTGCCGCCGTTGAATCGCAACAGCGCAAAGAACGTTTCAATCGTGCCCGTCCTCAAATAGTCGGCAATGTATACGCCCTTTCTCGGCACGACTTCGACGAAACCTTTTCTTTCGAGTTCGCAAATAGCGTCGTGTACGGCGGTTTTGCTTGTGGAAAACTGTTGGCTCATTTCTCTTTCGGACGGCAGTTTTTCGCCGATTTTGAGATTGCCGAGCAAAATCTGGTCTTCGAGTTGTGTGAGCAACAACTCTTTGAGGGTGGGAACTTTGATTTTTACGGGTACGAACGGCATATTTCACTTCCTTTGATTGTGGTCAAACCACAATCACAACCACTATTATAAGCGACAGTTGTAATAAAATCAATACGTTTAGAATAATTTTTAACGCGGATATTGATTTTTATTTATCGATATGCTATCATTCAATTACACTGGTCTGACCACAAAAGGAGGTTAATTATGGCAAAGAAATACGATGCCGTCGTCATCGGCGCAGGCACCGGCGGACTTTCCGCCGCACTCGCCCTCGCTTCGGCAGGCAAAAAAACGTTGCTTTTGGAACAACACAATCTTCCCGGCGGATGCTCGACAAGTTTCATTCGCGGCAGATTCGAGTTCGACGCATCCTTGCACGAGTACTGCGGCATAGGAAGCAAAGGCGACTGGGGTCTTCCCGGCAAAGTTATGATGGAAGACTACAAACTCAACATCAACTGGCTTCTCGTCCCCGAACTTTACAGATGTATCGGCACGACTCGCAGCGGCAAACGCTTCGATCTCACCCTTCCCGTCGGAATCGACAACATCATCGACGTTATGGAAAAGGCAGTCCCCGGCTCTCGCGAACCGATGAAAACCTTTTTCGATCTCGCAAAAGAATGTTCGGACGCACACGACTATTTTTCCGATCACATCTTTGACAAGTTCGACAAAAACGATATGGTCAAAGTGGACAGTATGTTGTATCTCAAACGCTTCCCCAACTTCTTGCGCATAGCGGAACGTCCCTTCAACGCGGTTTTGAGAAAAATCGGTATGCCCGAAGACGCAATCGATATTCTCGACGTTTACTGGACGTACATCGGTATGGACTACGAGCGTTTGAGTTTCGTACATCAAGCGTGGTTGCTCTATATGTACGCGACGAAATGCCCCGCAATCTGCCAATACAACGCGCACGGAATGACCGTCGCGGGCGTTGAACGTTTCCGCGAACTCGGCGGCGAGTTGTGGCTCAACGTCAAGGCGAACAAGGTCGTTTCCGACGACAACGGCAAAATTATCGGCGTGGATACGAGCGTCGGATTTATCGAGACGAACTACGTCATTGCAAACGTCAATCCGCAAACCGCGTATACCAAACTTTTGGACAAGCGTATTCCCGTGCCCGAGCGCGAAATCAAGAAAGCGCACGCTTCTAAACACGGCATAAGATTCTTCAACGCGTACGTCGCGCTCAACAAGAGCGTGGAAGAACTCGGCATAAAAGACTACACAATCTTTATGCCCGGCACGTTCGACACCAAAAAGAACTACGAAGCGAGCAAGCACTACGAGGGCAACGACCATAGCGTCGTGGTCATCTACAACGTCGTAAATCCCGAAGCGTCGCCAAAAGGCACGACCGTTATGACGTTTACGATTCCGTATTCCGAAGACGTGTGGGCAAAATTCTCGCAAAGAGAATACGTCAAGCGCAAACAAGACCTTTTCAAACGCGTTATGGACAACTTTGAAAAGGATACGGGCATAATCATTCACGACTGCATCGAAGAAATCGAGATGGCTTCGCCGTGGACGTTCGCGCACTACCTCAAAACGCCGCAAGGCACGACCTACGGATACAATACGGACAATCAAGACACGTTGGTATCCAGACTTATGGCAATCAAGAAAGACCAACCCATACACGGTTTCAAAACCTGCGGCGCGGCAGGCGCAAGAAGCGACGGATACAGCCAAACCTATATCAACGGCAAAGAAATGGCTGTTTTGCTTCTCGAAGATATGAAGGAGGACGAAAAATGAAAAACGTTAAATTTAGTTCCGTCGGATTGATGGATATACTCTACTTCACCACAAGACCCAAAAACAGAGAAAAAATGATTCAATCCGCGCCCGCGACGCCCCTCGTCGAGGAATACGAAACCAACAAAAAAGCGGAAGAAAGACACCCCGAAACGCAAGATTTCGTCATTTCCGACATCGTCGAACACGACGCAAACGTCAAGTCCTACTTCCTCAAAAAGAAAGACGGCACGAACCCCGCGTTTTTCAGAGCGGGTCAATACGTCGTCGTGCGCCAATACATAGACGGCAAACTCATCGCGCGCCCGATTTCCATATCTTGCGGTCCGGACTTCTCTCTCGACGGCAAGTACGTTCTCACCGTTAAGCGCGCCCCCGGCGGATTTATGAGCGACTATATTCTCGACAACTGGAAAGTCGGCACAGAAGTCGTCACTTCGGGTCCGCAAGGCGTTTTCTTCTACGAAGGCTTGCGCGACGCGCGAAACGTAGTGGCGGTTGCTGGCGGCAGCGGCATTACGCCTATCCTTTCTATGGCGTACGCGATTCTCGCGGGCGACGAAGACTTCAACCTCACCGTTCTTTACGGAAGCAGAACGGAAAAAGACGTTCTTTTCAAAAAGGAATTTGAGGAAATTTGCAAACGCACGGACAAAGTCAAAGTCGTATACGTCCTTTCCGACGAGCAAAAAGACGGTTGCGAAAACGGCTTTATCACCGCCGAACTCATCAAGAAATACGCTGGCAACGAACAATACAGCATATTCGCGTCGGGTCCGCAGTCGATGTACACATTCCTCGACGGCGAAGTCGCAAAACTCGGAATTGCGCAAAAATTCTATCGCAAGGAATTGTTCGGTTCTGCAAAAGAACCTTGGAAACTTCCCTGCTATCCGCAAGAAGCAAAGGACAAAGTTTTCAATATGCACGTCAAGATGTGCGACAAGGAATACGACGTTCCTTGCAACGCAAACGAGAATATGCTCGTCGCGCTCGAGCGCGCCGGCATAGCGGGTCCGAACCGTTGCAGAGGCGGCATTTGCGGCTGGTGCAGAAGCAAACTTTTGTCGGGCAACGTCTTTATCCCCGAAAACACGGACGGCAGACGTGACGCGGACAAGGTCTACGGCTACATTCACCCGTGCGCTTCCTTCGCCCTCTCGGACGTCGTCATCGAAGTGCCCAACAACAAATAATCAATCGTTTACGATTTACAACAAAATAACGAAACGCGCACTTTAAGTGCGCGTTTTATATTGTTAAACATTGTGTTGTGAGAATATTCTAATTCTATTATTTGTCGTACTCGTCGAGAAAACTGTGCTTGATTCCGTCTTTCTTGTAGGCTATCACCGTGTTGAGTTGCACGTTTTCAACGCTTCTGAATATGCACTTTTCAACGTCGGGATTAGACTTCTTGAGTTCTTGAATAAGCAGTTTGGTTTCTTGTCTTTTCGAGTGGTTCTGTCCGTTGTTGCAAGACGTGCAAGTGTCGGTAAACTTGCAAGCGCATTGTATAAAGCGCAGTCCGTTGTAATCCCGCCACGCTTTTATATCGTCCTCTCGTATGAGATACAACGGGCGGATAAGTTCCATTCCCTCGAAGTTGGTGCTGTGAAGTTTGGGCATCATCGTCTGTATCTGCGCGCCGTGCAACATACCCATAAGTATGGTTTCGATTACGTCGTCGTAGTGATGTCCGAGCGCGATTTTGTTGCAACCGAGTTGCTTTGCGAAGTTGTACAGATAACCCCTTCTCATACGCGCGCAAAGATAGCAAGGCGATTTGTCTACGTTGTATACCGACTCGAATATGTCCGTCTCGAACACCGTTATCGGCACGTTGAGCCGCCGCGCGTTTTCCTCTATTATCTCTCTGTTCGCCTTTGCGTATCCCGGGTCCATAACGAGATACTTGACCTCGAAATTCAAATCGCTGTGCCGCTTGTATTCTTGAAAGAGTTTCGCCATAAGCATCGAGTCTTTTCCGCCCGATATGCACACTGCGATTCTGTCGCCGTCTTTAATGAGTTGATACTCTTTTATCGCCTTGTAGAATTTGCCGAATACGTCCTTTTTGAATTTGCCCGTTATGCTCTGCTCGACCTTCTTGCAAAAATCATCGTCCACTTGCTTTTGCATCTGAACACGCAAATACTCGGAATATCCGCCGCGCAAACTGTACGCCTTCAGCCCTTGCTCGCAAAACTGCTCGGCAATATCCACGCTGAGTATGCCCTTTGCGCAATACACGATTACGGCTTTGTCCTTATCCGTCGGCGGATTCGCTCTGAGTTCGTCCTCGCTTACGCTCACCGAATCGGGAATAAAACCGTACGCCCTATCCGTTTCGGGACGAATATCGAACACGATTCTCTCGTCTTTATTCAGTTTTTCAAATTCTTCAACCGTTATTTCCATATTACCAACTTATGCCTTTATCGTATTTGCACCGTTTAACAAAACAATTAGATTATCACAATCAATATAACACTCTTTTGCCGATTTATAATTAATTTTTATACAACAAAATCAATTTGCCGCAAATAATCAAAAACCCAACCGTATTATGGTTGAGTTTTGGCGTCGATTAGCGTCTTATATATTTTATAACCGACATAGTTCTCTATGTCAGGAATGTCTTTTCTATAATATGCGTTCCAATAACTTACCATTCGCGCGTATCCTTTTTTGATGTTACTCATATTTAAGCGAATAACATCAACAAACTGCGGGGTGAGTATCTTTGTTAAGGAACAATAAATCCTTTCCAATATTCTACGACATATTCGTCACATAATTTTAGAACGTACGGATACACCCATTTTTGTTTATCGGTAAAATTCAATATTTCATCAAGAGCATTAAATCGTATATATCCGTTTTGATTTCGTGTTAGATAACACAAATGCGCCAGTTTATCATCTGCAATCAACTGCGATAAGTCCGAGTCTTCCGCTCTTATTCCTTCCACCCGATACGGTATTGTTATAGAATCATTATTGCTTATACGCCACATTGTATCATACACAGATTGCGGTCTATATGATACCTTTAATGGATTATCTTCCATCAGCATTGTATTTGGAAACATATAATAATTCACTTTTTCACCCCGAATATCGTATGTTGAAGACATCAGCGCATAACACGATACAAACAGTAGATATTGAAATTATAGCATTTATAGTGAAAAAAATCAATTATGCCTATTTAGTTACAATTTGCTTGAAGCATTGTGCCGTTTAGTTTATGGTACTTCGCTGTCGCTCGTTCCACGGCACAAACTTCGGCACGCAACGCGTGCTCGTTTTTATATCCGTTTCAACGTTTGCGCAAGCGCAAGTTGAACGGTATGTTTTGTGGTATTTCGCTGTCGCTCATACCAATGCAAAAAACTCGGCACAAGCATTGTGCCGTTTTATAAACAAAAACAGACATTCTTGCGTTGCAAAGTCTGCTTTTGTTTATAAAAAATGCGAGTGCATTTTGCACTCGCATAGTTTTTTGGTCGGAGTAACGGGACTTGAACCCATGGCCTCTTGACCCCCAGTCAAGCGCGCTACCAAACTGCGCCATACCCCGATAAGAAATTAAGTTTCTTTTGCTACTCGTTCATTGCCCTATTAAGCAGTTCTCTTTTGTAGCATAGGTATTGTAACTCATATTTTCGATTTTGACAAGCGGATTGAAAAATATATCGAAAAATCCTTGTCGCTTCGCCGTTCGCTATCCCGCCGACGTGTTTACGACGCTTGCAATGCGTACTGATATTCGGCGTATCGTATTACGGCGATGACGATATGCAATATCGAATAAAACCGCATCGTCTGCAAGATTTGATAAAATAGCACGATAGATATTTGATTTTTCAAGTTGTATTTGATATTATATATAAGCGCAAAGCAACGAAAAAATGTCCGTGTACCTCAGTAGGATAGAGGGTTCGCCTCCTAAGCGAAACGCCGTTGGTTCGATTCCAATCACGGACGCCAAAAGACCGCATAATCTTGCGGTCTTTTATTTTTGAGCGGCAAAATCCGTGTAAACGTTCGCAATCGATTTTTGCTCTCTTACTTTTCACCTTTATTTACAAATTTTTACAAATGCGCCTCTTTATATATGGTTAGAAGGCGGAAAACACGTTTTTGATACGGATAGAAACACGATTTTGCGATAATTATCGCACAGCGCTGCGATTGCGATAAAAAAATATCGCAATAGAATGCCAAAATGTTTGCCAAACGCGATTTATTTGTGTACAATATGGTCAATTGGGTTGGATAATGCGGTTTGACCGCTTTGTAGATTTCAACGATAATAACATATACGGAGCATAGGACACGATGGACAAGATTGCATTGCAAGCAAAACTTGACGAGCAAAAATGGAATGACAGCGTAACAAATCACCGCGATATGTGTGGCGCATACGATTACTGCGCTTTCTGCGACAAGAACGTCGCTATGCCTTGCGCAACGGCTTTTGAGGAAATGAACAAGCCTCAGATTCTGCCCGCAAAAGCAGGTGAACGCCCCGTTCAAATCGCTATCCCCGAAGAAGACGTAACGGATTTGCACTCGTCTTTGGGCAAAAAGTTCGATTATGACAAAGTTATGGCGAAGAAAGCGGCGCGCAAGAGCCTCACTTTTGCCGAGAAATACGCGCTTGCGGACGATATAATCAAAGAACGTTACGCAATCCTCAAAGAAGCACTCACAACGACGGCAAAAGGTACGCCGAAGATCAAGAGCAGAATCAGCAAACAATGCGATACGTACAGACGCGAAGGCGACATCGTGGCAAAGATCACGATCATCGGCACGTCGTTGCGCGTAAACCTTCCCCTCGACCCCGACGCGGAAGAATTTAACGACGGACGCACCCCCCACACTTCCACCGGTCACAAAAAAGTGTACGAAGAAGTCCCCTTCCAATTCAAGGTCAACAGCAAACTCGCATTAAAGCGCGCACTTGCTCTCATCGATTTGGTTAAATAATCCCTTCTGCACAAAAGAAAAAGCAAATAGATATACGAAAGTTAAACTATCGATATACGAAAGACAAAACGAATCCCGTCGCACTGCGACGGGATTTTTCTTGCTTTGAACGATAAATCGAATTTGTTTTATCGTTGTGAATATTTTTATGTGATTGTATTTTGCCTTCGTTTTGCGTTTGCGTTCAGTTTTCTTGCACATTCGCAAAACTTCGGGTTATCTCATACCCTTGTCGTACGGGATACCTTCCGCTTTAGGTGCTCTGGACTTCTTCGACGTGAACGCAAGAACGATGAGCGACACGATGTATGGAAGCATTATATAGAAATAACTGTTTACTTGCAAATTCGCAAGCCAATCAATTCCGGTATAAACATTTGACAACGCTCTGAACACGCCAAACAGCAATGCCGCAAGAGCGATTCTTATCGGCTTCCATTGTCCGAAAATCATAACTGCAAGAGCAAGGAATCCCATACCTGCAACGCCATATTTGAAATCCCATGTGCTTACTGCCGCCGCAACATAGATGATGCCACCGAGACCGCCGAGCGCACCCGAAATGATAACGCCCGAATAACGCATAGCGTAAACGTTGATACCGACGCTTCCCGCCGCCTGCGGATGTTCGCCGCAAGCACGTAAACGAAGACCGAATTTAGTTTTGTAAAGAACAATAGCGGAAACTATAAGCAAAATAAACGCGATAACAACAAACCAACTGCATTCCATCTCGCCTATCTTGAAAATAAAAGCTTCGTGTTGGTCTATATATCGTAATACGGCAGAGAAATCCGCACCTTTGCTTCTAATCTTATTTACAGATTTGACAATAACCATAGAAGCCGCTGTCGCAAGCATATTGAGTGCCGTACCAGCAAGGGTCTGGTCTGCCTTAAAGTTTATACATGCAACTGCAAGCAATAGCGAAGAAATCATTCCTGTTACCACAGCAACCAACATTGTGAGTATAACAATTAGTGCCGGCGCCGTGCCTTCCGGAAGCAGAACCATGGTCAATGTTCCACCCATTGCACCGAAAACCATTATGCCTTCGAGGCCGATATTGATAACGCCCGAACGTTCAGAGAACATACCGCCGAGTGCGACAAGAATGAGAACCGCTGCATAAATCAATGTGTATTGAGCAAGTAACGTCATTTCGTTTCATCCCCCTTGTGCGTATTTTCTTCGACGTTTGACGGGGTTATTTCCTCGATTTCTTTGTTTACGTCGTCGATTATTTCTTCTTCCGGTGTTTTTTCGTTTTCTTCCACCGTCGTATCATCTGTTTGTGCCACATCTTGTGCGGTTACATTATCCTCTATCGATGAATCATTGTTTTCATTATCTTGTTTCGCATTTCGTCTTTCGCTTATTTTGTTCAATCTCTTGGTTAAAAATTGCTTGAAGAACAAAACGAATGCGCACAAATATACAATCAATGAAATCATCAAATCGGCAACTTCCGGATTGTAATACCTTGTGTCGATATATCCGCCACCGATTGTTATATGCTGAATGAAATATCCTGCAAACACAACGCCGATAGGATTCAAACCACCGAGGAACGCAACCGCAATCCCGTTGAATCCCATTGCCGGAACAGATGTCGCAGTTGTCTTATAAACTTCAAAACCTGTCAAATAGAAGAATGCTGCGCCGAGACCTGCCAACGCCCCCGAAATCGCCATAGTGACGATGATGTTGCGCTTGTCTTTCATACCGGCATATTTTGCGGCGAATTTGTTGTGCCCTGTTGCTTTTAACTCATATCCAAACGTCGTTTTGTTGAGAACTATCAAAACAACTATCGCAATAATAATACAAAGCGGAATTGCAATCGTAATATACTTGTTTCCGTTAAACAAATTACGAAGTCCGATGTCAGGAATTACCGAATTAGGCGCAAACTCTAAAAGTCCTTTTGTTTCGCCTAAATTAGGATTCTTTGCACCGGGCAGATTAAGCACAATGTTGGTTATATACAACCCTATCCAGTTTGTCATAATGCAAGCGATAACTTCGTTAACGTTAAAAAATGCTTTTAGCATTCCACAAATTGCGCCCCATAGTGCCGCCGCCAAACCTGCGAGAATTATGCACAAATACCAAGGCAATTGCCATGCAAGCGCAGAATACAACGAAACACAAATACCGATGCAGTATTGTCCGCCGACACCGATGTTGAAAAGGCCCGCCTTATACGCGAACATAACCGAGAGTCCGCACATAATAAGCGGAACAGACTTTACTATTGTAGAACCAAAATTTTCAAGTGCGAGAGACTTATCCTTATAATAGCCGAAATTTTTCAATATAGTGCTTATTGCCTCGCCAGCATGTTGAGGATTTATGCAAAGCAAGACAATATAACCTATAAATATGCCGAGCAATGCGCAAAGAATCGACGAGATGACCGTTTGCGTGCCGTCCTTTTTTGCGACGGTCAAAAGTTTCGCTTCGCTGTCGGGGGTAGAAACAAACAAGCCTTTGAACCAGTCTTTCACTTTTGCGGAATCAATTTTCTTCATCGTTCTTCTCCTTTGCGTCACGCTTTGCACCCGCCATATACAAGCCGAGTTCTTGCACGGTTGTCTTCTTGGGGTCGAGTTCGCCGACTATTTCGCCCTCGTACATAACCAAAATTCTGTCGCTGAGGTTCATAACTTCGTCGAGTTCCAACGAAACGAGAAGCACGCCCGCGCCGTTATCTCTGTCTTTGACGATTTGCGAATGGATATACTCGATTGCGCCTACGTCCAAACCTCTGGTAGGCTGAACGGCGATAAGCAATTTGTGCGGTCTGTCGAGTTCTCTTGCGACGATTGCCTTTTGTTGATTTCCGCCCGACATACTGCGCGCTTTGGTGATAGAGCCTTGACCGCTTCTTACGTCGTACTGTTCGATAAGTTCGTCCGAGTACTTGCGCACGGCTTTCTTTTTGATGAATCCCGCCGTTTGGAAGTCCTTTTCCCAGTAACGTTGAAGCACGATGTTTTGTTCGAGCGAATAATCGAGCACGAGACCGTGTTTGTGTCTGTCTTCGGGAATGTGGCTCATACCCGTTTTGCTGCGCTTTCTTATGGAAGCCTTCGTTATGTCTTGTCCCATAAGATACACTCTGCCCTTGACGTCCGCGTTTACGTCGATACTCTCTCTCTTTTTCTTGTCGAATACGAAGACGAGTTTGTTCCAAAGCGCAACGCATTTCGACGCAACGCCCTCGCCAAACTTTTTCAGTCCGTCCCAAATCTTGAAACCGAGTTTAACGAAGAAGTATTTGATAAATTCGCCGACTTGCTTGAAAAAGAGTTTTGCTCTTTCGGGTTTTTCAACGTCTTTGAGTTTCGTCCAAACGGGAACGTCGATTTTTCTTTCCACCGTTTCTTCGACGTTGGGCGCGAGTTTTTCAAGCCCCGTAAGTCCGTATACGAGTTCGGTTTGTCCGTTTCCGTCGATACCCGCGATACAAACGATTTCGCCCGCGCGTACGGTGAAAGAAACGTCTTTGACCGCAAGTTTTTTGTGGATTTTGCTTTCTACGCAAAGATTTTCGACTTTGAGAATCTCGTCTTGCGGATTTGCTTCGTCCTTGTCTACGGCAAATTTGACGTCGCGGCCGACCATCATCTTGGAAAGTTCTTCTTTGGTGGTGTCCGCAACGTTCACCGTGCCGATATATTTACCTTTGCGCAAAACGGTGCAACGGTCGGCAACCGCCATAATTTCGTTGAGTTTGTGAGTGATGAAAAGAATGGATTTTCCCTCGGCGGCGAGATTGCGCATAATCTGCATAAGTTCGTCTATTTCCTGAGGGGTCAAAACCGCGGTCGGTTCGTCGAAAATGAGAATCTCGTTGTCGCGGTAAAGCATTTTCAAAATTTCGGTGCGCTGTTGCATACCGACGGTGATGTCCTCGATGATTGCGTCGGGGTCGATTTTGAGCCCGTACTTCTCGCTCAAATCCACAACTTTCTTGCGCGCTTCTTTCTTTGTGAGAAATCCCGCCTTGTTCGGTTCTGCGCCCAAAATGATGTTGTCGAGGACGCTGAACACCTCGACGAGTTTGAAGTGTTGGTGCACCATTCCTATGCCCAGAGCGGTTGCGTCGTTCGGGCTGTTGATTTTGGCGACTTTTCCGTCCTTCAAAATCTCGCCCTTTTCGGGTTGATACAATCCGAAAAGAACGGACATAAGCGTAGATTTGCCCGCGCCGTTTTCACCCAAAAGCGCGTGGATTTCGCCGCGTTTGAGTTGCAATGTGATGTCGTCGTTTGCAATGATGCCCGGAAATTCTTTCGTGATGTGGCGCATTTCGATGACATAATCGTTTTGCGCGCTCGAATTGTCCGCAAATTCAGTTTGTATGGTTTCCGAAACGTCGTTTGCTTGCTCGCTTGCGGGACTTGCAACTTCCACTTCGGTTATCGCATCATTCTGAATGACTGACGTGTTTTCGGTGTCGTTTTTTCGTTTTGCCATACTTTCCTTCTTACAAAGAATTCCCCTCTCGAACGCTGTTTCAAAAAAGTCAAAATCAAAAGTCTTGTTTGTTCGGGCTATTCTTTTATAAAATGTATAGAAAAATTATACTATATATATTTATCAATATCAAGAGCGATAAAAAATCTTTTTTGTTCTTATAAACATTTTTTCAAAAAAGGCATAAAAAAAGAAGGCTTGCGCCTTCTTTTTTTTTGCTTTCATTCCTTATTTAAGGTTTCCTTGATTGTCAACCTTGATTTCGGTTGTGGGCATTGCATCTGTGCTATCGCTGACAACGATTTCGCCGTTGAAGATCTTTGCTTCGAGTGCTTTGTATTCTTCAACAGTGAAATTCTTCATCGTCCAAGTTGCAGTCGGAAGTTGCACATAGTTTGCTTCAACGTCCGTGCCGATGAGACCGAGTTTTTGGACTTTTCCGGAATAGAGTGACCAGTTGCCGACCATCAAGTTTGCCAAAGCCGTCTTGGTTGTCGCAGCGAGACCTTTCATTGCAGAAGTAACACACATATCAGATCTATATGCATTGATAATTGCGCTTTGGTCAACGTCAACGCCGATAACAAACTTATCGACTTTCTTTGCCGCTTCGCAAGCAGAGGAATAGATGCCGCCGCCGCATGCGAACACAACTTCGGTGCCTGCGCCGTACCAAGTATCCATCTTTGCCGTAATGTCTGCGTCACCGTAGAATTGGTTGCCATAACCGTATTTGATTTCAACGTCTTTTGCAACATTCAATTCGACTGCTGCAGCATTTGCACCTTGTACGAAGCCGTAGCCGTAACGTTGAACTGCGGGAACTGCCATACCGCCGAGGAAGCCGAGTTTTCTGAATCCTTCTTTGACTGCAGCATAACCTGCAAAGTAACCTGCGATTTCTTCTTGATAAACGAAGCAAGCAACGTTAGAAGGAAGTTCGTACGTCCATTTGGGGTTGCTGGGGTTGTAGTCATATTCTTTGCCATAGTATGCCTCGAACAAATCACCTTGTGCAACGTCCATTGCGATGAATTTCACAGTGGGGTTTTTGGAAGCAACTTCGACAATCGTACCAGCAAACGCATAACCGGGCATAACGATAACATTGTAACCTGCTGCGACTGCTTGGTTGACGGATGCAACACGTTCTGCCGTGCTGTCACCGGTCGGTTTGTAGTATTGGAATTCAATGTTGAATTCTTCACAATACCATTTGCATGCCTCGTACGTCGTTTGGTTGAATGATTGGTCGGTGATGTCACCGTAGTCCGTTACCATAGCAACCTTCCAGTTCTTGTTGTAAGATACTTCGGAACCGCCATCGGTCGGGTTGCAAGCCGCGAAGCAAGCGACGCAAGTGATAACGAGTGCCATACAAAGTATGAATGCTACAAGTTTTTTCATAAATTTTCTCCTTTATGATTTTTTTAGGATGATTAAATTATACATTTCCGTAAAACGCGTGTCAATACCTCAAACGCGGTTTATATTGTATTTTTGTTATATTTTATATAATCGTGTTAAAACATAACCGCACGCGTGTACACATAAAAATATACGGCGAAATTTTTTTGAAAAAAGTTGCAAAAAAGTCGTTGACATACGGCGAAAATATGATATTATTACAACTGTTTTTTGAAAAAAGCGGACTGCTTTTCAAAGCGTCGCTCGGCAAAAATCGAGGCGTTTTTCAAAGGACGGGAAACGAATAAAAAAGGACCTGAAAAGGCGTTTTTCTTTTTGGCAAACGAAAGTTGCTAAAAAAAAACGCCTTTTTTTTGTTTTTTTGAGGCAAAAACTGCCCCGAAAAACGCAAAATCGCACACAAAAGCACAAATATTCACACGGAGGCACACATATGAGCAAGTACATTTTCGTAACGGGCGGAGTCGTTTCGGGACTCGGCAAAGGAATCGTCGCAGCGTCGCTCGGCAGACTTTTGAAGTCGGCGGGATACAGCGTGTATATCGAAAAATTCGATCCCTATATGAACATCGACCCCGGTACGCTTAACCCCACCCAGCACGGCGAGGTGTTCGTAACCCGCGACGGCGCGGAAACCGACCTCGACCTCGGACACTACGAAAGGTTTATAAACGAGAACCTCACCAAGAGTTCCACCCTCACGAGCGGCAAAGTGTACCAAAACGTTCTCAACAAGGAAAGAAACGGCGAGTACGGCGGCAAAACCGTGCAAATCATTCCGCACGTCACCAACGAGATAAAACAGCACATACTCGACACCGCAAACGAAACGGGCGCGGACATTCTCATCACCGAGATAGGCGGAACGGTGGGCGACATCGAAAGCCAACCCTACCTCGAAGCCTTGCGCCAGTTCAGCCTCGACGTAGGCAGAGAAAACTGCGCGTTCGTACACGTCTGTTTGCTTCTTTATATGTCTTGCTCGGACGAATTTAAGTCCAAACCCGTGCAACATTCCGTGCGCGAACTGCAACGCTTCGGCATATTCCCCGACGTCGTCGTGGCGCGCTCGGACAAAAAACCGCCCGAAGAAATAATCAAAAAGATTTCGCTTTTCTGCTCTATCGACGAACACGCAGTCGTGCCGAGCACAACCGTAAAATGCCTTTACGACGCCCCCGCAATGCTCAATCGCAACGGACTTTACAAGGCGATAAGCAAGGCTCTCTCGCTCACAAACAAGTGCGACCTCACCGAGTGGAAAGAAAAAGTCGCAGACCTCAAAATCACGTCCGTCAAGACGAAAATCGCAATCGTGGGCAAATACGTATCCTTGCGCGACTCGTACATTTCGCTCGTCGAAGCAATCAAGCACGCGGGCGGCGCAAACAAGACGGGCATAGACCTCAAATGGGTTGACAGCGAAACGCTCACGGACAAAAACGTCGCCGAAAAACTCAAAGACGTTGACGGAATCATAATCCCCGGCGGCTTCGGCACGAGAGGCGTAGATGGTATGATTTGCGCTTGCAAGTACGCGCGCGAAAACAAAATCCCCTATCTCGGAATTTGTTTGGGTATGCAAGTCACCGTCATCGAATACGCCCGCGACGTACTCGGAATCAAGGACGCGACGAGCGGCGAATTTTCCGAAAACGGCAGCCACGTCATCGACATACTTCCCGACAAAAAAGGCAAAAAAATCGGCGGAACTATGCGACTCGGCGCATACCCCTGCGCCCTCAAAGACGGCACGAAAATCAAAGAAGCGTATGCAAATCAAGACGTCATCGAAGAACGCCACCGCCACAGATACGAGTTCAATTCGGACTACCTTGCCGATTTTGAAAACGGCGGTCTGGTGATAAGCGGCAAGTCCCCCGACGAACGCATCGTCGAAACGGTGGAAGTCAAAGACCACCCCTTCTTCGTTGGCGTACAGTTCCACCCCGAATTTACCTCTCGTCCCGAAGTCGCCAACCCGATTTTCAGCGCGTTCGTCAAAGCCGCAAAAGAACGAGAGCATTAATCGAAAACAACCCGATACCGACAAAAAAGAGCGTTTATCACGCTCTTTTTTCAATATAAACCGTCGTTTTGGTCATATTTAGCAAATCGTCGTTTGTTTCGGTCGGCAAATCCTCGCGACATTTATTTTTCATTAATTCTATTTTGTTTTACAATCCGCTTTTCTTTGGGCGAAGAATTAGATATAATCTTTTATATACGTCAAAACTTTTGTATATACATATCGAATTAACCTTTGTAGGAGAACATATGAAAAACCAAACCATTCTCGTTCTGGATTTCGGCGGACAATACAAGGAACTCATCGCGCGCTCGGTGCGCAGAATGAACGTGTATTCCGTCGTCGAGCCGTCTTGCATTTCAGAGGAAAAACTCAAAGAAATCGACCCTATCGGCATTATATTTACGGGCGGACCTAACAGCGTTTATCTCGAAAATTCGCCGCGTTGCTCGAAAGCCGTGTTCGATTTGGGCGTACCCATTTTGGGCATATGCTACGGTATGCAGTACATCGCCCACTCTTTCGGCGGCGTCGTAAAGGAAGGCACGGTGCGCGAGTATGGTCAAACAAAAGTTTTCATCGGCGACTGCGCGATTTTCGACGGTCTTTCGGACGAAGAAGAAATGCTTATGAGCCACACCGACTACGTTGCGCAAGTTCCCGACGGATTCAAGGTTGTGGCAACCACGTCGGATTGTCCGTGCGCGGCAATCGCAAACGAGCAAAAACATATTTACGGCGTACAATTCCACCCCGAAGTCGAGCGTTCGCTCAACGGAAACAAGGTGCTTGAAAACTTCGTCATAAACGTGTGCGGCGCAACGCGCGACTACTCGCTCGACGACTACATCGACACCCAAATCAAACTCATACGCGAAAAAGTCGGCGACAAGAAAGTTCTTCTCGGTCTTTCGGGCGGCGTTGACAGTTCAGTCGTGGCGGCTCTCATAAGCAAAGCCATTCCCGACCAACTTCTGTGCGTGTACGTCGACCACGGCTTTATGCGCAAGGACGAAACCAAACAAATCAAAGAAGCGTTTGCGCCCCTTCCCCTCAAACTCGAAGTCGTGGACGCAAGCGAGAAATTCCTTTCCAAAATCGCAGGCGTAACCGACCCCGAACGCAAAAGAAAAATTATCGGCGAGGAATTTGTAAAGACTTTTGCGGAAGTTGCAAACGCGCAAAAGGGATACGACTTCCTTGCGCAAGGCACGATTTATCCCGACGTCATCGAATCGGGCGCAAACAACTCGGCAAACATCAAGAGCCACCACAACGTCGGCGGCTTGCCCAAAGATATGCCGTTCACGGGTCTTGTCGAACCCTTGCGCGGACTTTTCAAAGACGAAGTGCGCATAATCGGCAAAAAACTCGGTTTGCCCGACTATCTCGTCAATCGTCAACCCTTCCCCGGTCCCGGACTTTCAATCCGCACTATCGGCGAAATAACCAAAGAGAAACTCGACGTCTTGCGCGACGCGGACGCAATCGTGCGTGAAGAAATCGCCGCAAGCGGAATCAAATCCGACCAATATTTTGCAGTCATCACCGACACGAAATCGGTCGGCGTAATCGGCGACTACCGCAACTACGGCTACGTCGTCGTGATAAGAGCGGTCACCACGTCCGACTTTATGACGGCGGAATACACTCGCTTGCCATACGACTTGCTCACGAAAATGGCGTCGCGCATCGTCAACGAAGTGAAAGGCATAAGCCGCGTGTGCTATGATGTGACGGGGAAGCCCCCGGCGACTATCGAATGGGAATAATATAATTGCGCCGGATGCAAAACACTTGTCACCCATCTTTTCAAGATGGCTTGACAAATATTTTGGCGCAAACGTCCTGTCACAAACAAATCAGAGCATTTGTTTGTGACATAAGGGGTTGCAACTTTGAGGCGGCTCGGCAGTTGCAACGGCGGAAGTGGATGCTCACAACGATTCTTCGTCGTTCTATATTGTTCGGCTCCGCCTGTCTACGAGCATCGTTTGGGCGGCTGCGAAGCCGAATGATTCGCTGTCATTCCGAGCGTAAGCGTGGGAATCCAGCGTAGCGAAATGCGGCTGTCGCCTTGATTTCTACGTCGCAACGATGTTGCTTCTCTGAATGACATATGAAATAATTCAAATATTCCGCAACTGCGACAAAGTCGCAATATCACTGTTGCGAAGCAACAATATCGCTGTCGTAAGACAATATCACTGCACCATAAGTGCAATATCGCTGTGAAAACAAAAACTATGCAACACGTATCCGTAAAACTCAAAAAACTGAACGAAAACGCAATAATACCCAAATACGGCACGCAGTTTTCCGCGGGGGCGGACTTGTACGCTTGCGAGGGGAAAGCAATCACCGTTCAGCCTCATCAAACCGTGTTCGTACACACGGGCGTTGCAATCGAGATTCCCGACGGTCTTGTCGGACTCGTGTATGCTCGAAGCGGACTTGCAAGCAAACGCTCGCTTGCGCCCGCAAACAAAGTTGGCGTTATCGATTGCGATTACAGAGGCGAAATTATCGTGTCTTTGCACAACCATTCGGACGAGCCTCAAACCATAGAGGATAAGGAACGCATTGCGCAACTTGTGATTGCCCCTTGTTTTGTCGCAGACTTTGAAGAAGTGGAAAACTTAACCGACACCGACCGCGGACAAGGCGGCTTCGGCAGCACGGGCAAGATGTGAAAAACCGACTTTTAAAGCGACGTAATTTTGCAACGACATATGAAAAAGGACTGCGTTTTGCAGTCCTTTTCCTTTGCGCTTTTAAATTCAACTAATCCAAACCGTAAACGATCCCGTTGTCGAGGAATCATAAAATCCGACTGCGATGTAATAAGTTTCTCCCGCTGTCATTTCGTATGAAATTGAGAAATAATAATTACTTCCGTAATTAAATCCGTTGTCAGATTTTAAGTACGATCTTGACGAATCATAAAGTGTTCCTTGTTTTCTGGCATAACCATACGATGGTTCAATGCGATAATATGCATCTCTGGTTGGGATAAACTTGAAATACACGACTTGACCGCCCGTTGTGATATTGACGGTATAACGGTATCCGGAATGCAGTGTGATAGCATCATCAAAAGAAGTGCCGGTCTCTGTATTCTCTTGCGTTCCATCAACATAAATTTTCGTTGCGTATAGTAAATAGTTGTTGTTTGAATAAGAGATAGATATATTATCCCATTGTGCTTTAGTTCCACCGTAATACACGGTTTGCAAGTTTGTACAACCGTAAAACGCATCACTATCAATATTTGTTACACTATCGGGGATTGTTATGCTTGTCAAACCCGTGCACCTAGAGAAAGCAGAATAGTCTATTCTAGTTCCGCTTGTTATTTTCGCCACAAACGATGTCGATTTTGCATTCTTTGCCACTGCACTTACGTTATCTGCCGAGCCGGTTATACTCGTCAGTCCTTTGCAGTTTTCGAAGGCATAATCACTCATATATGTCACGCTATCGGGAATCGTAACGCTTGTCAAACCGATGCAACCATAGAACGCATACGAATTAATTCTTGTTATGCTATCGGGAATTGTAACGCTCGTCAAACCCGTGCAATTTCTAAACGTATATGCCGGAATGGTTGTTATTCCATCGGGAATTACATAATTGCCGCTTGGGACTTCACCATCGATATACAATTTGGCATCAGACGCAACCGCTAGAGGATTGCTGTACATCTCAATTGCACACCAGCTTTCCAATGAATCGACGTGAACTTCTTCAATGTTTGTGCAACCATAGAACGCATTCTCTCCAATGCTTGTTACGGAATCGGGAATTGTTATTTTGGTTATGCTACTAGGAAATACGCCACCGTCCCACGACGAAGAAACGCCATCTATCTTTGTGCCACTTGTTATGACAACCTCTTGTAGGAATCGAAATTTGCTTTGCCTTATTACTTTCCTTACATTATTTGCTGATGCAGTGATTTTCACTAGTCGCCAACATCCTGAAAAAGAATCGTCACCTATGTAGGTTACGGAATCGGGAATAACCACACTCGAAAGTGAATTTTCACTATAAAAGGCCTTATCTGCGATACCCGTAATGCCATTCGGTATTGTCAAATTAAACGGCATCGCCCCTTTATATCCATAAACATAGTTGTTTGCAACGACAAGTCCTTCGGGTTGGTTGTTAAGCCATTCATTGTTGTAAATGTAATACGGAACTTGTGTCACGTTTTCACCGATAACGATATTTGCAAGATTTGTACAGCCAGAGAATATTCCGTTGTTGTTTTGTATTTCTGCCGACGAATTCCAGTAGACCGTTGTCAGACTTGTACAATTCCTAAACACACCGTAACCGAGATACTCAACGCTTGCGGGAATCGTTATTTCTGTGATTCCGCTCATACCTTCAAATGCCCCGCCTTCTATTGTTTTTATTGAATCGGGGATTGTTATTCTTGTAATTTTGTCGTTGCTTTCGCTTACGTCATTATCGTCGGCATAATGGGAATTGTTAACAAACGATTTCCACAGACCGCCTATTGAAGTAACCGGAACACCTTTATAACTTGACGGTATAACAAGATTTCCTGCCAATTTGTCAATAGCGTATTCTTTCGCAACTTTCATCTCGTAATCGTCGTCAGAACCATAAAACGACACACCGTATGTACCGTCCTCTAAAAGTTCATAGAAAAACGGGTCGACGTTTGAGTATTTCACCGCTTGCGACGAGCCGAAAAAGCCTGCGCTCATTGTTCCGACCGAACATACGATAAGCACGATTGCGGCAATCGCAAGTCCCTTGCGTTGTATTTTTTTCGAGCAAACGATGCAACCTGCCATCATTGCCGCCGTTGCCACAGAGAAAATAACCTCGAACGCAATAAGCGCTTTCGACGACGGTTCAAACCAAGCGTAAGAACCTTCGACGAGCATTGCAATCATCAATGCGAACGCCACTGCAAAAAGTATCGTAGCAACGGCAAACAATGCGCTTGAAAGTTTGCCTTGCGGCGTCTTTTTCATCTCTTTTAAGCGTTCTTTTTTCTGTTGTCTTTCAAGTGCGCGCCGAGCACGCTCTTGCTCGTGTTGCAATCTCTTTTCTTCTGCGATGCGCGCTCTTTCTTCGGGTGTCAACACAGTTGCGACGCTTTCGCCCAAGTCAACGTTGTCGTTTGACTTATTTGCGCAAATCCATTGCTCTTTTTGAAGATTAAGCCACATTGCGTATACGCCGCAAGTTGCAATCGTGAGCGCAACCCAAAGCACCTGCTTTTTCAAAAGTCCGCTTCCCGTGCCGTCGAAATACAAGTGCGAATCGTCTATGCTCGTATGCTCGCAAAGGTAGTTTTCACGCTTACATTCGACAAACGGTTTTGCAAGACCGAGTGTAAACGCACCCGCAAAGAACGCCGCCAACTTGAAGCCGAAAATGACGCCCGTTTTGCCGTCGTATGACGATTCTCCGCCCTCGTTTCCGTCATAGTGCGTGTGTTCAATCACCCATTTGTGCAATTTATCGGCAAGGAATATCGAATATATGCCGAACGTGACAACGCACAAGAGCATCCAAAGATAATACTTCTTTGCAAGGTCTTTGCCTTTTCCGTCAAAACTCAGTCTACGACCTTTAACGTACGTTTTTGACGCAATAAACCCTTCGTAGTGACATTTGAGCCACGGATACGCAAATCCGAGCGTAACCATACTCACCCACAACAAAAGCAGTTTTTCGGCAAACAGTTCGAACACAGTCGCCGTAAATCCCGACTTGCCTGCGCCGAGCGCGCCGTTTGTTTGGCTCGCCTTTTTGGCTTTTGCAAGTTCGACTTCCATCGCCGCTTGTTTCTGTTCCATATCGGCAATGCGAGATTTGAGTTTCTGCACTTCCTCGTTTTGCCGAGCGTCGCTTGCGCTATGCTCGGATTGACTCGTCTGCGCTTTCTTCACAAACTTTGCACCGCAGTTCTGACAGACCAACAAGTCGTCGTCTTGCGGCAAGATGTTGCCGCCGCATTTTGGACAAATCATTTGCTCTCCTCCTAAAACAAAAGCAGGTGCTTTGCACCTGCCATAAATTTGTCCGCAAAATATAACAAGTGCATTTTCTGCTTGAATTTTGCCACAAATTCGAAGGATAACAGTAAAAACGCTGTTGGCAGAAATACACTTGTTACCGATAGTAATAAGCGTTTTTACCGTTTCTATTCAAATTTGTGGCATACCTATGATAATACACAACCCTCTTTTAAGTCAACAACAACTTGCCCAAAACAAAAACGCGCCTTTCGCGCGTTTTTCGTTTTTATCGATAATCTAAATATTATATATAATTTATATCATTATGGATTCAACGTGATTCATTGCAAATCCTATGCTTCGATTCACTCAATCTCGAAATAGTTGAGGAATGCGATTGTGCGCTTCATTGCCTCTTTGGATATTTTGAGGAATTGCGCGACGGGGAATGCGTGCACCGCCCATTTACCCTCGCCGTGATAGTGTTCGTATGCAACGCCGAGTTGCTGAAACTTTTTCACGAGGTCGAACGTAAGCACCGCAAGTTTGTCGTTTTCTGCCGAGATTGCAAACGTCGGCGGGAATTTTTCCGTCACCCAGTTGATGGGCGAAACCTCTTTTTGCAGTTCCTCGCTACATTCCTCGACGGGCGTACCCTTGCAATAAGATTGAGTGTAAATGCCTATGTTTTTGAAGCCCGTATGCACGGCTTTCGGGAAGTCGTACACGCCGCAGTTGAGCATAAGCGCGGATATTTTTTGGTCTTTCGAGCGTTCGTCGAGGTCGAAGTGCGCGGCGTATTCGGGATTGGTGCTTATCGCGCCCGCCATACTGCTCAAATGCGCGCCCGCGCTCTCGCCGCCCACGAATATGTGGTCCATATCTATGTTGTACTCGTCGGCGTGGTCTTTGAGCCAAGCAAACGCTTTGTACACGTTTTGAATCATCTCGGGATGACCGTAAAAGGGTGCGTCGCCGTAATAAAGGCTTGCCACGAAATACCCCGTTTTTTCGCAAAGTTTGGTGGTGTACGCCTCTCTCGTTTCGGGAAGTCCGCCTATCCAGCCGCCGCCGTGAATGTAGATAAACACGCGCGCTTTTTTGCTTCTGTCCCTATCCTTTCTCTCGTATATGTCTAAATAAAGGCGTTTGTCGTTTTGGTCGTATCTCAAAAACCTCGTGGTTTTGACCTTGTGCGAGCGACGGAAACTGAAAATGGTGAGCCAGCCCAAAAACTCGTTCTTTGCGTGTCCGCCCGCAACGTAAAGATACTTTGCGTCGTAAGCGGCTTTCTTCGCTTGTTTTTTTGCTTGCTTCTTTGCCTTTGCCGTGATGTTGGCAACGTTCTCTTTGGCAAGCACGAGTTTTGCTTCTCTTTCCTCGCGCTTGATTTTCTTGTCTAATTCTTCTCGCCTTTTTTCGAGTTGCGCGTATTTTTGGTCGAAAACATCTCTTTTGGCAAGATTATCGAGAGCCGTAAATATGCGTCGTTTCATACGTCCTTCCCCGTGTAAATAGATTCGTGTATTTTGCTTTTATATTGCAAAACAAGGTTTTTATCGCATAGTTTTGCAAATATAAACCTTGTTTTAGTGTTTGATATGCGTTTTATGCCTTTTCCGCAAACGAGCCGTCCTTGGTGTCCTTGACGACGTAGCCGAGTTCGTTTATCTTTGCTCTTATTGCGTCCGCGCTTGCCCAGTCCTTGTTTGCTTTGGCAACCTTGCGTTGCTCTACGAGGTCGAGAACTTCTTGCGGAATCGCCCCCTCTTTTGCCTTTTGCTTTTGCTCGTAGTATGCGATAAAGTCTTTGGGATTGCTTCTGAAAAGTCCGAGCAAATCGTAGGTTTTCACAACCTGTTTTGCGTCAGCAACCGCGTCGGAATCGCCCGCTCTCAACTTCGCTCTTATGCCCTTGAATATGCCGAACAAGTCCGCAAGTGCCTTTGCCGTGTTGAAGTCGTCGTCCATTGCGCGATTGAAGCCCTCGTCAATCCACTTGCTTTGCTTGTCGCTCGAAAGTCCGCTTTCGTTCACCTCGTCAAGCACCTTGTAGAACTCGTACATATGCTTGTCCGCGTCGGGGAAAAGTTCGTCGGTGATATTGATGTCGCCTCTGTAATTCGTCTGCAAAAGCGCGTACTTTATCGTTTCGGGTTTGTACTCGTCGAGAAGGTCGGAAAGAAGCAAACTGTTGCCGAGCGACTTGCTCATCTTCTGTCCGTTGACCTTGATAAGTCCGTTGTGAATCCAGTATTTTGCAAACTGCTTGCCCGTGAGCGATTCGGTTTGCGCAATCTCGTTTTCGTGGTGAGGGAAGATGAGATCTCTGCCGCCGCCGTGAATGTCTATCTGATCGCCGAACGCCGCTCTGTTCATAGCCGAACATTCGATGTGCCAACCGGGTCTGCCCTTACCCCACGGCGATTCCCAGTATATTTCGCCTTCCTTTGCCGACTTCCAAAGCGCGAAGTCGAGAGGATTGCGCTTGTTTTCCTCGTTTTCGATACGTACGCTCTCGTACGCGTCTTCGAGTCTTCTGCCGCTGAGTTTGCCGTAACCGGGGAAACTCTCGACGGAAAAATACACGTCGCCTCTGTCCGTTGCGTAGGCGTGACCTTTTTCTATGAGTTTTGACACGAAGTCGATGATATTGTCGATGTTGCAAGTCGCTTTGAGCCAAATCGTGGGGTCGTCAACCTCGAATTTGCGCATAAGTTTGTCAATGCGATCGATCATCATACTTGCGTATTCGAGAGGCGGTATGCCCGTTTCTTTGGACTTTGCGATGATTTTGTCGTCAACGTCCGTGTAGTTGCGGGCGTAGTTGACCTTGTAGCCGATTTTCTCGAAATACTTGCGGATTATATCGTAAATGAGCGCTTGATAGGCGTGGCCGATGTGCGCCTCGCCCGAAACCGTGATTCCGCACGCGTACATATTGATTTGACCTTCGTGAATGGGCGAAAAGTCCTCTTTTTTTCTCGTTAGCGTATTGTAAATTTTCATACGGAACTTTGTCCTTTTATTCTTGCGGTTTGTCCGCTTGAGATTTGTTTTGCTCGAATTGCGACTCGATTTCCTCGACTTCGGACGGAAGAACGTTGTCCTCGTCAACGGTTATGGAATATCTGCAAGAGCGCACGTCGAGAGCCTTTTCGAGTTCGTAAACTCGCTTGTTGAGCCTCAAAAATTCTTCCATAATGGGGTCGGGAAGAAGAATCTGGTCCATATCCGCGATTCGCTTGCCGTCTTGCTTGACCACTCTGCCTGGAACGCCGACTACGGTCGAGTACGGCGGAACGTCTTTGAGAACTACGCTTCCCGCGCCGATTTTACTGTGCGCGCCTATATGTACCGGTCCTAAAACCTTTGCGCCCGCCGACACCATAACGCCCTCGTCGAGCGTTGGGTGACGTTTGCCCGTGTCCTTGCCCGTGCCGCCCAGCGTTACGCCTTGATAAAGCACGCAGTTGTCGCCTATTTCGGCGGTTTCGCCTATGACGAGACCGACGCCGTGGTCGATGAATATTCCGCTTCCTATCGTCGCGGCGGGGTGAATGTCTATGCCCGTCTTTTCCTTTGCTTTAAATGAAACGTAGAGGGCAAGCGTCTTCATACCTTTGAGCCACAACTTATGCGCATAACGATAAGCACACAGGGCTTTATACCCTGTGTACGTTCGTCTTACAATCCTACTGC